>CAMCTC010000026.1 GCA_945878355.1 Bordetella parapertussis | reverse complement strand
CAAGCTTGATTCGCCCTTTTATGCAACGCTGACTGCGGTGCCCACGCAGACTTGACCTGCTTGCGCGGCTTGCAAGGTGGCTTGCGACGCGCGATCGGTCAGCAGCGACAGCAGGCAGTCCAGTCGGACGCGTCCGGCCAAGCTGGGCGGCATGCCTCGCAGTGCCTCTTCCCAAACCCCTGCTCGGGCCAGGTCGCGGCGGGCAGTCTCCTGTTCGCGGCGGGTCAGCCCGATTTCCTCGGACCAGCGGGCGGCCGAGTTGCAGATCCAGCCATCGTGCTGGCGTCGGTGTTGAAGCCGGGTGAGGTGCAGCGCCCGCGACAGCATCAGCCCGGCGTGCACGCCGCCGGCGATGTCCACCAGCGCGCGGTGGTAGGTCACCGACGGCCCCAGCATCTCCGCCACCATCGCCATGTTCTCCCAGTTGGCGCTGCGCGGATAGACAGCGATTCGCTCGGCGAGGCGACTGGCCAACCGCTCCATGTTCACTCGAAAGTGCAGGCGGGCAGGAAGCCCCATGCGACGCTCATCAACCAGAGCGAGCACCTTCAACGCATCCCTCGCATTGCTCTGCTCCTTGGGTGACAAACCGGTCTCCCAGGCCCATTGCTCGGCGTGGTCAGGCGGCTTGCTTGCGCCGCGTTGTTGCCTTCATCACCGGCTCGAGTCGCTGCTTTGGTGTCGCGATGAATCGAAGGTGCTGGTGCATCCAGGCCGGTGCCAGGGGCAGGTCCTTCAAAAGGGCCGATCGGTCCTTCACCGACAGCGTCTCGCGCAGATGAGCGACCCGAGCCTCGTTGACGTTGTCCCTGCCGACGCTGCGCAGTGCGGCGAAAACGAGGTTGCTCATCGGGCTGGCACTGCGCACCTGGCGTGGCGGGCGATGTTTGAGTTGGACGGTCAGCGAGCCGACCTTCACTGTACGGCTAGGGCCATCGGTTTCGTAGACGACACGCGCCGGCACTTGTTCCGACAGGTTCAACAGGTTGGCGGCCATCGCTTGCCCTGGCTGCACAAAGGTGCCATCGCGGCGAGACAGCGCTTGCGCGATCTCGTCGGCGGTCGGTTGAAGCTCACCGAGCAGTGCGTGCTGGCGCGGCACGTCGTAGAGGCCGCGTGTCAGGCGACGCAGGGCGCCGCTGCGAACCATGCGCATCAGCGCCATGCCGACGCTGTGAGGCGAGCCCAGGTCGAGAAAGTCGAAAGGGGTATGTACGCGCGCCGGATTGGTCTTGCTGGCCTCGGCGATGCGGCGGCCGATCTCCTGGGCGATGCTGGGCGGCTGCGACAGTGGCGCGTCCCTGCTTATCAAAGCCGGACCGCTCCTTGCGGGGAGCGGTCCGGCTTTGAAACGGATGTCGGCGCTCGAGCGTTGTGAGGGCATGGTGATGTGTGCTCTCATAGCGTTAAAAATACAACCAACTTCTTTTAACGAATTGTCATCCGCTCCGCCCGCGCCGAACCAAGGTGAAACCATGCGTGAAGTTCGTGCGCACCTCTTGGGAACGCTCGGCATGGAGCGAGACGCGACGAGACTTCTACGTGCCGGGCGCGCGGTCTCACGAGGTTTTATCTCGACAGGCGCTGCGGCGCCACGCATCGCCCGATGATCAGAAAGAAACACGAGATGCTCTTGGATGACACGCGATATCGCGCCTCTTTCTGCTGACGAGTTCGCATGGTGTTCAAAGACCTCGGGGTTGGCCGGCAGTGAATCTGAAGAGGCGGTGCTCAAACACGAAGCAGGGCAGCCTCACTGCAGCACGAATGACTTGAACAAGGCGCTCTCGACCGGCAGGTCGGCGGTGGTCAGTGGCCAGAACCGGCGTGCCACTTCCTTCATCTCGGCGCTGCAGCATTTCGAGCCGTCGTCCAGTCGACGCGGGATCGCGCCAATGCGCACCAGCGAGGCAATGGTTTCATCCGAGGGGTTGCTCTGGAGGATGTAGATCAGCGTCAGCAGCGGATCTAGCGCTGCATTCGCCACCAGCGCGACATCGTTGGCAATGGCAAACTTGCCGGCGTTGGTGGAGGTCTCGGCAAGCGTCCGGCCCGACAACACGATGATGATCTTTGAGTTCAGCACCGGCCGCATGTCGACGATGTTCTTTTCGGACTGCGCGTCCAGGGTTCGGAGAACGATCTTGGTCTGAAAGTAGTGGCTCTCGCCTTTGTCTGCGAGATTGACAGTGAACTCCACCTTGATGTTGCCGTCGTCGGGCGGGACTTCCACAAAGCGCGGCGCTGGGTTCAGCTTCTTCGCAGCTTGCCTGGCCTGGTAGCGCTTTTCCACTTCGACCAAGGCTTCTTCACTGTACTTCTTCAGTATTTCCGTCATTTTGCGTTGCGAGTCACTGGGCGGATGGTTCGAGGCGTGGTCTGTCGCGTGATCTGCGGCTTGATTCGCACTGTGATCCGCGCCGTGATCTGCGGCTGCTGCGCCATGTGCTGGCGGGGTCGGATGCGCCTTGCCCTGTGACTCGTGCGATGCTGGTGCTTGGTGGGCGGCGTCGACGGCGCCTTCGTCATGCGGGTGGCTGTTGCGGCTCATGAACCAATACCCTGCCGCACCCAGCAACGCGAGAGCTATCACCGCGGCAGCGACAGACCGTCCGGACTTGCTGGGCCTGGTGGGCAATTCAACGCTCCAGTCGGGCGCGGGCGGCGATGGCTCCACGGCTGGCTCCGGCGTGACGGTTTCGGACAGGCTGGCTGCCGAAGGGTCCGCAGCAAGCGCCGGCTCGGTCATGGGCTGCTCCGCGCCGCAATCGCTGCAAAACCTTGCCTTGCCGGTCAATTCAAGTCCACATTTGAAGCAGTTCATGACTTTTTCGATCCAGACCAGGGTGTTGAAAGATTCGTCGGACTTGGCGCTTGCCACAAGCCATGCGCGCGGCTGAGGTCTGAGCACCGATTTGCCGGTTAGTGCCGCTGCGTACAGTGCTGTTGGCATGCCTTGCCTTAGCCCGGAGCCATTGCCGCCATCCCGCAAGCCTATGCGCATTGTCTCGCGGCCAGCGCCTGCGGCCTGAGCTGGGTGGCCGCTCTGGGTGATCGGCCTTGTCCCACAATAGCGGCGAAGCCGCTTCGGCACGTCCCTTGGCGACCGCTCACCCGTTCATGACAGCCTACAACACGATGATGACCAGCACCGAAAACAACAGTCCACCAGCGCCAGCCGCCTGGGCAGCGCTTGAGCGGCTTGGGACAAGGCATGTGCTGCCTTGTCCGGACGGTGAGGTGGTTTGGCGCCGCTTTGGCGCTGGGCCGCCGCTGCTGCTCTTGCACGGCGGGCACGGCAGTTGGCTGCACTGGGTTCGCAACATCGAGGCCTTGTCGCAGCACCGCACGCTGTGGCTGCCCGACATGCCGGGCTTCGGCGAATCGTCAAACCTGGCCGGTCCGCCCCACGGCCCGAACCGTCTGGAGCGCCTGGTCGATGCCTTGCTCGCCGGGCTCGACACGCTGATCGGACCGGGTGCGGCCATCGATTTGGCGGCGTTCTCGTTCGGCGCGCTGGTGGCTGCGGAACTCGCGCAGCGCAAGACGGTGCGAAGCATGGCGCTGCTGGGTGCGGGAGGTCATGGCGGGCCTAGACGCATGACCGAGAAGTTGCTCGATTGGCGCTTCGGACCAGTTGCTTCGCGCAGTGCGGCTTTGCGCCAGAACCTCGGCAGCTTCATGCTGCACGCGCCTGAAGCGGTCGATGCGATGGCGCTGGCGGTTTACCAGGCCCAGTGCCAAGCGACGCGGTTTCGCAGCAAGTCGATCTCGATGGTGGGTGGACTGCAGTCTCGCTTGGCGAGTTACGAAGGCCGTTTGCTGCTGGTCTGGGGCGAACACGATGTCACCGCAGTCCCGCAAGACTTGGCGCCTGCGATCGCCGCGACTCGCAGCGGTTGGGAGTGGCGATTGCTGGCCGGCGGCGGACATTGGGTGCAGTACGAATGCCACGAGCCCGTCAACCAGTTGTTGGAGGACTGGTTCGGCGCCAACCTATGAGCTTGTTCGCTATTGGCCAAGCGTCAACGGCACGGCTTGGCGACGGGCCTGTTCAGGGCTCTTTGACATGACCGACGGTCTGGGCCAGCAGCAGTTGCTGGTCGGCCGTCAAGCCCATCGCTTGCGACAGCGCGCTGCGGTCGAACCAGGCCCGAACGACGGTGGCCAGACCGGCTGAGGCGCAGTACAGGTAGGCGTTCTGCGCCATCGCGCCGGCGGCGGCGTAGGCATAGGCCTCGCGCAGGGCGGTGGGTACCAGTTTGGTTCGTGGATGGTCGGCGACGTAGATCAGGTCGAGGGGGGCGTTGTCGACAAAGTCCTGGTAACCGGTGACGCGGCGAACGTCGCTGGCTTGCACCAGCGCCAACGAATGATTGCTCGGTTGGTACAGGTAAAAACCTTGCGCCATGGCGGCGTAGAGCAACACTTCCTGCGAGTTCATCGCGCTTGGCGCGGTGCGGCCGCCCAGCGTGGGGCGGTTGATGCCGCCGGCGGCCCAAAGCAGGTCGGACAGTCGCTGCGCGTGCAGTGCGTCGGGCGAAAAATCGCGCTTTGACTCACGGCGCATCAGCGATTCCATCAGCGGCATCCCGCCTTGCTGGTTGGGCGCGACCAAGGCCAAGCGGGTCGACGCGTCGCCGACCGGTGGCTGAGGTTTGAGCTGGCCCATCAGGCCGAGGGCGAGCTTGGTCAGTGTGTTCATCTCGAGGTCCTTTGCAACGGTTGCCAAGCTGCTGGCCTGGTTGGGATGTCTTGCGGCCGAGCGTGCAGCGCATCGGGCCGCAGAGGGCATGCACCGCTGACCTGCCGCCATTCGGCGAAAGAGACCTCGACAGCCTAGACCGGCCCAGCCCCCTGCCGATTGCGGGCTGTCAAACGGCTGGGGTGGTATGGCCCGAGGTGATCGGCGTGAGGCTGTCAGCCTGCGCGGCGCGGGCCTGCGCCCAGTTCGCTGCGCCGCCAGGACCGTCAGCGCACGCGCATCGCTGCCGGCTACACTCCGGCTTCATGACCGGTCTATGCCGCCACCACCGATTTGCCCAATGGCTGACGCTGCTGGCGATGGTGCTCGCCACGCTGGCGCCTGGGGTTGCGCGGGCCTTGGCTTTTGCGCAAGGCGATGCATCGCCCTGGGACATGGTGTGCTCGACCGGCGCCAAGGCCACGGCTGATGCCCCTGCGGGCGGTGCGTCGGCTGCGGATGCGCAGGACAGTTGCTGCTTGTTGCGCTGTGATCTGCTGGCGCCGCCCTCATCAGTTGAGCTGGCGGTGCCCGGTCCGCTGTTTGGCACCAGCGTGCCGCTGCTGTTCCTGCACGCGCCCGGGCCCTTGTTTGCCTGGATCGCCGCGCAACCCAGGGGTCCGCCCAAGGCGGTCTGAAGCGTTCTGCTTTGGGGCTGGCTCACTGCCGGCTGAAGATCCCCCGCCCTGGCCGCTTGTGGGCCCGCTGCGCGATGCAGTGCTCAGGGCCAGCCCGGCCGCAAGCCTGGCTGCTGCAACAAGAAAATCATGACAAATCCAATTTTCGAGCGCTCCGCTCTGGCGCTGGCTTGCCTGTGGACCTGCGGCGCGGTCGCCGCCACCGGCGACGATGCGCAATCCCCCTCCCATGTGGTGCTCGTCTCGGCGCACAAGGCCGTGCAGCCCGTGCGCTTGCCCGCCACGGTGGAGTCGGTCAGCGCGCAGCAGATCGACGAGAGCATCAACGCGGTGACCACCGCCGGCGTGCTGCAATACCTGCCCAGCGTCCATGTGCGCGAGCGCTACATCGGCGACCGCAACGCCATCCTGGTGATGCGGGTCAACAGCTCGGTGGCCAGCGCCCAAACCACGGTCTATGGCGACGGGATGCTGTTGTCGAATTTTCTCAACAACAGCTACGCCACCGCGCCGCGCTGGGGCATGGTCTCGCCCGAGGAGATCGACCGTGTCGAAGTGGTCTACGGGCCGTTCTCGGCGCTCTACCCTGGCAACTCCGCAGGCGGTGTGGTGCGGCTCGTCACGCGTGAGCCGACGCGTTTCGAGGCCCATGTCAAGCTCGATGCTTTCAGCCAGCGCTACCAGCAATACGGCACCAACGAGCGCTTCGGCGGTGGCCATGCCAGCGCGGCCATCGGCAATGCTGTGCGCGACTGGACTTACTGGCTCTCGCTCGACCATCTGGACAACCGCAGCCAGCCCCAGACCTTTGGCAACACCACCGCCAAGACCGGTGCCCCAGCGGCCGCCGGCAGCTTCACGATCGTCAACAGTGCCGATGTCTACCGCGACATCGACACCGCGGGCAAGCCGCGCATCATCGTCAGTTCGACCGGCATCGACCACACGGTGCAGGACATGGGCAAGCTCAAGCTCGGCTACCGATTCTCGCCAGCCGTGCAGGCCAGCTACACGCTGGGCCTGTGGCGCAACGCGTCCGACGGCAGCGTCGACAGCTATCTGCACGACGCGACTGGCGCCACCGTCTACAACGCCGGGTCGACCCTGGCCAACCCGCACAAGTACGTGCGGATCGACGGCGCGGACTACACGGTGTCAGCCGCTGCGCCGAGCCGCGCCAGCAGCGAGCACTGGATGCAGGGGCTCACACTGAAGGCCAACACCGGCGCTTTCGACTGGGAGGCGGTGGCGAGCGTCTACGACCAGAAGAGCGATATCTCGCGCACCGCCACGCCGCGCAACGGCCTGGACTCGGGTCTGGGCAGCGTGCGCCCAGGCGGGCAGCTGACCATGGCCGACGGCACCGGCTGGACCAACCTCGACCTGCGCGGCCAGTGGCGCGCAGACCCGGCCGCGGCGCACACCCTGAGCTTCGGCCTGCACCACGACCGTTACCGGCTCGCATCGGTGACTTACGGCACTGCGGCTGCGCCCATCGCCGACTGGCAGACGAGTGAGACCGGCGTGCTCAGCACCAACTCCTACGGCAAGACCCAGACCGATGCGGTCTACCTGCAGGACGAATGGAAGTTTGCGCCGGCTTGGACCTTGGTCGCTGGCGGCCGTCAGGAGACTTGGAAGGCTTACGAAGGCAGCAATTTCAACGCGGCCAACACCGCGCCGAATCCGCAGAACCTGGTCTATGCCGACCGAAGTCAGTCGAACTTCTCGCCCAAGCTGCACCTGGCCTGGCAGGCCTCGGCTGTGCTGGCGCTGCGTGCATCGGTCGGCAAGGGCGTGCGTTACCCGACGGTGGCCGAGATGTTCCAGACTTTCAACGGCCCGACCGGCATCAAGACCAACGACCCGAATTTGAAGCCAGAGCAAGTGCTCTCGTCAGAATGGGTGCTGCAGCGCAAGTTCGACAACGCGATGCTGCGCGGCTCGTTCTTCACCGAGAACAAGCGCGACGCGCTGATCTCGCAGACCGATGTCACCGTCACGCCCAATCTGTCGAGCATCCAGAACGTCGATCAGGTTCGCACTCGCGGCCTCGAGATCGCCGGGCAGGCCGCCCCTTTCGGTTTGCGTGGGCTGGAGCTCAATGGCAGCCTGACCTACACGCATTCGCTGATCACCCGCAACAGCCGCAACCCCGGTCTGGAGGGCACGGCCCAGCCGCGCATCCCCGACTGGCGCGCCACGCTGGTGGGCACCTGGCATGCGACCGATGCGCTGTCGACCAGCTTGAGCTACCGCTTCAGCGGGCGCCAGCACAATGCGCTGTACAACACCACGACCCGTCAACACAACGACGTCAACCCGGACGTCTACGGCGCGGTCAGCCATTACAGCGTCTTCGATGCCAAGATCGCTTACAAGATAACGCGTGAATGGAGCGGATCATTGGGCGTCAACAACCTTGGCAACTTCAAGTACTACGTCAACCCGAACCCCTACCCGCAGCGCACCTTGTTCGCGGGCCTGAAGTACGACCTTTGACAACGGTCTGACCATGAACCATGCCATGACTGCGTTCAGAGGGATGCTGGCGCTTGCGGTGCTGCTGGCCGGGCCGGTGCTGGCCCAGCACGACCATGGCAGCAAGAAACGACCGCCGCCGCTGGCCATCGGCGCCGCGTTCTCGCCCTCGGGCGAGTTGTGGATCGTTGGTCTGGACGCGAAGCTCGAGCTCTTCGTCCAGACCAGCGCCGACGAGGGCCGTCAATGGTCGGCGCCTCGCGCGCTAGACACCGGTGGCGACAAGCCCGTGGCTGACGGCGAGAACCGGCCCAAGCTCGCTTTCGGCCCAACAGGCCAGGCGGTGATCAGCTACACCGTGGCGCTGGCCAGGCCCTACACGGGTCAGATCCGGATGCTGCGCTCGGACGATGGCGGGCGCAGCTTCTCGCCGCCTTTCACCGTGCACCAGGACCGCCAGGTCATCACCCATCGCTTCGAGTCGCTGGCCTTCGATGGCCAGGGCACGCTGCACACACTGTGGGTCGATAAACGCGATGCCGAAGCCGCTGCGTTGCCCCAGGCCGCGGCTGCCGCGTCGGGTGTACCGAGGGATTCACGTAGACCGCGGGTCAAGACCGGCTACCTCGGCGCGGCGATCTACCGCAACGAGTCGCGCGATGGCGGTCGCAGCTTCGGCCCCGACCTCAAGCTGGCCGACCACAGCTGTGAATGCTGCCGCATTGCGCTCGCGCCGGCGCCCGACGGCTCGTTGGTGGCGATGTGGCGTCATGTGTTCGATCCCGGAGCCGCAGCAACGCAGCAGCGCGACCACGCTTTCGCGCCAGTGGCGAGCATCGCTGCGCCGCCTGTTCGCGCCAGTTTCGACCACTGGGCCCTCGAAGCCTGCCCGCACCATGGCCCCGGGCTGGCGCCTGCGGCTGGCGGCGGCTACCACGCGGTGTGGTTTGGCGACCGTGCCGGCCAAGCCCTGGTTCGCTACGGGCGGCTGGGTGCCGATGGTGCGCCGATCGGTCAAGCCCGGCCGCTGCCTGACGAACAGGCCGAGCATGCCGCAGTGCAGAGCGCAGGCTCGCAACTGGTGATCGCTTGGCGCAGCTTTGACGGCCAGGCCACGCGCTGGCGCGCCTGGGTCTCGGTCGACGATGGCCGCAGCTTTGCGATCCGGGAGCTTGGCCGCAGCGCCGACGACAACGACCATCCACTGCTGGTCAAGCGCGGTGAGCAGATCTTCGCGCTGTGGCGCACAGCACAGGGAGTACGGGTTGAAAACATGTCACGCTGACCGCGCTGCGCGCGTTCACGCAACAGCGCTGGCGCTGCTGCGACACCGGTGGCGCGCTTGGCTGGCCGCGCTCGCCTTGTTGTCGGCGGCTGTGCAACTGCCTGCGGGCGCTGCGCCGCGCCAGGTCGAGGCATTCGACGCCAGCGCCTGGCCCGCGCTGCAGGCCGGCCTCAAGCAGCCGGCGGTGGTGGTGTTCTCGACCACTGACTGTGCGCATTGCCCGGCGGTGCTGGCCCAACTGCACCAGCACATCGGCCGGCGCCGGGCCGCGTTGATCGCGGTGGTGATGGATCTTGTGCCTGGCCAGGACGACGCGGCGCTGAAAGCCGATGCGCATTACCGCCATGCTGACCGGCTGTTCGCTTTCGACGGGCAGGCGCCTGCGCTGCGCCACGCGGTCGACCCGCGCTGGCGCGGGGTCACGCCTTACGTTGTTTTCCTGACACCGGGTTCGCCGCCAAAAGCGGTCACAGGACCGCCTCCGGCAGCCCATGTCGAGGCCTGGTTGCGCGCTCCGACGCGCGACCCTCGCTGACGCTGCGAGTCTGAAACGCTTGAGGCGGTTTCAGTTTGGCTCTAAGTGCCAGACCAAATCTCGGCCATCGCCTGTTCGAAATGCTTGGCGATGCGCTCGGCCTGCCCGGGTTCGCGCAGCACCCAGCCTCCAGCGACCATCACTTCGCGCCAGCAGGGGGCCGGGCTGGAGAACACCAGCGCGTCGAGCAGCCTGTCGGCCGGAATGCCTAGGAGCTGGCTTTGGCTTGTGTCGACCACCAGCGCGTCGGCGCGCGCGCCCGCCACCAGTCCCCATCGCGTCTGACCCATCGCTACCGCGCCACCGGCCAGCGTGCGCGAGAACAATCGATGTGCGGTCGATGGCTGGCCTTGGGCCGGTGCGGCCGCCACGTTGCGCGCGCGCAGTTGCAGCCTGGCGCCGTAGTCGAGCCAGCGCAGCTCTTCGCGCCAATCGCGCGTGACATGGCTGTCCGAGCCGATCGACAAGGGCGAGCCCGTGCCCAGCCAGCCGCGCAGGTCGCACAGGCCGTCGCCCAGGTTGGCCTCGGTGCTGGGGCAGATCACCACGCCGGCGCTGCTGCGCGCCACCGCTTCGATCTCTGCCGGCTCGCTGTGCGTGGCATGCACCAGTTGCCAGCGCTTGTCCAGCAGTTGTTCACGTGCGAGCCAGGCGATCGGCCGCACGCCGGTGGCTGCGACGCAGTCGTCGACTTCGGCGCTTTGCTCGGCGACATGCAGGTGGATCGGCCCGTCGAAGTTGTGTGCCAGTCGCCGCAGCGCGTGGATAGCCTGTGGTGTTGCAGCGCGCAGCGAGTGGATGGCCAGGCCTGCGTTGAACAGCGGCCTGGCGCTGGCGGCGATCTTGCCGGCCGCTGCCCACACGCCTTGCGCGCCCAGTGCAAAGCGCCGCTGGTCGTCGCGCAGCGCGGGCTGGCCAAAGCCGGCGCGCTCGTAGAGCACCGGCATCAGCGTCAGCCCCAGGCCCGCGTCTTGCGCCGCATCGGCCAGCGCCCAACCCATGGCCAGCGGGTCGGCATAGGCGCTGCCATCGATGTCGTGTTGCAGGTAGTGGAACTCGCAGACCTGGGTGTAGCCGCCTTGCAGCAGTTCGAGGTAGAGCTGGGCGGCGATCGCCCGCAGTTGGCTGGGCGTGATGCGCAGTGCGACCGCGTACATCCGCGCTCGCCACGACCAGAAGTCGTCGCTCTCGGTGTCGCGCTGCTCTGCCAAGCCAGCAAAAGCGCGCTGGAAAGCATGGCTGTGGGCATTGACCAGGCCGGGTAGCAAGGGCCCGGCCAGCTTTTGCGCGCCCTCTGGCGGCTGCGCAACGCCTGCGCTGACCTCGGCCCAGTGGCCGTCGCTGCCAATCGTCAGCAACACCTGTTGTTGCCAGCCGCCAGGCAGCCAAGCGGCCGGTGCCCAGAGCATCTTGGGCGCAGCGCCGGGTTCAGGCATTGGGCCGCCAGTCCAGCATTGTGCGCAGCAGGCTGCGCAGCAAAGGCGTCAGCCGCGCGACACGTTCTGGCGCCAGCACCCACGGCGGTGACTCGTCCATGTAGCTGGACCAGCATTTCTCCAACTGCACGACCTGCACGCCGTCTGCAGGCTTGCCGTACTGGCGCGTGATGTAGCCGCCTTTGAATCGGCCGTCGGTGACATGGCTAAAGCTCGACTGCTCGCCGAGCACTTGCATCAGTGCGGCGCGCAGCTTGGGCGAGCAGCTTGTGCCTGCCGAAGTGCCCAGGTTCAGGTCGGGGAGCTGGCCGTCGAACAACCAAGGCAGCTGCGACCGGATGCTGTGGCCGTCCCACAGCATTGCGTGGCCGTGGCTGGCCTTCAGCCTGGCCAGCTCGACCGTCAGCGCATCGTGGTACGGCTGCCAGTAGCGCTCGCGCCGCTGTGCCACTTGCTCAGGCGTGGGCGCACATCCTTCGCGGTAGATCGGGTCGCCCGTGAAGAAACGGGTCGGGCACAGCTCGGTGTTGTTCACGCCCGGGTACATCGGTACGTTCTCAGGCGAGCGGTTCAAGTCGATCAGGATGCGCGAATGTCGCGGCACGATCACGCTCGCGCCAAGTTCTCGTGCGAAGCTGTAGAGCGCTTCGAGGTGCCAGTCGGTGTCCTCGACCGCCAGCGCGCGCTCGACCAGCAGCGGTTTGAGTTCGTCCGGAATCTGCGTGCCGACATGGGGCAGGCTCAGTAGCAGCGGCGTTGTGCCGCGGTTCAGCGTGAAGATGGCGTTGGTCATCGGGGGGCGTCGTCTGGCAGTGGCGAATGTCGTTCCTGCCCGCCGTGTATCACCCGGCTGCAGGGGTTGCGGCCGAACCAGTAGGCCAGCTCGTTGGGGTGGTCGACCTGCCAGACGGCGAAGTCAGCGCGCTGGCCTGCGAGCAGCGAACCGCGGTCGCGCAAGCCCAGCGCTTGAGCGCCGTTGACAGTCATGCCGCGCAGTGCCTCTTCAGGCGTCAGCCTGAACAGCGTGCAGGCCATGCTGAGCATCAGCAGCGGCGACAGCGTCGGTGACGAACCCGGGTTGTGGTCGGTGGCGATCGCGATCGGCACGCCGGCCGCGCGCAGCGCGGCGATCGGCGGCAGCCGGGTCTCGCGCAAAAAGTAGTAAGCGCCAGGCAGCAGCACAGCGACCGTGCCGGCGCGCGCCATCGCTTGGACGCCGGCAGCGCTGAGGTGCTCGAGGTGGTCGCAGGACAGCGCGCCGAACTCGGCCGCGAGCTGCGCGCCGCCTTGGTCGCTGAGCTGCTCGGCGTGCAGCTTGACCGGCAGCCCTAGGCGCTGCGAGGCTTCGAACACCTTTCGAGTCTGCGCCGGGCTGAAGGCGATGTTCTCGCAGAACACGTCGACCGCGTCGACCAGACCTTGCCCGTGCAGCACCGGCAGCCATTCGCAGACCGCGGCGATGTAGTCATCGGGCCGGCCTTCGAACTCGGGTGGCAGCGCGTGCGCAGACAAGCAAGTGGTGCGCACCTGCAGTGGCAGCAGATGGGCCAACAGCCTGGCGATGCGCAGGCAGCGCGCCTCGTGTTCCAGCGACAGGCCGTAACCCGACTTGATTTCGACCGTCGTCACGCCCTCGGCCATCAGCGCGCGGGCTCGGCCCAATGCCGCTTGGTAGAGCTCGCCGTCGGTCGCGTCGCGGGTGGCTGACACGGTCGAACGGATGCCGCCGCCGGCGCGTGCGATCTGCTCGTAGCTCGCGCCTTGCAGCCGCAGCTCGAACTCGGCAGCGCGCTGGCCACCATAGACGAGGTGGGTGTGGCAGTCGACCAGGCCCGGTGTTACCAGCGCGCCATCCAGGTCTTGCTCCTCGTCGACCTGCAGACCCTCGGGCAGGGCGGATGTCTCGCCAACCCAATGCAGTCGGTCGCCTTCGGTCACCAGCGAACCGGCATCGATCAAACCCCAGCCGCTGGGGTCGGCCAGCGTGGCCAGGCGGGCGTTGCGCCACAGTTTTTTCATGGTTTGTCGTCTCCAGTGGAGGGCCTCAGCCACCAGCCCGCCGGGCCGGGCCGGTCTGGGTCGAAGCGCAGCGTGGCGGGTGCTTGGTCGAACCACAGCAAGGACATGGCCGGCACCTCGTGGTCAAGGCCATCGGCGTTGCAGCGGCCGGCACTGGCGGAAAACAGCCCGCAGGACGGGGTTGCCGGCGACCAATCCAGTCCTGGCCGGACCTCGAACATCCCGCCGCCAGCGCCGCGCAGCATCAGGTTGAGGTCGCGGGTAGCGCCGGCCAGCAGCCGGCAGTCGGTATGGGCATCGCCAGAGAAGTGCAGCGGGGGGTCGCCCTGCGTCTGGCGAATGGGCTGGCCGTCTATCGTCAATTCGACGCCGTCACCTTCGAGCACCACGAACCAGCGCTGCACCCCGGCAAAGGTCGAAAATAAGCCGTCCGAGGTGATGTCGGCCAGGCTCAGCCTCCATCGCCAGTCTGGCCCTGGCGGCCAGGCCAGCAGCTCGCGGGTGATGCCGCCGCCGTTGCGCCAAGGCTGGGCGGCGACCTCGGTGCTGCTCACCAGCCTTGGCATGGCCATGGTTTTCAAGGGCAGGGCGCTGCTCATGGGCTGAACTGCCCCACGAGTTGGTAGCGCGTGCCTGGGTGCACCAGCCTCGCCAAGGTCACAGCCACGCCGTGGCTGACGGTGCGTCGCACCAGCACCAGGCAGGGGTCGGTGGCCTGGATGCCCAGCAGCTCGGCTTCCTGCGCCGTGGGTGTGCTGGCATCGATCGTGTACTGCGCCTCCCACCAGGGCGCGACTTCGAGCAGGTGCTGGGTCGGTGTGGTGCGGCTGAAGTCGACGCTGAGGTAGTTCGGCGACCAGGCCGGGTTGACATAGCGGTCTTCGCACTGCAGCGGCAGGCCGTTGTCGAAGTGCACGATCAGCGAGTGGTACACCGGCGCGTCTAGGCTCAGTCCGAGCTGTAGCGCCAGGCCAGCGCTGGCGCGCTCCTCGCGCACCAGCTTCACCTCGACATGGTGGCGGTGGCCTCGGGCTTCGATCTCCTCGTGCAGGTCGCGGATCGTCAGCGTCGACGAGACCCGGTGCGGCTGCGCGGCAAACGTGCCCACACCCTGGACCCGGTCGATCAAGCCTTCTGACTGCAGCTCGCGCAGCGCGCGGTTGACCGTCATCCGGCTGACGCCGAACTGCGCGACCAGTTCTGACTCTGAAGGCATCAAGGTACCGGGCGGCCAGCGGCCTTGCGACAGCTCGGTCTTGAGGTGCTGCTTGACCCGACCATAGGGCGCCAGGGCGGTCTGGCGGCGCGGGCTGGGCGTTGACGGCATTGGCAGATGGTAGCGTTTGACGCCTGTCTAGACAAGTTCAAGCCGATGCGATCGCATCAGTGAAAACCCCGACCATCCAGCGCTTGCGTCAGCTTGTCTAGACAAGTAGAGTGCGAGCTCGTCACAATTTTGATTGCCGAGGCCACCATGACCGATCTGTCTCAAGCCCATCTATCCCCAGGCTCGTCGGTCAAATCGCCAGCCCCGGCGGTCAAGGCCCAGCCGCGGGTGGTGCGCTCACCGCGCGGCAGCGAGATCAGCTGTCGCAACTGGCTGATCGAGGCCGCCTACCGCATGCTGCAGAACAACCTCGACCCCGAGGTGGCGGAGAACCCCGACGCGTTGGTGGTCTACGGCGGCATCGGCAAGGCCGCGCGCAACTGGGATTGCTTCGAGGCGATGCTGGTCGCGCTGCGCCGTCTCGGCGAGGACGAGACCCTGCTGGTGCAGTCCGGCAAGCCGGTGGGTGTGTTCCGAACCCACGTCGATGCGCCGCGGGTGCTGATCGCCAACTCCAACCTGGTGCCCAAGTGGGCGACCTGGGAACACTTCGATGAGCTCGACCGCAAGGGCTTGATGATGTTCGGCCAGATGACTGCTGGCAGCTGGATCTACATCGGCAGCCAGGGCATCGTGCAGGGCACTTACGAGACCTTTGTCGAAGCCGGTCGCCAGCACTATGGCGGCGATCTGGCCGGGCGCTGGATCCTGAGTTCAGGGCTGGGCGGCATGGGCGGCGCGCAGCCGCTGGCCGCGAGCTTCGCCGGCGCTTGCTCACTGAACATCGAGTGCCAGCAGAGCCGGATCGACTTCAGGCTGCGCTCGCGCTATCTCGACGAGCAGGCCGTCGACCTGGACGACGCGTTGGCGCGGATCGCGCGCTACACCGCCGAGAAAAAAGCCGTGTCGATCGGCCTGCTGGGCAACGCCGCGGAGCTGCTGCCCCAATTGGTCCAGCGGGCCCGGCTGCGCCCCGAGCAGGGCGGCATCCGCCCCGACCTGGTGACCGACCAGACCTCGGCCCACGACCTGGTCAACGGCTACTTGCCCGCCGGCTGGACGCTGGCGCAGTGGCAAGCGGCGCAGGCCGATGCCAGCCAGCACGCTGCGCTGCGCGAGGCCGCATCGCGCAGCTGCGCGGTGCAGGTGCAGGCGATGCTCGATTTCCAGGCGCTGGGCGTGCCCACGGTCGACTATGGCAACAACATCCGCCAGGTTGCGTTCGATGCCGGCGTGAAGAACGCTTTCGATTTCCCGGGTTTCGTGCCTGCCTACATCCGGCCGCTGTTTTGCCGCGGCGTCGGGCCGTTCCGCTGGGTCGCGCTCTCGGGTGACCCCGAGGACATCCGCAAGACCGACGCGAAGATGAAGCAGCTGTTCCCTGACAACAAGCACCTGCACCGCTGGCTCGACATGGCTGGCGAACGCATCGCTTTCCAGGGGCTGCCGGCGCGGATCTGCTGGATCGGCCTGGGCGATAGGCATCGCGCCGGTCTGGCGTTCAATGAGATGGTGGCCTCCGGCGAGCTCAAGGCGCCGATCGTGATCGGCCGCGACCACCTCGACGCCGGTTCGGTCGCGAGCCCGAATCGCGAAACCGAGGCGATGCGCGACGGCAGCGACGCGGTCTCGGACTGGCCGATGCTCAACGCGCTGCTCAACACCGCCGGCGGCGCGACCTGGGTCAGCCTGCACCATGGCGGCGGCGTCGGCATGGGTTATTCGCAGCATGCCGGCGTGGTGATCGTCTGCGACGGCAGCGATGCTGCGGCCAAGCGTATCGAACGCGTGCTGTGGAACGACCCGGCCACCGGCGTGATGCGCCATGCCGATGCCGGTTATGCCGAGGCTGTGGCCTGCGCCCACGAGCACGGCCTGAACCTGCCAATGGTCTGATGGATGTTGTCGCCGCGCCCCATTGCTGGGGCGGGACCGGAAAGAACCCATGCTGCTGCGACCTGGACAACTCTCTCTCGACGAGCTGCAAGCCATCCATGCCGGGCTCCAGCCCCTGATGGTCGACCCCGCCGCGCTGCCTGGCATTGTCGCCAGCGCGGCGGTGGTGCGGCGTGCGGCCGAGGGCTCGGCGCCGGTGTACGGCGTGAACACCGGCTTTGGCAAGCTGGCGTCCACCCGTATCAGCGAGGCCGACCTGGGCCAGCTGCAGCGCAACCTGATCCGCTCGCACAGCGTGGGCGTGGGTGAGCCGCTGGCCGCGCCGGTGCTGCGCCTGATGCTCGCGCTCAAGGCCGCCAGCCTGGCGCGTGGCCATTCGGGCGTGCGCCCGCTGGTGATCGACACGCTGATCGCGGTGCACAACGCCGGCCTGGTGCCGTATGTGCCCAGCCAGGGGTCGGTGGGTGCGTCGGGTGATCTGGCGCCGCTGGCCCACATGACCCTGGCGCTGATGGGGGAGGGTGAGTTCCTGGTCGACGGCGATCGCGTGGCCGCAGCGCCGGTGTTGCAGGCCGCCGGCATTGCCCCGCTGCAGCTCGCCGCCAAAGAGGGCTTGGCGCTGATCAACGGCACCCAGACCAGCACCGCGCTGGCGCTGCATGCGCTGCTCAGCTTCGAGCCGGTGCTCGAGGCCGCGCTGGTGATCGGCGCGCTGACGGTGGACGCGGCGCGCGGCAGCGACGGCCCGTTTGATGTCCGCATCCACGCGTTGCGGGGCCAGCCCGGGCAGATCGACGTCGCCCGCTACTACCGGGCGCTGTTGGTGGGCAGCCAGATCCGCCAATCGCATCGCGACGGCGACGACCGGGTGCAAGACCCCTACAGCCTGCGCTGCCAACCCCAGGTGGTGGGCGCCTGCCTTGACCAGCTGCGCCATGCCGCGGTGGTGCTGGTGCGTGAGGCCAACGCCGTCACCGACAACCCGCTGGTGTTCGCGCCCTTGGGCCACGATGCCGCGCAGCCTGCAGTCGGCGCAGGCCACACCGGCGGAGAGCTCATTTCCGGCGGCAACTTCCACGCTGAGCCGGTGGCACTGGCCGCCGACGGCATGGCGCTGGCCATTGCCGAAGTGGGCGCGATCGCCGAGCGCCGCATCGCGATGCTGATCGACGCCGGGGTCTCGCGCCTGCCGCCGTTTCTCACCGCCGATCCCGGGCTGAACTCGGGCTTCATGATTGCGCATGTCACGGCCGCCGCGCTGGCGTCCGAGAACAAGTCGCTGGCGCATCCGGCCAGTGTCGACAGCCTGCCCACCAGCGCGAACCAGGAGGACCACGTCTCGATGGCCACCTTCGCCGCGCGCCGCCTGCAGCCCATGATCAGCAACACCGCCCACATCCTGGGCATCGAGTGGCTGGCCGCCGCCCAGGGCATCGAGTTCTTGCGGCCTTTGGCCAGCTCGGGCCCGCTGGAGGCCGCGCACGCGCTGCTGCGGCGGCACAGCCCGGCGATCCCCTGCGACCGCTACCTGGCGCCCGACATCGAGTGCGCCACTGCGCTGGTGCGCGACGGCTCGCTGGCCCGCATCTTGCAAACCCTGCCCGATTTGCCGGCACTCTGGACGCCGGCTTGACCCGCCCTTTTTCATCAACGGAGTTCCGTATGACCTTGCCTTCAAGCTTCAAGACCCTGGCCCTGGCCGCCGCCACGCTGGCCCTGGCCGCCCCGGCCCAGGCCCAGGACACCAAGGTGGCGATCGCCATCTCGGGTTGGACCGGTTTCGCGCCGCTGACGCTGGCCAAGGAGGCCGGCCTGTTCAAGAAGTACGGCCTGGACGTCACGATCAAGAAGGTGCCGCAGAAAGATCGCCACCTGGTGATTGCCTCGGGTGACGTGCAATGCGCTGCCACCACGGTCGAGACCTGGGTCGTCTGGAACGCCAACGGCGTGCCGACCACACAGATCTTCCAACTCGACAAGAGCTATGGCGCCGACGGCATGGTGGTCAAGCCCGGCATCACCAAGATCACCGACTTGAAGGGCAAGACCGTGGCTGCTAGCGCGCCCGGCACCGCGCCTTACTTCACGCTGGCCTGGATGCTCAAGAAGAACGGGATGTCGATCAAGGATGTCAAGGTCGTCAACCTCGAGCCGCAGGCCGCCGCCAACGCGATGATCGCCGGCACCGACGGCGTCGACGCGGCGATGACTTACGAACCCTACCTCGGTGCGGTGCGGGCCAAGCCCGAAGCCGGCAAGATCATCGCCACCACGCTGGATTACCCAATGATCATGGACACCTTTGGCTGCACGCCGAAGTTCTTGGCCGAGAACCCCAAGGCCGCCAAGGCGTTGGCCGACGGCTACTTCGACGCGGTGGCAATGACCCGGGCCGAGCCGAAGAAGAGCTTCGAGATCATGGGCGCTGACGTCAAGCAGAGCGGCGAGGCCTTCGAGAAGAGCCAGGCCTACTTGCGCTGGCAAGACCGCGAGGCGAACCAGAAGTTCTTCGCCGGCGAGCATGCCCAATTCAGCAAGGAAGCCGCTGACCTGCTGCTCGAGGTGGGCATCATCAAGGCGATCCCCGACTTGAGCAAGCTGGCCGACACGCGCTTCTTGAAATGACCCACCCCCGTAGCGCCTGCGGCGCTCCCCCTCAAGAGGGCACCGCCTGCGGCCCGGCGAAGCCGGATCCGCGGCGGTTGCTTGCATGGGTCCGGTGCTTTTATGAGGACGGTGAACTGCGGCCGGTCTCGACATGAAACCCCTGGTGGCCGTGGCTCCGGGCGCGAAGATCGCGCTGGGCGTGAGCTTCTTCGTGTTGTTCGTCGCGCTGTGGGCGCTGGCGACCTTTGGCGGTTTCGTGCAGAAGACTTTCCTGGCCGATCCGCTGCAGATGCTGCGCAGCGGCTGGTTGCTGCTGACCGAGATGGGTTTTGGCTGGGACATCGGCATGACGGTTTGGCGGGTGCTGGGCGGCTTTGTGCTGGCCGCGCTGCTGGCGGTGCCGCTGGGCGTGGCGATGGGTGCGTACAAGCCGGTCGAGGCGTTCTTTGAGCCCTTCGTCTCGTTCGCGCGTTATCTGCCGGCCTCGGCCTTCATCCCGTTGCTGATCCTGTGGGCCGGCATCGGCGAGGCGCAGAAGCTGGCGGTGATCTTCATCGGCAGCTTCTTCCAACTGGTGTTGATGATCGCGGTGGTGGTGGGCAACACCCGGCGCGACCTGGTCGAGGCCGCCTACACCTTGGGCAGCAGCGATGCCAGCTTGGTGCGGCGGGTGCTGATCCCGGGTGCAGCGCCCGAGATCGCCGAGATCCTGCGCATGGTGCTGGGCTGGGCCTGGACTTACGTGATCGTGGCCGAGCTGATCGGGGCATCGAGCGGCATCGGCCACATGATCACCGACAGCCAGGCGCTGCTGGCCACCGACCAGATCATCTTCGGCATCATCGTGATCGGGCTGATCGGACTGGTCAGCGACTTCGCCTTCAAGTGGGTCAACCGGCGGTTGTTCCCCTGGGCCCAACTCGGGCGATAAACGGCGCGAGCCACACCATGACCGAAGCCTTCTTGTCGATTCGCGGCGTCTCGCGCAGCTTTGCCGCCAGCGGCGGCGGCGTTCCCACACTGGCGCTGCAGGCCACCGATCTGGAGGTTGCCGAGAACGATTTCGTCACCATCCTCGGGCCCTCGGGCTGCGGCAAGAGCACGCTGCTGCGCATCGTCGCCGGCCTCGACCGCCAGACGTCCGGCGAGGTCTTGCTGGCGGGCCAGCGCATCAGCGGCCCCGGCGCCGACCGCGGCATGGTGTTCCAGAGCTACACGCTGTTTCCCTGGCTGACGGTGCGCGACAACGTTTGCTTCGGTCTGCGCGAGCGTGGTTTGGCAAGGGCTGAGCAACTGGAGATCGCCGGCGCTTTTCTCGACAAGGTCGGCCTGCGCGGCTTCGAGCATCACTTTCCGAAGCAGCTCTCGGGCGGCATGCAGCAGCGGGTGGCGATCGCCCGTGCGCTGGCCAACAGCCCGCGCATGCTGCTGATGGACGAACCCTTCGGCGCGCTGGACCACCAGACCCGCGAGCTGATGCAGGAGCTGTTGCTGGGTATCTGGGAGGGCGATTCGGTCAGCCAGCGCAAGACCGTGCTGTTCGTCACCCACGACATCGACGAAGCGGTGTTCATGGGCAGCCGGGTGGTGGTGATGAGCGCCAGGCCTGGCCGAATCAAGCTCGATCTGGTGGTGCCGCTGGCCCACCCGCGCGACTACCGGATCAAGACCAGCCCAGAGTTCAGCGCACTCAAGGCCGAACTGACCGAGCAGGTGAGGGTGGAGGTACGGGCAGCACAAGCGGCTTTGGCTTGAGCGCTGCGGCAGTCGCTCGCCGAGCGGCTGCTGGCTACATCACCGCGCCGACCTGCCAGGGCACAAACTCGTTCTGGCCATAGCCGTGCAACTCGCTCTTGCTGTGCGTACCCGACGCGGTGGCCAGCACCAGGTCGAAGATGCGCTGGCCCATCTGCGCGATCGAACTGGTGCCGTCGATGATCTCTCCGCAGTTGATGTCCATGTCGTCTTCCTGGCGCTGCCACAGCGCGGTGTTGGTCGACAGCTTGAGCGAAGGCGAGGGCGCGCAGCCGTAGGCCGATCCGCGTCCGGTGGTGAAGCAGATCAGGTTGGCCCCGCCCGCGACCTGCCCGGTGGCGCTGACCGGGTCGTAGCCAGGCGTGTCCATGTAGACAAAGCCCGCCTGACGCACAGGCTCGGCGTACTCATAGACGGCCTGCAGGTTGGTCGTGCCGCCCTTGGCGACGGCGCCCAGTGACTTCTCGAGAATCGTCGTCAGGCCACCGGCCTTGTTACCCGGCGATGGGTTGTTGTTCATCTCGCCGTCGTTGTTGCGGGTGTATTGCTCCCACCACTTGATGCGCGCGATCAGCTTGTCGGCGATCTCGGGCCTGACGGCGCGGCGCGTCAGCAAGTGCTCGGCGCCGTAGATCTCAGGGGTCTCCGACAGGATTGCCGTGCCGCCGTGCGCCACCAACAGGTCAACCGCTGCGCCCAGTGCCGGGTTGGCGCTGATGCCCGAATAGCCGTCCGAGCCGCCGCACTGCAGGCCGATGGTGATGTGCGACGCGCTGCAAGGCACGCGCTGGGCCAGGTTGGCCTTGGGCAGCATGGCTTGCACCAGCGCGATGCCTTTGTTCACTGTCTTGGTGGTGCCGCCCGAGTCCTGGATGTTGAAGACCTGCAGCTCTTCGCCTTCGCGCAGGCTGCTGTGCGCCAGCCAGGCGTTGATCTGGTTGGCCTCGCAACCCAGACCGACGACCAGCACACCCGCGAAGTTGGCGTGGGTGGCATAGCCGGCCAGCGTGCGCTCCAGGATGCTCATGCCCAGGCCCTCCGAGGCCATGCCGCAGCCGGTGCCGTGCGTCAGCGCGACAACGCCGTCGACGTGCGGAAAAGCGGCCAGCGCCTGCGGGTTGGTGCGGCGCGAGAAGTGATCGGCAATCGCTCTGGCTGCCGTCGCCGAGCAGTTCACGCTGGACAGGATGCCGATGTAGTTGCGCGTCGCGACGCGGCCGTCGGCGCGCCGGATGCCCATGAAGCTGGCCTCACGCCGCGCTGGCTCGGGTTTGAGGTCGGCACCGACGGCGTAGTCGCGTGCGAAGTCGCCGCCGTTGTCGCCCACGCCCAGGTTGTGCGTGTGCACATGCTCGCCGGCGGCGATGGGCTTGCTGGCAAAACCGATGATCTGGTTGTAGCGGCGCACCGCTTCACCCGCCGCGATGGCGCGCGCCGCGACCTTGTGGCCGGGCGGTATCAGCCCTCTGACGGTGATGCCTTCCAGTCCGGTGCCGCCCAGCAACTGGCTGCGGGCAATCAAGACATCGTCGGCGGGGTGAAGGCGGATGAAGGGAGTCATGGAGGGCTTTCAGCGATCGGGCGAAGACAAGGGCGAGGTGCTTCAGTAGACCATCTTGGGCAACCACAAACCCCTGTTGAGTTTGTTGACGTGGTGCCGGGCTTGGTAGGCCGGGGCCTCAGCATGGCTTGATGCGCGACGGCGCGCCATGTGCGGGCGGTCTTAAACTGGCCGACCACACCTATTCAATCCAGGATGCCTGATCCGCCGCATTCAAACATTGGGCAAAACCCTCAAGGCCCTGCGTGGGCTGTTCAGCGGCCCAAAATGCATCAAGCCGGCAGGTGCCGGCTTGATGGCTTGCTGCGCGTCAGCTTAGCTGACGCTGGGCATCACTTGGAGGCGGGCGCCTCGGCTTTGGCCGCTGCATCGCTGGCGATGCTGGCGGGTGCCGCGGCCGGTGCGGCGACGGTGGCCACTGCGGCCACGGGCGCCTTGACGCTGTGGGCCGCGCCACTGGTGGCAGGTCCCATCGGCAGCAAGGGCACGATCAGCAGCGCCACGATGTTGATGATCTTGATCAGCGGGTTGACGGCCGGGCCCGCGGTGTCCTTGTAAGGATCGCCCACGGTGTCGCCGGTCACAGCGGCCTTGTGGGTGTCGCTGCCCTTGCCACCGAAATGGCCGTCTTCGATGTATTTCTTGGCGTTGTCCCAGGCGCCGCCGCCGGTGCACATCGAGATCGCCACGAACAGGCCGGTCACGATCGTGCCCATCAGCAGGCCGCCCAGCGCCGCAGCACCCAATGTCAGGCCGACAACGATCGGCACCACCACTGGCAGCAGCGATGGGACGATCATCTCCTTGATCGCAGCGGTGGTCAGCATGTCGACCGCAGCGCTGTAGTCTGGCTTGCGCTTGCCGGCCATGATCTGGCCGTCAGCGAACTGGCGACGCACCTCAACCACCACCGACCCGGCAGCACGGCCAACGGCCTCCATCGCCATCGCGCCGAACAGGTAGGGGATCAGTCCGCCGATGAACAGGCCGACGATCACCTTGGGGTCGCTGAGGTCGAAGCTCACGCTCATGCCTCGGCCTGCGAGCGAATGGGTGTAGTCAGCGAACAACACCAATGCGGCCAGACCGGCAGAACCGATGGCGTAGCCCTTGGTCACGGCCTTGGTCGTGTTGCCCACAGCGTCCAGCGGGTCGGTCACATCGCGCACGCTCTTGGGCAACTCGGCCATCTCGGCGATGCCACCGGCGTTGTCAGTGATGGGGCCGTAGGCGTCCAATGCGACCACGATGCCTGCCATGCTGAGCATGGCGGTGGCGGCGATCGCGATACCGTACAGGCCTGCCAGCGAGTAGGAGGCCAGAATGGCCAGGCAGACCATCAGCACCGGCCAGGCGGTCGAGCGCATGGACACACCCAGTCCAGCGATGATGTTGGTGCCGTGACCGGTGGTCGAGGCTTGCGCGATGTGCTTGACCGGCGGGTATTGGGTGCCGGTGTAGTACTCGGTGATCCAGACCAGCGCGGCGGTCAGCACCAGGCCGACGGCGCAAGCGCCCCACAGCCGCATCTGCGTGCCGGCGCCGAATGTGTCGTCGGGCATCATCTTCGTGGTGACGAAGTAGAAGGCGATCAGCGACAGGCCGCCTGCCACTGCCAAGCCCTTGTAGAGCGCCGGCATCACGTTCTTCATGCCGGGCGAGGCCTTGACGAAGCCGCAGCCGATGATCGACGCGATGATCGACACCCCACCCAGCAGCAGCGGATAGATCACCGCAGCCATCTGCGAAGGACCGACGACTGTCAGTGCACCCAGTGCCATCGTGGCAATCAGTGTGACGGCATAGGTCTCGAACAGGTCGGCCGCCATGCCGGCGCAGTCACCGACGTTGTCACCGACGTTGTCAGCGATCACCGCCGGGTTGCGCGGATCGTCCTCGGGGATGCCGGCTTCGACCTTACCCACCAAGTCGGCACCGACGTCGGCGCCCTTGGTGAAGATGCCACCGCCCAGTCGCGCGAAGATCGAGATCAGCGACGAGCCGAAGGCAAAGCCCAGCAGCGGCTTGAGCACGGTTGACAGCTCCTTGTTGGGCGTCATGTTGCCGTTGCTTGTGATGAACAGGAAGAACAGGCCCACCCCGAGCAAGCCCAGGCCGACCACCAGCATGCCGGTGATCGCACCGCCCTTGAAGGCGACGTCAAGCGCCGGCCCGATGCCGCGGGTGGCGGCCTGCGCAGTGCGCACATTGGCCTTGACCGAGACATTCATGCCGATGAAGCCGCAGGCACCCGACAGCACCGCGCCGAGCACGAAGCCCACTGCAGAGGTGGCGTCCAGGAACACCCCAATCAACACCGCCAGCACCACACCGACGATCGCGATCGTGCGGTATTGCCGCGCCAGGTAGGCTGCCGCACCTTGCTGGATGGCGCCAGCGATCTCCTGCATCCGGGCATTGCCCGCGTCCTGCCGCAAGATCCAGCTGCGTTGAACAAATCCGTAAAGCACAGCCGCGAGGCCGCAAGCCAACGCTGCATAGAGCGCCGTGGTGGTCGAAATCAAGGTATCTCCTTCCTCGCAAGAAAACGAAGAGCCGCCGTCGAGCTGTGCTGCGGCTCGGCTTTGGCCCCGTGATGGATGTGCCACCGATGTTGCTTTTTACCCGAGCGCTGCAGTTGCAGCCAAGTGTTGGTGGCGCTGCGACTGTAAGTGATCGGCGCGGATGCCGCGCACGGTGTTTTCCTGCGGGTGCGCAAATCAGTCTTGCCGTCAGCCCTTCGCAAGCCCCGTTCGTAAAATAGGGGTTTCCCCTTTGCCATCGAGTCCTCCATGAGCTTGCACAACGTGACGCCCGGCGCTAAAGCGCCCCAGGAATTCAACGTGATCATCGAAATTCCGATGAACGCCGACCCGATCAAGTACGAGGTCGACCACGAATCTGGCGCGTTGTTCGTCGACCGCTTCATGAGCACGGCGATGCACTACCCCTGCAACTACGGCTATATCCCCAACACCTTGTCGGACGACGGCGACCCGGTGGACGTGCTGGTGATCACGCCGGTGCCCTTGATCCCCGGGGTGGTGGTGACCTGTCGTGCGCTGGGCATGATGAAGATGGAAGACGAGGCCGGCGGCGACAACAAGCTACTGGCGGTGCCGATCGACAAGATCCTGTCGATCTACAGCCAATGGCAGAAACCCGAAGACCTCAACCCGCTGCGCATCAAGACGATCCAGCACTTTTTCGAGCACTACAAGGACTTGGAGCCCGGCAAATGGGTCAAAGTGCACGGCTGGGTCGGACCCGACGAAGCGCACAAGGAAATTGTCGACGGCATGGCGGCTTTCGAGGCGGGCCGCCCCTGACCGTCAAGCGACGCTCTTGAACGGACTGTGTTCGCGCAGTTCGTCAACGTACGAGGCCATGCCTTGGCCTTCGCGTGCGAGGAAATCCTGCACCGCGCGTGAGAATTCCGGATGTGCGAGCCAGTGGGCCGACTTCGTGCCCACGGGCAGCAGGCCCCGCGCCATCTTGTGTTCGCCCTGTGCGCCGCCTTCGAAGCGTCGGTAGCCGTTGGCGATGCACCACTGCAGCGGTTGGTAGTAGCAGGCCTCGAAATGCAGGCAGGGCAGGTACTCGGTGCAGCCCCAGTAACGGCCATAGGCTTCGCCCTGCGCCGGGGCCAGCGCGACCAGCGATGCGCCTATGGGCCGACCCTCGCGGCGAGCGACGAACATCAACCAGTTCTCGGGCATCGTCGAGGCCATGGCATCGAAGAACTCGGCGGTGAGGTAAGGCGTGGAGTGGTGCGCGCGGTAGGTCAGGGTGTAGCAGTGGTAGAAGAATTGCCACAGCTCTGGCGTGATGGCTGCACCCTCATAAGCGGTGAAGACGGCGCCTGCGTCAGTGACTTTGCGCCGCTCCTGCAGGATTTTCTTGCGCTTTTCTCGTTGCAGGCTGGCCAGAAAGGCCTCGAAATCGGGCCATGGCGCGGCCTCGTCCTGGGTCCAGTGGAACTGCACGCCCTGGCGCACCAGCCACTGCTGTGCGGCAATGGCGGGCGTTTCCGCCTCGGCATGGAACAGCAGATGGATCGATGAGGCCTGCTCTTGCTCGGCAAGCTGGGCGATGGCGTTCAGCAGCAGCAGCCTGGCAGGCTCGTCGGTCGCCATCAATCGGCTGCCCGGCACCGGGGTGAAAGGCACCGCCACCAGCAATTTGGGGTAGTAGCGCAGGCCGTGTCGTTCGTAGGCATCGGCCCATGCCCAGTCGAACACGTATTCGCCGTAGGAATGGGTTTTCAGGTAAGCAGGCGTCGCCGCGACCAGCTCACCATCGCGCTCGACAGTGACGAAGCGCGGGTGCCAGCCGGCGCTGGGTACCGCGCTGCCCGAGGCATGCAGTGCGCTGAGGTATTCCCAGCGCATGAAAGGCGTTGGTCGCGATTGCTGCGCCAGCAGCGCATTCCATGCCGAGCATTCGATTCCTCTGGGGTCATCGAAGACCCGGATAACATCTGACGACACTCTTTTGCCTTGCATCTGATCCCACACCGTATGTCAACTCCCACCCAGGCTCCGGTGCGCATCGCGCTGGCCCAGTTCAACGCCACTGTCGGCGATCTGGCCGGCAACGCGCGCCGCATTGTCGATTGCGCGAGGCAAGCCCATGCCGCGGGCGCCAGTTTGCTGGTCACGCCCGAGCTCGCGCTCACAGGCTATCCACCGGAGGACTTGCTCTTGCGCCCGGCCTTCATGATGGCTTGCGCTGATGCCCTTGGTGAACTGGCGGTGGCGCTCGCCCAGTTCGCTGGCTTGTCGGTGGTGGTGGGTCATCCGCATCAGTGGGGTGATCGCGTCGATGTGAGAACCAAGTCGCACGCGGTGCAGCAGCGCTTCAACGCGGCCTCGGTGCTGGTCGCGGGTGCTGTGTCGGCGACCTATTGCAAGCGCGAACTGCCCAACTACCAAGTCTTCGACGAACGGCGCTACTTTGCCTCCGGTCGTGACGCAGGGCAGGGCGCGGTCGTGTTCACCGTCGCAGGCCGGCGATTTGGCCTGTTGATCTGTGAGGACGCCTGGTTTGACGAGCCTGCGCAGGCTGCGCTCGCTGCCGGCGCCGAAATGCTGTGCGTGCTCAACGCCTCGCCGTTTCACCTCGACAAGAGTGGCGAACGCGAAGATCGCATGGTGCGCCGGGTTCAGAGTTGCGGCCTGCCGCTGCTCTACGCCCATCTGGTGGGCGGACAGGACGAAGTGGTGTTTGACGGTGCGTCGTTTGCGCTCGATGCACAGGGCCGGGTGGCTGCGCGAGGCGCCAGCTTCGAAGAAGGCCTGGTGATGGTCGACTGGCACGCGGATGGGACGATGAGCGGCACCGTCCAGCCTGTGCCCGAGGTCGAAGCCCAGGCTTGGTCTGCTCTGGTGACCGGGGTGCGCGACTATGTCGGCAAGAACGGCTTTCCAGGCATCATCATCGGCTTGTCGGGCGGCGTGGACTCGGCGCTGGTGCTCGCTATCGCGGTCGATGCGTTGGGGGCGGATCGTGTTCGCACGGTGATGATGCCCTCGCCGTACACCGCCGACATCTCCTGGATTGACGCCCGTGAGATGGCCCAGCGCTTGGGTGTGCGCTATGACGAGATCGCAATCCTGCCGATGTTCGAGGCCTTCCGCGGCAGTCTGGCGGCCGAATTCGCCGGGCTGGCCGAAGACGCCACCGAGGAGAACATCCAGGCCCGCATCCGTGGCACGCTGCTGATGGCCTTGTCCAACAAGTTCGGTTCCATCGTGCTGACCACTGGCAACAAGAGCGAGATGGCCACCGGTTACTGCACCTTGTACGGTGACATGGCTGGCGGCTTCGCGGTGATCAAGGACGTGGCCAAGACATTGGTCTACAGGCTGTGCGAGTGGAAGAACCGGCAGCCGAGTCGGCGTGCCGACGGCAGCATTGGCCCGGTGATCCCTGAGCGCATCATCACCCGACCACCTTCTGCTGAGCTTCGGCCCGACCAGACCGACCAGGACAGCCTGCCGCCCTATGAGGTGCTCGACGGGATTCTTGCGCGCTACATGGAGGAAGACCAGTCGATCGCCGAGATCGTCGCTGCGGGCTATGCCAGCGCCGATGTCGAGCGGGTCACCCGACTGATCAAGATCAATGAATACAAGCGGCGCCAGTCACCGGTGGGCATTCGCATCACGCACAGGGCGTTTGGCCGTGATTGGCGCTACCCCATCACCTCGAAGTTCCGTGCTTAAATTGAAGGCCTCGAACATTCGTCCCTGGAGCTCGCCATGAAACAAATCACCGCCATCATCAAGCCGTTCAAGCTCGAAGAGGTACGCGAAGCCTTGGCCGATGTCGGTGTTTCGGGTCTCACCGTCACCGAGGTCAAAGGGTTTGGCCGCCAAAAAGGCCACACCGAGCTCTACCGTGGTGCCGAGTACGTTGTTGACTTTTTGCCCAAGGTCAAGGTTGAGGTGGTGGTCAAGGACAGCGATGTCGACCGTTGCCTGGAGGCCATCGTCAAGGCTGCCAAAACCGGCAAGATCGGTGACGGCAAGATCTTTGTGACCTCGGTCGAGCAAGTGGTTCGCATCCGCACCGGTGAGACCGATGAGGCCGCTGTCTGACCATCGGAAGTGTTGAACTGGCGCCAGGCTGTCAGGCCCTGGGCGCCCAGTTCCAGGGCTAGATTCGGGTGAAATCGACGCCAGAATCGGCGCCTGAACCCGCTGCCATCGCATCGAGCAATCGCTCGATGTCGTCATCGACCCGCAGCATAGCCATCTGGTCGGCGCCCATGAAACCTTCAGCGACCGAATGCTGCAGGAAAGCCATCATCGGCAACCAGTAGCCCTCGGTGTCGAGCAGCCCCAAGGGGCGGTCGTGGTATGCCAGGTGGCGCCAGGTCCAGACCTCGAACAACTCCTCGAAAGTGCCGATGCCGCCGGGCATCGCGATGAAGGCGTCAGATCGTTCGGCCATCAGTTGTTTTCGGCTGTGCATGCTGTCGACCACGTGCAGCTCTGTCAGCCCGGCATGTCCGACTTCGAGCTTCATCAGCGACTCGGGGATCACGCCGACCACCCGACCACCTGCTTTGAGCGTTGCGTCTGCCACCGTGCCCATCAGCCCGGCCCGGCCGCCTCCGTACACCAGCTGCCAGCCACGCTTGCCGATGGCCGTGCCCAAGGCCTGTGCCAAGGCCTGGTAGCCAGGCTTGTTGCCCAGGCGTGATCCGCAGTAGACGCAGACCGAGAAAGGAATTTGCGGGGAGTTCTCAGGCATGAGGTCGCTTGGCTAGGCTGTCGGGCGCCTTGTTTGTTGAACTGGGCCGCCAATCGACCAGGCGCGTGCCGCAGACCGCGTCGTGCCAGAACTGGCGATCCGGCCTCAACCAAGCCAGGCCTGCATAGGCCAGCACACCAGCGATCACCAGGCCGCTGACGGCCGCACTGCCTTGGAGCTTGGCGCCGTAGGCGGCCGCCAGCGCCGGCATGAACCACAGCCAGGCCAGCACGTAACGCAGCAAGGCCTGTCCTTGCGGCACGGCCCGACCGTCCAATCTGACGAGACGTATATGCCAGGCTCTCATCGCCACGGTCTGGCCGCCGCGCGACCAGAACCAGCTGAAATAGATCGCCAGCACGACGAACAGGAATGCTTGCAGACCCGCTTTGCCTGTCAGCGCATGGCGTTGCTGGGTCAGGCTGGCGTAGGCATAGCCCGCTGCCATCGTCACGCCGAACAGCAAGACACCTTCATAGACAAACGCAGCCAGCCTGCGGCTCAGCGGTGGCGCCTGCATGCCAATGGGGGCTAAATTGGTGCTTTCTTCGCTTGCAGCACCAGCCTTGGGCTGGCCTCGCCCCGTCATGGGCGGTTGGTCGCTGACGCCGCCGCCTGAGGTCCGCTTTGCGGGAGCAGGGTGCTGGGGTCCACCAGACCGGGCTCGGCTGCAATTTTGGGTTGACCCGGGCGATGGTGCGCTGGCGGGTCGATGGTGGCGGTCATCAGGCTGGTCGTGGCACCCGGTTTGGCTTGCGTCAGCGTGGGCGTCACGGCCTTTGTACCGCTTGTCGAGGTAGCCGAGGCAGCACGGCTGTGCTTGGCCGATGCCGTACTGGCCGGTTTGTTAACGGTACTGGGCTGGTTTCGGTCGGCCAGCGCGCGACGTTCATTGTCTGGCAGCGCCTGGTAGGCCTCCCAGTGGGCCTGCTTTTGCTCGGGGGAGAATTGCTTGGACTCCTGGAACGACAGCCTGGCGCGGCCTCGCTCCGAGGGTGTCATGCGCGCCCATTCGGCCATGCGCTCTTGCACACGCTTTTGGTCTGCAGCCGGCATGGCAGGAAAACGCGCCGCCACCTCAAGCCATTTGGTCTTGCGTGGTGCGTCGATGCTGGACCAATCCCGCTCCAGCGGCAGCAATGCGCTGCGCTGTTGAGGGGTCAGACGGCTCCAGGAGGGGCCTGTACTTGCCGCTCGACTGGCCGGGCCGGAGGCTGCGGCTGCCGGTGTCTGACCCAGCGCTGACCCAGCCGCAACGATCAAGACCATCGAAATGATCGGCAAGGCGAGCAAAAAGCGAAGAGCCACGGATTCAATCCCGGGTCAAGGCGCTTCGGTGTCGCGCAGGAATTCGGAAAATCCCGGGTCGCGATAAGCGGCTGGCGGCAACTCATCGGCCAGCAACGCGCTGTCGATCTCGGCTGCGGCGTTGATCTGCTCGAAGTCGTGGTGGTGTTGGATCAACACCAAGCCCGCCACCAGCATGGCCAGCGGCAGCGCCGATGCCAGTCGCAACCACATCGATGGCGGACCTCCCAGCAAAGCGGCCGAACCTGACTTGCCAACATAAGCCGGCGCCGCCACCGCTGAGGCGGCACGTCGTTGCTGCAAGGCCAGTGCCAACGCACGCTCACGACCGAAACGCAGGCGCTCGGTAATATCGTGCGGCAGCGCCTCACTGCCACTGTTCAATCGGGCAGCAATCAGCAAGGCCACTTGACCTTCAAGTGACTCGATATGCGATGCAGCGGGCGGTGCCAGCTGCGGATGATTGACTGTTTTCATGGCGTGATTCCCTTGATTCGAAGTGCCGTGGCCAGGGCTTGCACAGCCCTGAAGCAATGCGTCTTCACGCTCCCCTCAGAGCAGCCCATCACCGATGCCGTTTCGGCAACATCAAGCTCCTCCCAGTAACGCAGCAGGAATGCTTCCCGTTGACGTCCGGGCAATTCGGCAATCTGTGCTTCGATCACTAGCAAGATCTGTGACCGGGACACCGTGTCGGCAGCGCTTTCGGCGCCCAGCATGCCTTCGGCAGACTCCAGGCTCTCCAGCAAGTCGAATTCATCGTCGCCTGAGCCCAAGTCAAAGTCTGACATGTTCTTCAGCACCGAATTTCGCACTTTCTGCCGGCGAAACCAGTCCATCGTCGCGTTCGACAGGATGCGCTGGAACAGCAAAGGCAATTCTGCTGCTGGGCGGTCGGCGTACTTTCCGGCCAAGCGGATCATGGAGTCCTGCACCACGTCGAGCGCGGCATCCTCATCACGCACCGCGTACACGGTGCGCTTGAAGGCGCGTTTCTCTACGCTCTTGAGGAAATCCGCTAGTTCTTTGTCGCTCGCCAAGACTGACCCGTTGTACCAGGTGGTGGTCGCGGCTGTAAACCGCCTCGGATTATGGCACCCTGTGGTGGTGGCCTGCCGCTGGGGCGGGATGCGGTTGCCGACTGATGCGATAATGATGTTTCGCACAAAGCGTCACTGGTCTGAAGCGGGCTCGCCTACCCTAGGGAGCCTCTAGTTTTTGATCGCGCAGGCTCTGAGTCCACCCCACGAGGGTGCGAGGAGGCGCACCGATGGATTTTCGTCAGAGAAATTCACAAAGGTTCTTAATGGACATGTCTGCCGCGGATGTCAAGCGCGCCTCGATGGCGTCGCCGCAATCCCCTTCCCTTCCGTCGGACCCCAACGGGTCTGAAATTCTGGTTCGCTGCCTGCAGGCTGAGAACGTCAAGTTCATGTGGGGCTACCCTGGTGGGGCAGTGCTCTATATCTACGATGCGCTCTACAAGCAGGACACGATCCAGCATGTCTTGGTACGCCATGAGCAGGCCGCTGTGCATGCCGCCGATGGCTACGCCCGCGCCACTGGCGAAGTTGGTGTAGCCCTGGTCACAAGCGGTCCCGGCGTGACCAATGCCGTCACCGGTATTGCCACGGCGTACATGGACTCGATCCCGATGGTCATCATCACGGGCCAAGTGCCGACACCGGCCATCGGTCTCGATGCCTTTCAGGAGTGCGACACCGTCGGCATCACGCGGCCGATCGTCAAGCACAACTTCCTGGTCAAGGACGTTCGCGACTTGGCGCTGACCATGAAGAAAGCCTTCCACATCGCCCGCACCGGCCGGCCCGGCCCGGTGGTGGTGGATATTCCGAAGGATGTTTCGCTCAACACCTGTGCCTTCTCCTACCCGGACAAGGTGGAGATGCGCTCGTACAACCCGGTCAAGAAGGGCCATGGCGGGCAGATCCGCAAGGCCATGCAACTGCTGTTGGCGGCCAAGCGGCCGTACATCTACACCGGCGGCGGCGTGATCCTGGGCAACGCATCTGCTGAATTGCGTGAACTTGCCGACCTGCTGGGGTTCCCTTGCACCAACACCTTGATGGGTTTGGGGGCGATCGCTTCGTCCGACCCCAAGTTTCTGGGCATGCTCGGCATGCACGGCACCTACGAAGCCAACATGACGATGCAAAACTGCGACGTTTTGCTCGCCGTTGGTGCGCGCTTTGACGATCGGGTGATCGGCAACCCCAAGCATTTCGCCTCGGTCGAGCGCAAGATCATCCATGTCGACATCGACCCGTCGTCGATCTCCAAGCGCGTGAAGGTCGACATCCCGATCGTTGGCGATACCAAGGACGTATTGCTGGAGATGATCGCCTACGTCAAGGAATCGCAGGTGCGGCCAGACGCCCCGGCCTTGTCTTCCTGGTGGAGCCAGATCAACGAGTGGCGCAAACGGGAATGCCTGGTCTACAAGCGTAGTGACGATGTGATCAAGCCGCAGTTCGTTGTCGAGACCCTGTGTGAGTTGACACGCGATATCGACACCTACATCACCAGCGACGTGGGCCAACACCAGATGTGGGCCGCGCAGTACTACCGCTTTGAACAACCACGGCGTTGGATCAATTCTGGTGGGTTGGGCACGATGGGCGTGGGACTGCCTTATGCGATGGGGATCAAACTGGCCAAACCCGAGTCCGAGGTGTTCTGCATCACCGGTGATGGTTCGATCCAGATGAACATCCAGGAGCTGTCGACCTGCCTGCAGTACCGCACGCCGGTGAAGATCATTGCGCTGAACAACCTCTACCTGGGCATGGTGCGACAGTGGCAGCAACTGGACTACGGCGGCCGCTACTCGCACAGCTACATGGACGCGATGCCTGATTTCGTCAAGCTGGCCGAGGCCTACGGCCATGTCGGCATCAAGATCGAGAAGCCGTCCGAGGTGGAGCCTGCGCTCAAGGAGATGCTCCGTCTGAAGGACCGCACGGTCTTTCTCGATGTCCGTACCGACCAGACCGAGAACGTCTGGCCGATGGTGCAGGCGGGCAAGGGCATCAGCGAGATGTTGTTGGGGTCAGAAGACCTGTGATCGATGTCCGGTGGCTCAGGCCCTTGCGGTTACCACTGCACGGGTTGGGAGTCACTGAAAACATTGGTTTGAGTGATTTTTCATTTCTAAGTGTTTGAGTGGTGCGGTCAAGAGCTTGCGGTTACCGCCGCCTGCGTCGAAGAACCCTGCCAACCCAGGAATATCCATGAAACACATCATTGCCGTGCTGCTCGAAAACGAGCCCGGCGCCCTCTCGCGCGTGGTGGGGCTTTTTTCTGCTCGCGGCTACAACATCGAGAGCCTGACGGTCGCGCCGACCGAGGATGGCTCGCTGTCTCGCATGACCATCGTCACGACCGGGTCGGACGAGGTGATCGAGCAGATCACCAAGCACTTGAATCGCCTGATCGAGGTGGTCAAGGTGGTGGATCTGACCGAAGGCAGCTACACCGAGCGTGAACTGATGCTGATCAAGGTGCGCGCGGTAGGCAAGGAGCGCGAGGAGATGAAGCGCATGGCCGACATCTTTCGTGGTCGCATCATCGACGTCACCGAGAAGAGTTACACGCTCGAGCTGACTGGCGACACCGGCAAGCTCGATGCCTTCATCGAGGCCATCGACCGCACCGCGATTCTCGAGACCGTGCGCACCGGTGCCAGCGGCATCGGCCGCGGCGAGCGCATCCTGCGAGTTTGACCCACCCCCGAGGGCAGCTTTGCGGCTGCCTTCCCCCTCGAGGGGAGACGCCAACGGCCGAGCCGGATCCGTGGCGTCCACTTGACGAAAACAGTCCGAGCTACTTTCACCTCTAACACCCAAGGAAATACCATGAAGGTCTATTACGACAAAGACGCTGACCTCAGCCTGATCAAGGGCAAGAGCGTCACGATCATCGGCTACGGGTCGCAAGGCCATGCCCACGCCCAGAACCTCAACGATTCGGGTGTCAAGGTCACGGTGGCACTGCGCAAGGGCGGGGCTTCCTGGTCCAAGGCCGAGAAGGCTGGCCTGAAGGTGGCCGAGATCGCCGATGCGGTCAGGACCGCTGATGTGGTGATGATGCTGCTGCCTGACGAGCAGATCGCCGCCGTCTACAACGCCGAGGTCGCTTCGAACATGAAGGCCGGCGCCTCGCTGGCCTTTGCCCACGGCTTCAACGTCCACTACGGCCAAGTCGTGCCGCGGGAAGACATCGACGTCTGGATGGTCGCGCCCAAGGCCCCGGGCCACACCGTGCGCAACACCTACACCCAAGGGGGCGGTGTGCCGCACCTGATCGCCGTGCATGCCGACAAGACTGGCAAGGCGCGTGATCTGGCGCTGAGCTATGCGGCGGCCAATGGCGGCGGCAAGGCCGGCATCATCGAGACCAACTTCCGTGAAGAGACCGAGACCGACCTGTTCGGCGAGCAGGCCGTGCTGTGCGGTGGCACCGTCGAGCTGATCAAGGCGGGCTTCGAGACCCTGGTCGAAGCCGGTTACGCGCCAGAGATGGCCTACTTCGAATGCCTGCACGAGCTCAAGTTGATCGTCGACCTGATCTACGAAGGCGGCATCGCCAACATGAACTACTCGATCTCGAACAACGCCGAATATGGCGAGTACGTCTCTGGGCCCAAGGTCGTGACGTCTGAGACCAAGAAGGCGATGAAGCAGATGCTTTCCGACATCCAGACCGGTGAGTACGCCAAGAGCTTCATCCTCGAGAACAAGGCCGGTGCGCCCACGCTGATCTCGCGCCGCCGCCTGACCGAAGAGCACCAGATCGAGGTCGTCGGTGAAAAGCTGCGCGCGATGATGCCCTGGATCAAGGCCAACAAGTTGGTCGACAAGAGCCGCAACTGATCTTTTTTCGCGTTGCCTCAAGGGCCGCCTCGTGCGGCCCTTGTCATTGGTGGCCCTGGGGTATGCTCGCTGGCTATGAATGAACCCCTGGAATCCGGCGATGACGCCGAAACCGCAGAGCCGCCACCCAGGCCGCGCCGCAAAGGCATCTATGTGCTGCCCAATCTGTTCACGCTGGCGGCGTTGTTTGGGGGGTTTTATTCGATCGTGATGGCGATGAACGGTCGCTTTGACAATGCGGCGATCGGGGTTTTTTGTGCGATGGTGCTCGACAGCCTTGACGGCCGCGTCGCACGGATGACGAACACCCAGAGCGCTTTTGGTGAGCAGATGGACAGCCTGTCCGACATGGTGAGCTTCGGCGCTGCGCCGGCGCTGATCGTCTACGAATGGGCCTTGCGAGGCTTGGGCAAGCTGGGCTGGGTGGCTGCATTTGTGTACTGCGCCTGCGCTGCGCTGCGCCTCGCGCGCTTCAACACCAACATCGGCACCGTCGACAAGCGCTTCTTTCAAGGCCTGCCCAGCCCTGCTGCGGCAGCGCTGGTCACGGGCTTCATCTGGATCATGGACGATGCCGGTTTTCGTGAAGGCATTCGCGACATTCCCTGGCTGGTCTGGACGACCTTCGGTCTGACCTTGTTTGCCGGCCTGACGATGGTGACCAACGTGCCTTTCTACAGTTTCAAGGACTTCGGCCTGAAGCGGTCGGTGCCTTTCATCACGATCGTCGCGATCGCGCTGGGCATCGCACTGATCAACCTGCATGTGCCGGGCATGTTGTTCGGCCTGTTCATCCTGTACGGTCTGTCGGGCTATGGCATGTACATCTACCGCCGAATGAAGGGCACGCCGGTCAGCGTGATCGCCATATCGACCGACGAGCCCGACGAACGTGGTCTGCATCGCTGAAATCCCGTGCTATATTCTTCACCTATGACGATTCGTTCAGCCCTTGCCGAGCTACTACTACTGAAGGTGCATTTGGCGCGCTGAGCATCCACGTTTGAATTCCGGATCGACGGCCCGCCCAGCGCAACGCAGCGGGCCGTTTCATTTTTCAGAGTCCCCCGATCGAGCTGCGGCGCAAACAACCCCCCCAGGAGATTTCCATGCCCATGCTCGAAAAACCAGCCACCAAGTACCGCGCATTCCCTCCGGTACACCTGACCGACCGGCGCTGGCCCGACGCCGTGTTGTCCGCACCACCGTTGTGGTGCAGTGTCGATCTGCGAGACGGCAACCAGTCGCTGATCGAACCGATGGATCCGGCGCGCAAGCTGCGCATGTTCAAGACCCTGGTGCGTATCGGCTTCAAGCAGATCGAGGTCGGTTTCCCTTCGGCATCTCAGGCTGACTTCGATTTCGTTCGCCTGCTGATCGATCAGCGGCTGATCCCTGAAGATGTCACGGTCCAGGTGTTGACGCAAGCGCGCGACCATCTGATCAGCCGGACTTTCGAGGCCATGGTCGGTGTGCCGCGCGCCATCGTCCACCTCTACAACGCCACCGCACCGGTGATGCGGCGCGTGGTGCTGGGGCTTGATCAGGACGGCATCGTCGAGTTGGCAACCACCCATGCCACCATGGTGCGCGACATGGCTGCCCTGCAGCCCGACACCGACTGGACCTTTGAGTACTCGCCGGAGATGTTCTCGGGCACTGAGCTGGCTTTCAGCAAGCGGGTGGTCGATGCGGTTACGGCGGTCTGGCAACCCACGCCGTCGCAGCCTTGCATCATCAACCTGCCTTCGACGGTTGAGCATTCGATGCCCAACATCTTCGCCGACATGATCGAGTGGATGCACCGTCACCTCGACCGCCGCGACAGTGTGGTGCTGTCGGTTCATCCGCACAATGACCGCGGCACCGGCACGGCAGCTGGTGAGTTCGCGCTGATGGCTGGCGCTGACCGGGTCGAAGGCTGCCTCTTTGGCAATGGCGAACGCACCGGCAATGTCGATCTGGTCAACATCGCGCTCAATCTCTATACCCAAGGCGTCAACCCAGGGCTGGACTTCTCCGACATCGACGATATCCGCCGCACCGTCGAGCACTGCAATCAGTTGCCGGTACACCCTCGTCACCCTTATGTGGGCGATCTGGTCTACACCTCGTTTTCGGGCTCGCACCAGGATGCGATCAAGAAAGCCTTTGCGGCTCGGCGTGAGGACGAGATCTGGGACATGCCTTACCTGCCGATCGACCCCAAGGACTTGGGTCGCAGCTATGACGCGGTGATCCGAGTCAACAGCCAATCGGGCAAGGGAGGCATCACCTATTTGCTTGAGGCCGACTATGGTTTGGAGTTGCCGCGCCGATTGCAGATCGAGTTTTCGACGGCGGTGCAGGCGGTGATGGACGTGGACGGTCGCGAGCTCAATGCAGCCGACATCTGGACCTTGTTCGAGCGCGAATACCGGCTCGGCGCCGAACAGGTCCAACTCGATCGCCAACGCATCATCGAGCACGAAGATGGCTTGGTGGATCTGAGTGTCAGCGTTCGCGCTGGGGGTCGGGTGCTGAACTTGCAGGGCCAGGGCGCAGGTCCGGTCGCGGCCTTTGTCGATGGACTGCAGCGAGCCACCGGCTGCGCCGTGGCGGTGTTGGACTACCACGAGCATTCGATCGGTAGCGGTGCTCAAGCCCGCGCCGCGGCCTATCTGGAACTGCGTATCGGCGACACGCGCACTTTGTTCGGTGTTGGCATCGATGCCAACATCCTCACCGCATCGATGAAGGCGGTGACTTCGGGTCTGCTGCGCTGCGGCATCGCGCTAGACGCTGCCGCGACCACGGGCTGAACAAGCTCCGAGGAGCCTGTTCGTGACCGAAAAACTCATTATTTTCGACACCACCTTGCGCGACGGCGAGTAGTCGCTGGGTGCCTCGATGACGCGAGACGAAAAGCTGTGCACCGCCCGCCAACTCGAGCGTCTGCACGCCAACGTCGAGCGCGTCGCAGCACAGGGATGAGTCAGCGCTTCACTTGAAAAAGTCCACGCAAGCTTTTGATCTTGCGCATGTTTTTGAGGTCGCTTACACTGCGACTGCAGATATTTTCCCATTCTCGTGCGGAGCTTCATGAAATTGTCAATGCCACCATTGCTGCTGGGCTTGTGCATCGTGCTACTGCTGGGCAGTCCGGCGGGGGCACATGCCGAGCCGGCCGCAGGAGAAGCGCCGGCAGCCCGCAAGGTCGTGACCCGCAAGGTCGTGACCCGCAAGCCAGTGGCCCAAAAGCCAGTGGCCCAAAAGCCCGTCACGCAAGCCAAGACCGGCAAGAACAAGGTCAACGTGAGTCGCCCTGCTCGTCGCTTGGTCGCTCGTGCTGAAGCGCCTGCGCAAGCCAGTTTTGGCTCGATTCAAGGACTGCACGCGGGAGGCGATGCCTTGGCGCTGAAGTCCAGCGTGGCCTTGGTGATCGATCAAGACACCAACGAGGTGTTGTTTTCCAAGAACCCTGGCGCGGTGTTGCCGATTGCCTCGATCACCAAGTTGATGACCGGCCTGGTGATCACCGAAAGCCAGCAGTCGATGGCCGATGTGCTGACCATCTCCCAAGATGACGTTGACACTGAAAAAGGCAGTCGGTCGCGCTTGGCGGTCGGTACCCAACTGACGCGGGGCGAGATGATGCACCTGGCGCTGATGTCATCGGAGAACCGGGCTGCCAACGCGTTGGGTCGCCACTATCCTGGTGGATTGGCGGCATTTGTGGTGGCGATGAATCAGAGGGCGTCCGTCTTGGGCATGCGCGACACGCACTATGTCGAGCCGACAGGCCTGTCGAGCAAAAACCAGTCAAGCGCGCAAGACCTGGCCGTGCTGGTCAAAGAGGCACACCAGGTGCCGCTGCTGCGCGAACTTTCTACTTCGCAAGAGGCGCAAGTGGCCGTGGGCAAGCGCATGATGCAGTTCCACACCACGAATGGGCTGGTTCGCAACCCGCAGTGGGACATCGGGCTGCAGAAGACGGGTTACATCTCAGAAGCCGGTCGTTGCATGGTGATCCAGGCCAAGATGGCTGGCCGCAAGCTGATCATGGTGTTGCTGGACTCAACCGGCAAGTACTCTCGCATCGGCGATGCCGAGCGCATCCGCAAGTGGGTGGGCGATTCGGCGGCCCAAGCCAATCTGGCGCGCCGAAGCTCCTGAGTCACCTGCACCCCACTGAGCGCCCCAAGGCCGGCCGAAGCCGACCGCCGCCCGTGGGGATCAAGCAAAGTGGCAAAGCCACATTTGCATGAGCAGGTTCAGGCTCCCCGGTGACCGAGCGAGGTCGAAATCTGTGCCGCGGTTGATTTGACCCGGTCAGCCCAACTCTCCTCCAGCCGATCAGCTGGCGCCGAGATCGACAAGCCTGCGATCAAGCGGCTCTGGTCATCGAAGATGCCTGCAGCCATGCAGCGCACACCGAGTTCGAGTTCCTCGTTGTCCCTGGCCAGCGCATGTTGCCGCACTTGGGCGAGTTCTCGTTCGAGCGCAGGCAGTTCGGTGATGCTGTTGCGGGTGTGTCCAGCCAGCCCGGTGCGGGTTGCATAAGCGCGCACGCGCTGTGGGTCGTCGTGTGCAAGAAATAGTTTGCCCACCGAGGTCAGGTGCAATGGCGCCCGACCACCGACCGCGCGTACCACCTGCATGCCTGAGCGTTCGCTGTAGGTGCGCTCGATGTAGACGATCTCGTCACCCTGGCGAACTGACAAGTTCACAGGCTGGTGCGTCAGCTTGTGCAACTCACGCATCGGGCCCAGCGCTGCGTCCCGAACGTCCAACCTGGCTTTGACCAGGTTGCCGAGCTCGAGCAAGCGCATGCCCAAGCGGTAGCTGCCAGCCTCGGGCCTGTCGACCAGCCTGCCGATGGCCAGATCGTTGAGGATGCGGTGTGCTGTGGATGGATGCAGCCCGGTGGTCTCGCTCAGCTGCTTGAGCGAGACCGGATCTTGTTGGGCAGCCAAGGCGTCGAGCAGCGAAAACAGGCGCTCGATCACTTGAATCGCTGGCGTCTGGCTGTCTTTCTTGGGATTCATCATGTTGTCCTGGAGAGACCCTCCATTTTTGCATGGCGAAATGGCAATTGACATCGTGGTGTGGCGTGGAGCCGACTGTGATGTCAAACCATTGCGTTGATCGCACTGCGCGCGCCTTGGCGTCAGGTCAAGGCCTGGGCTGCTGCAATGCCTGAACGCACCGCCCCCTCCAGCGTGGCGGGGTATGCGCCGGCGATGTAGTCGCCGGCGGCCACCAGGGCCGGCGCGATGGCCATGGTCGGCCGGTCCAGGCCTGGCGTGCAGGCAAAGGTGGCCCGGCGTTCGGCGCTGAGGTGTTGTACGGCGTCTGCTGCCATGAAAGCGCCTGCAAACGCGCTGCGAGCCTGTTGCAGCACCGCCTGGCCGCAGGCCGCCAGGCTCTGGCTTAGCCAGTGCGCGGCGCCGCTGACGACGAAGGCAAAGCAGCCCGGGCGGGCGCCTAGCAAGCCCAGGTCGAACACGAACTGAGCCGGCGCATGATCGCCGGTGCGCAGTGACAGCATGGCTTGCGGCAGGCGCAGCGCCGGATCGGCCAGGTAGACCGTGACAATGGGCTCATAGCGCAGCGCGGCGGCTTTGTCGGCCCAGCGCGGGGCTAAGGGCGCGGCCAGTCGGGCGGCTTCCTTGGCACTGCAAGCCAGTACCACGCCGTCGAAGGCTTCGCCGTCGAGTTGCCAAGCAGCACCGTCCCGCTGCAGCGATTGAACACGCCAGCCAGCCCGGCAGTTCGCGCCAGCGGCCAGCAGCCAGGACCAAGCCGGATCTGGCAGCAAGGCCGACAGCGGCGCTGTGGGCAACAACAGGTCGGCGCTGCCGTGGCCAGCAAACAGCGCGTCGTGCAGCACCCGCAGGAACACGCGCGCGCTGGCTTGTTCAGCAGGTGTGTTGAGCGCGGCCACGCACAAGGGTTCGACCAAGTCCTGCAGCACAGCTGCGGGCAGGCCAGCGCACAGTTGCTGCACCGACAGCTGCGGGTCGCAATCGAATCCTTTGAGCAACCAGCCTGTCGCTGCGCGCAACAGGGCGAGCCGGTGTGACCAGCGCCAGCCATGGGCACCCACAACGGCGCGGACGAATGCCAGCATTGGCGGTCCCGTCGGCAAGCGCAGGCCTTGTCCGTCGGGGTAAGTCAGCGTCAAGGGCATGCGCAGCAGCAGCGCTTGGGGGTCGGCGCCAACACTGCGCATCAGCGCCAGCGTGGCGCTGTAAGCGCCGATCAGGATGTGCTGGCCATTGTCGAAATCACCCGCGGTGGTGCTGACCCGTCGCGCGCGGCCCCCGGCTGTGTGCGCCATCTCGAACAGCGTGACCTGAGCGCCTTGTCGGACCGCCTCGACCGCGGCGGCGAGGCCGGCCCAGCCTGCGCCCACGACCGCAATCCTTCGGGCTGGTCGGCCCGTTGGGTTCACCGACCGCGCCAGTGGGTCAGCAGCGCGATCCACAGCTTGCGCAGCGGTGTCAGCGAGGTGCGCTGGTGCAGCACCCGGAAACCATCGGCCTCGATCTCGCGCAGCAGGCTGCGGTAGATATTGGCCATCATCAGGCCTGGCTTTTGCGTCAGCCTATCGGCATCAGGCAGCAAGCTGATTGCCTGGTCGTAGGTTTGGTGAGCGCGCTCGGCCTGGAATCGCATCAGTGCTGAGAACCGCTCGCTGTAGCCCCAGGGCGACTCGCGCTGGAGGATCTCGTGGGCTTTGACATCGAACCGCTGCAACTCGGTCACCGGCAGGTAGATGCGGCCCATTCGCGCATCGTCGCCGACATCTCGAATGATGTTGGTCAGCTGCAGCGCCAGCCCCAGCCGGTGCGCGTAGGCCAGGGTTGCCGAATCGGTGTGACCGAAGATTCGCGCCGCCACCTCGCCAACGACGCCCGCCACGAGTTCGCAGTAGCGCTGCAGGCCCTGGAAGTCGAGGTAGCGTGTCTGGTCTAGATCCATCTGGCAGCCTTGGATCACTGCCAGCAAGTGGTCGGCCGTGATGCCGAAAGCCGAGGCCTGAGGCGTCAGCGCCTGCATCACCGGATGTGACGGGCTGCCGGCGAAGCTGCGCGCCACTTCCTGCTGCCACCAGGCCAGTTTGGTGGCAGCAACACTGGCGTCGCGCATCTCGTCGACCACGTCGTCGATCTCGCGGCAGAAGGCGTAGAAAGCCGTGATCGCTGCGCGGCGTGGCGGTGGCAGGAACAGGAAGGCGTAGTAGAACGATGAACCGCTGGCCGCGGCCTTGTGCTGGACATATTGCTGAGGATTCATCGTGGCGGGTTCAGGGCAGCGCAAAACCGCGCGCATGCAGGCCGGCCCGCATGCGCAAGGCGCGCCACAGCATCACGGGCAAGTCTTGCGCGCGCAGGGCAGGGCGCTGGCTGAGGGTGCGGTACTGCATCTGGCCGATTCTCTCAAGGATGCGCAAGCCGCCTTGCACCACCAGCCTCAGCTCCCAGCCGAGCCGGCCCGGCACCCGCCAGGTCAGCGGTGCGCCTTCTTTCATCAGCGCGGCCGCCCACTGGCAGAGCTCTCGCAGCAAGGCCTGCGTGGCCGGATTGTCGGCACCCAAACGCAGGTCATCCAGCTCCAGACCGTGGCGCCGAGCATCGGCGACAGGCACATAGTGGCGGCCGCGCGGTAGATCGACGCTGGTGTCTTGCCAGAAGTTGATCAGTTGCAGCGCGCTGCAAATCGCATCTGACTGCGTCAGCGAGACCTCGTCGTGCACACCGGCCAGGTGCAGCATCAGCCGCCCAATCGGGTTGGCGGAGCGCCTGCAGTAGTCGAGCAGCTGCTCTCGGTCGAGGTAGTGCGGGTTGCCGGCGTCTTGTTCGAAGGCGCACAAAAGGTCCTCGAGCAGTCTCAGTGGCAAGCGATGTGCTCGCAGTTCCTGGGCCAAGGGGACGAAGACTGATGACCATGGCCCTGCCGGCAACTGGCCTGCTGCTGCTGCCCTGAGCGCCTCGCGGTAGTTCGCCAGACTGGCTCGGCGCTCGGTCACGCTGGCTTCGCCCTCGTCGGCCAGGTCGTCGGCGGTGCGCGCAAAGTGGTAGATCGCCCGCACTGGCGCCCGCAGAGCGGGCGGGCACAGCACCGAGGCGACCGGAAAGTTTTCGTAATGGTTGACGCTCACCGCGCCGATTGTCGCGCGGCCCGGCGCGCGAAGTTGGGGGCCCGATGGCCTCGACGATTGACAGGTGCCGACAGGGCTTCTATATTATTGACCAATCGGTCATTAATTTTTGACCTATCCGCTGTGCATTCCCCCCAAGGCTTCTTCTCCCATGCGTCCTCGTTTCTTGCTCTTGCTGATCCTGCCCATCCTGACGGCTTGCACCAAAGCACCGCCTGTCGAGGAGCCGGTACGTGCGGTTCGAACCCTCAGCTTGCAAGCCGGTGTCAGCGCCTTGCAGCAAGAGTACGCCGCCGAAATTCGGGCCCGTACCGAATCACGGCTGGCTTTTCGCGTCGGCGGCAAGCTGGTGCTTCGTACTGCCAATCTGGGTGATCTGGTCAAGACCGGCCAGACGCTGGCGAAGATCGACGCCAGTGACCTTCGATTGGGTCAGGAGGTGGCGCAGGCGGCGGTGAACACGGCCAACGCGCAGCTGGAGTTGAGCGAGGCTGAATTCAAGCGCTACAAGTCCTTGCGCGACCAGGGCTTTGTCAGCAGTCTGGAGCTCGAGCGCCGCGAGGCCATGCTCAAGACCAGCCGGGCCCAGGCCGAACAAGCCAGGGCACAGGCTGGCGTACAGAACAACCAGGCCGGCTATGCCGTGCTCACATCGGACGTGTCAGGCGTGGTGACCGCCATCGAAGCCGAGCCGGGCGCGGTGCTGGCCGCTGGCACGCCGGTGCTTCGCTTGGCCCACGACGGGCCGCGCGACGCGGTCTTCAGCGTGCCCGAAGATCGAGTCGCAGCGCTTCGGTCGCTGCTGGGACGTCCCGGTGCGCTGAAGCTGCGCCCTTGGGGCGCCAGCGACGCGCTGCTGCCGGCCACGGTGCGCGAGGTGTCTGCCGCTGCCGACCCTGTGACCCGTACCTTCTTGGTCAAAGCTGACATCGGAGCCACCTCGCTGCGTCTGGGCCAGACTGCCAGCGTGCTGATCGATGCGCCTGCGCTCGCTGGTGTGATCAAGCTGCCTTTGCCGGCGCTGTTTCAGCAGGGCGGGCATTCGATGGTCTGGCTGGTCGACCGTGCGACGATGGTGGTGCGAGCCCATCGGGTGGAGGTGGCTGGCGCCGACGGCAATCTGGTGCTGATCGGTGGCGGTCTGGCGCCCGGCCAAGTGGTGGTGACCGCTGGGGTTCACGCACTGACCGAAGGGCAGAAGGTGCGCTGGTATGTTGAACCCGGTGCGTCGGCCGTGACGGCCGTGACGGCCGTGACGGCCGTGACCGCCGTCGGTGCGTCGTCGACCGCTTCGGCAGCGTCACGCTGACCGGTCCGGAGCACTCACCGATGACAAACCATGCCAATCCGGGGTCAGCGCGCTCGCGCCTGAACATCTCACGCTGGGCGCTGGAACATCCCGCACTCACTCGCTACTTGATGGTGGTGCTGATGTTGCTGGGCGCGGCCGCCTATTTTCAGCTCGGGCAGGACGAAGACCCGCCTTTCACGTTCAGGGCGATGGTGGTGCAGTCTTTCTGGCCCGGCGCCACCGCCCAGCAGATCGCCGAACAGGTCACCGACAAGATCGAGCGCACGCTGCAGGAGGTGCCTTACGCAGACACGGTGCGCAGCTATACCAAGCCGGGTGAATCTTTCACCATCCTCGAGTTGAAGGACAGCGCGCCGCCCAAGGAGGTCAGCAACAGCTGGTACCAGGTGCGCAAGAAGATCGCCGACATGCGCGGCACGCTGCCTGCAGGCACCTTGGGCCCTTTCTTCAACGACGATTTTGGCGATGTCTACGGCTCGATCTTTGCGTTGTCGGCGGACGGTTTTGGCGACGAGGAGTTGCGTGTCTTTGCCGAGAACCTGCGCTCGCAGTTGCTGCGTGTGCCCGATGTTGCGAAGGTCGAGGTGTTCGGAGCGCAGGCCGAGAAGATCTTCATCGAGATCTCGCAGCAACGCTTGGCCCAGCTCGGGCTCGACATGAACCAGGTGTTGGGCCAGTTGGCGGCGCAAAACGCTGTCGAAGGCGCCGGACTGCTCGACGCTGGCACGCAGAACCTGCAGGTGCGGGTGGCCGGCGCCTTCGGTGCCGTCGCCGACATCCGGCGCTTGCCGATCCGTGCCACCAACCCGACCACAGGTCTTTCCAGCACGCTGCAGTTGTCCGATATCGCCGAGATCCGCCGCGGCGTGATCGATCCGCCGGCCGTCAAAGTTCGCCACCAAGGGCAGGCCGTGATCGCGCTCGGGGTGTCTATGGCCAAGGGTGGCGACATCATCGCGCTCGGGCGGGCCTTGAACAGCCGGGTCGAGGCCCTACGCGCCGACCTGCCTGCTGGCATCACGCTGTCGCGGATCCAGGATCAGCCGGCAGCGGTGTCGAAATCCGTCGGCGAGTTCGTGCATGTGCTGATCGAGGCGGTGGCCGTGGTGTTGCTGGTCAGCTTCATCGCGCTGGGACTGCATACCAAGCCTTTGCGGATCGACATCTGGCCCGGCATGGTCGTGGGCATCACGATCCCGCTGGTGCTGGCGATCACGTTCGTGACGATGTACTACTGGGGTGTCGGGCTGCACAAGATCTCGCTCGGCTCGCTGATCATCGCGCTGGGCCTGCTCGTCGACGACGCGATCATCGCGGTCGAGATGATGGTGCGCAAGCTCGAGGAGGGCTACGACAAGATGCGCGCGGCTACTTTTGCGTACGAGGTGACATCGATGCCGATGCTGACCGGCACCTTGATCACCGCGGCCGGCTTCCTGCCGATAGGCCTGGCCAAGTCGGTGACCGGTGAATACACCTTCGCGATCTTTGCTGTCACCTCGGCCGCGTTGGTGATCTCTTGGCTGGTGTCCGTGTATTTCGTACCCTATCTGGGGGCCTGGCTGTTGCACACCCGGCCTCAGGTCGAAGGCGGTGAGGCGCACGAGTTGTTCGACACGCCGTTCTACAACCGGTTTCGCGCGTTGGTCAATGCCTGCGTGCGCCATCGCTGGATCACGTTGGCGCTCACGGTGGCGCTGTTCGGCGTGGGTGTCGTGGCGCTGGGCAAGGTGCAGCAGCAGTTCTTCCCTGATTCGAGCCGGCCCGAGATCTTGGTTGACCTGTGGCTGCCCGAAGGCAGCAGCCAGCGTGAGAGCGAGGCGCTGGCACGGCGTTTCGAGGCCAGGATGATGAAGGAGGCCGAGCTCGAGAGCGTCACCACCTGGGTCGGCAGCGGTGTGCCCAGGTTCTACCTGCCGCTCAACCAGATCTTCCCGCAGACCAATGTCAGCCAAGTCATCCTGTTGCCCAAGGACCTGGCTGCGCGGGAGCGTCTGCGCAGCAGCTTGCCGGCGCTGCTGGCCGCCGAGTTCTCCGAGGCGCGAACTCGCGTCAAGGTGCTGCCCAACGGGCCGCCGGTGGACTATCCAGTGCAGTTCAGGGTCATGGGACCGGACCTGAACCTGGTCCGTCAGGCCGGCGATCAGGTCAAGGAGGTGTTGCGCGCGCACCCCAGCATGCGCGGTGTCAACGACAACTGGAACGAACAGGTCAAGGTGCTGCGCCTCGACATCGACCAGGACAAGGCCCGCGCGTTGGGCGTGAGCAGTCAGGCCATCGCGCAGAGCGCGCGCACCGGCTTGAGCGGCAGCACCGTGGGCCAGTACCGTGAGGGCGACAAGCTGGTCGACATCGTGCTGCGCCAACCGCTGCAAGAGCGCAAGGTGCTGACCGACATCGGCAATGCCTACCTGCCCACCAGCAGCGGGCGGGCCATCCCGCTGACGCAGATCGCCCGCATCGGCTTCGGCTGGGAGCCTGGCGTGCTGTGGCGCGAGGGCCGCCAGTACGCGATCACAGTCCAGGGCGATGTGATCGACGGCGTGCAAGGTCCGACAATCACCCGTGCCGTGGCGGCTCAGATCGATGCCATCAAGCGTCAGTTGCCGCCAGACTACGACATTCGGATCGCCGGTGCGCAGGAGCAAAGCAGCAAGGGGCAGGGCTCGATCGCTGCCGGCGTGCCGGTGATGCTGTTCATCATCTTCACGCTGCTGATGCTGCAACTGCAAAGCTTTTCGCGCGCGATGCTGGTGTTCCTGACTGGGCCGCTGGGCATCGCCGGCGTGGCCGGCGCGCTGTTGCTGCTGGATCGACCTTTCGGCTTCGTCGCGCTGCTGGGCGTGATCGCGCTGATGGGCATGATCATGCGCAACTCGGTGATCCTGATCGACCAGATCGAGCAGGATCGCGCCCGCGGCTTGCCGGCCTGGGACGCGATCGTCGAGGCCGCTGTGCGGCGTTTCCGGCCCATCGTGTTGACCGCGGCAGCGGCGGTGCTGGCGATGATCCCGCTCACACGCAGCGTGTTCTGGGGGCCGATGGCGGTGGCCATCATGGGTGGGCTGATCGTCGCCACCGCGCTCACGCTGCTTTCTCTGCCGGCCATGTACGCGGCCTGGTTTCGCGTCAGCCGTCAGCCCTCGGGCCATGGAGGGCCTGTGGCCGGCTAGAATCGGCCGTTTTCCGGGGTGATCGAGCGCAGGATTTTCGGCTAGCGCGCGGTGATTCCGGAGGCTGGGTCTGCCGATCAACGCATTGGCAAACCATCAGCCCATATCACCCGCGCGGGTGGCGAAATTGGTAGACGCACCAGGTTTAGGTCCTGACGTCCGCAAGGATGTGCGGGTTCGAGTCCCGCCCCGCGCACCAGAATGTGAAAAGAGGACTCGAAACGAGTCCTTTTTTTTCGAGTTTTTTCCTGCTGAAGTCAGTTCAGGCTTCGAAAGTCTGGCGGAACAAATCCGGCGGAATCCGTGCATTTCCAGGGGTCGTTTCCGCTAGATTTTCGCCACGATTTCCGCCAGAACGTCGGGTGGCCGGGATGTACATCAGAGCAGTTGGCAAGCGGTACAAAGTCGAGTGCAGGGTCACCGACCCGTCTGGCAGCGTTCTCAGTTGGAACGCGACCTTCGCCACCAAGGCCGAGGCGCAGGCGCATGGCACGGCCAAGGACAAGGAGTTCAAGGCCATGGTTGCCGGAGGATTCATGCCTTGCAGCGTCCGGGAGTTGCTTGATCGGTGGCGGCGTGAGCTTGCACCGCAGCGCGATGGTGGCAAGTGGGACTTCAATCGACTTTTAGCGATCGAACAGCGCTTGGACGATATGGGGTTGGCTGACTTGCAACTTTCAGCTTTCAAGCCCAAACAGATGGCGGCTGTGCGTCGCGCTCGATTGGGCGACGGGATTTCACCCGCCAGCGTGAAACGGGAGGAGGCTTTGCTGCGCTCAGTTTGGGCCAGTGCTCGACATCCTGACTGGTCCTTGACCGATGTGGATCCGTTTCGAGACCTTGGCGGTATCAAGGGTAGCCAAGTCGTACCGCGAAACCGCAAAGCCCAGTGGCCCGAACTCAAGCGCATATTGCGCCAACTCGGGTACCGACCGCGCAGTGCGGTCAAGACCAAGTCCCAACAGGTTGGTCTGGCCATGTTGTTGGCGCTTCGCACAACCCTGCGAAGCCAGGAAGTGCTTCAGTTGAGCGACACCGCCGTGGACCTCAAGAGAATGGTCAACACCGTCACGTTCGCAACCCCATGGCCTACCTGCGCGGACTCGTCGCCAACGCGGTGGCTGGACGCTTCGTGCCAGTGCTCGCTCCCCGCGTCGCTGCCGACCGTGCGCAGCGCCAGCAGGCCGCTGATCTTCAGCGTGAGCGAGAGGTCGAGGAACAACGCCTGGAGGCCGAACGCGCAACGCCCGAGCATCAGGCCAGGGTGCGGGCTCACCGCGAGAAGCTCAAGGCCTTGCGCGACGCCATTCGGCGCCGCAGGCAAGCTCATCGAGCTGGCCCCAACCGAGTGGAAGGGACTGGCCCACGCTGCATGAAGCGCCGGGAGCACCGTCCAAGACGGTGTTGCCCGGCTCCTGCCCTCGATCGATTTCCTCCCCCTCGCCCGGCGCAACCTCACGGTTGCCTGGGCATTTTTTTGGTTGTCAGCAGTGCTGACGCGCGAGGACCCCTCGGCCGGGTCGACGGAACGACTTCGGTTGATTTTTTAAGTAGGACTGGGTGCTATACTTCGTCATGCCAAGAAAGTCCTCCACGAGAGCATTCAAAACGGCCTGGTTCGGCAAAGCTGCTAAGAGGGCGCGCATTGGTGACCCGGCGTTAATGGCTGCGATTCTGGAGGTCATGCAGGGTCAGGCCGATGATTTGGGCGGTGGCGTATTCAAGAAGCGGCTCAACGAGAACATGCACCGCTCCATCGTCTTGGCGAAGGGTGGCCAGCACTGGGTCTTCGCGTATCTCTTTGCCAAGCAGGATCGGGCCAATATCGATCTCGACGAGCTTGCTGCTTTCAGGAAGCTCGCGCAGGCCTACGGGTGCATGACGGATGCCGAGTTGGCATCCGCACTGAGTCAAGGTGACTTACAGGAGCTTTTTCCATGACGAGTAAAGCCAAGTTCAAGAGTGACGCCTTCGAGGCCATCTACAGCGCTGCGCAGGGGCTGCAGCGGGCCGGCACCATCGACAAGGCGACCATGCGTGATTTCGACGAGTCCTGCCTCGCGTCGCCGGTGGAGATCGCACCTGAGGCGATCAAGCGAATTCGGGAGGGCGCACACGTCAGCCAGCCGGTGTTTGCGCGCTTTCTGAA
>CAMCTC010000025.1 GCA_945878355.1 Bordetella parapertussis | reverse complement strand
GTTGGCCAGTTCAAAGCGATGTCGTTTCAGGCGCAGATTGACCTGGTGGCCAAGGATCTCAGGATCCACTGCTGGCACGCCGATGGCCGGATCGTTGCCAACTCGTATGGTGCTTACCTGTTCCTGCATGCCCAGGCGCAGTTGCCACCCTACATCGGCAAGGTGCTGTTGCTGGCGCCCATCATCGGTGAATTCTCGAACGAGGAAGCCTTGATGGGTTTTGTTCCTCCGAGATCCGGCAAGTTGGAGGCACTGGCGCGCAGCGGCAACTATCCCGCGCCTTTGCACTGCGAAATTCATGTCGGTGACCGAGACTGGCAAAGCAATCCACAAGCCGTGGTCGCGTTGGCCGGGCTGCTAGGCTTGCCGGTGACCGTGGTGCCCGATACCGGCCACGGGTTGGGCTCAGGCTATGTTGGCCGCGTGCTGGACAAATGGCTGGGCCCGACGCTTCCGTCCTGATCATCGCCACGGCCGGAACATCGCGCGCATTGGCACTTGAGGTTTACAGCCTGTCCTGCGCTTTAAATTTAGCGCTTTAAATCGACGTCGTTTAAATCGGCATCGCGTTTAAATGCTGGCCCACCGCGGTCCGAGCCAAGATGCAGGCCGCGTCAGACGCTGTTTGCGTTGGATCAGACCAACCCGCCGCCAAGCCATGGTCGCTGACAATTGACACGGCAAGCGATGGCTTAAATTTTCAAGAAAATTGACCAGCAAAGATCGGGTTCTTGTCCCATGCGAACACATGTAGAGCTTGACGACGAAGTGTTAGATCAAGTGCTGGCGCTAGGCGGGTTCCCGTCGAAGAAAGCTGCGGTCAACGCTGCGTTGGTCGAATACCTCCACACCCTCAAACGCCAGCAACTGCTGGCCTTGCGTGGCAAGGTTCAGTGGAAGGGCGACTTGATGTCTTTGCGCCAAAGCCGTTCGGATGATGCTGGCCCGGCATTGCCCTGATGTTGGTCGGCGCGCCGGTTTGGTTCCATTTCACTGACGCGCTCGACATGCGCCGAAGTGTTGATGGGTCTCAAAGATAGCGCAGCCGCCCAGGATGTTGCCTACCTGCTGGCGGCGGAAGGTCGGACTGAGAGCGCCAACGTGCTCGCATCCAAGTGCGCAGTGTGTAAAGATGGCGCTAAGCGTTTACAACATCGGCTTGCGATTTAAACGCAGCTTGCTTGGTTCGACGTCCATTTACATCTGCCGCTCGTTTAAACCGGCGCTCCGTTTACATGGCTCACCTGTCCCCCAGCTTGCCGCCGAGAGCGGGCATCAACGCAGGTGAGTACGCTGAGCTTGGGTTGCTGAAAACGCTGCAGACTGGGCTGTCGGATGCCTACACGCTGTTTCACAGCGTCGACTGGTCGCGCACCTCAGGGGGGCGTGAGCAGCACGGTGAGATCGACATCGTGGTGGTCAACCAGAGCGGTGATGTCTTGCTGATCGAGGTCAAGTCAGGCGGCGTGCACTTTCAGAGCGACGGCATCTTCAAGACCTACGGCGACCAACGCAAGAGCGTGACCTGGCAGGTCACGCGGCAGTACGGTGCCATGCGGTCGCGGCTGGCGGCGGCCAACCTGGCCGTGCATGTGAGCCAACTGCTGGTAGTTCCCGACGCGCGGGTGCGATCAGAGACGGCGCAGTGGCCCAGAGAGCAGATCGTTGACAGCACCGAGTTCGAGCAAGTGGTGTCACGGGTTGCCGGGGTGCTGGGGAGTGGCAGTCCGAACGACATCCAGCCCAAGGTGCTGGCGTTTTTCGAAAACCGCTTCCGTGTGGTGCCTGACGTGTCGGCGCTGACCGGGCGATTGCAGCAATCGGTCACCCGCTTGTCTGCCGGCCTGGCCACCTGGGTGCCGCGCATCGAGGTGCCGTCCGGCATCATCCGCGTGGTGGGCACTGCGGGCTCGGGCAAGACGCAACTCGCGCTGCGCATGTTGCGCGAGGCGGATGCTGTCGGTCAGCGCGCAGCCTACCTGTGCTTCAACCGCGCGCTGGCCGACCACATGGCCAAGGTGTTGCCGGTGCGCGTGCCCGCCGAGACCTTTCACGAGTTTGCTGTGCGAATTGCCCGTCGCTTTGGCATGCCGGTCGATTTCAGCTCGCGCAGCTTTTTCCGTGAAGTGGAGGCGCATTGCATCGAACGCCTTGCCGTCAGCGAGCCAGACCTGGACTTCATCGTCCTGGACGAAGTGCAAGACTTTCATCCCGAATGGGTGCAGGCGCTGCTGTCGAGATTGCGACCCAAGGGCAGGGCGCTGCTGTTGGAAGACCCAGAGCAGCAGCTCTACGCCGACCGGGAAGGCTTTGACATTGCCGAAGCGGTGGCTGTCACTTCGTACGAGAACTTCCGCTCGCCGCGCGCGCTGGTGAACCTGATCAACCTGCTGCGGCTGACGGCCACCGAGGTTGAGGCCAGTTCGGACTTCGAGGGCGAGATGCCCGACCCCATCGTCTACGAGACGCCGGAGCACCTCGTCGCTGCCACCATCAAGGGCGTGCAGCGCTGCCTGGACTGTGGTTTCGCGCTGCACGACATCGCTGTCATCAGCCTGCGCGGGCGCGAGAGTTCAGCGCTGCAGCACCTGGACCAGTTGGGACCCTGGCGCACGCGGCACTTCACCGGCGCCTTTGACGAGGGTGGCGACGCCAAGTGGACTGATGGCGATCTGCTGTTGGAATCGGTGCGCCGGTTCAAGGGGCAGGCCGCGGTGGCCGTGGTGCTGACGGAATGCGAGCTTGCCGATCTGGGCGAGTTGAACAGGCGCTTGCTGTTCGTCGGGCTCACCCGGGCGCGCGTGCACCTGGAGTGGGTGGTGTCAAAAACCACCGAGGTAATGCTCGAGCAGGTGCTTCTGGGTTGATTCTTGAGCTAGCGCTGGGCCGCGCTGTTCACCAAAGGCCTCGCCCCACAGCGCTCGCTGCCCGCGGCGAGTTTGTCGTCCACGTGGGGGGCCTCATCCGGGCGGCGGCCGATGCTTCTCAGCCGCAGGCCTGATCCTTGACGTCAAAAGGTGCATCAAACACAATAGGTGTTACCTTTTGATCCTGGATGACACCGTGAAAACTTCTTCAGCAACAATGACACGAGCCGGGTCTGTCACCATCAAATTGGACGCCGCTGACCGAGACCGCATTGGGGCTTTGGCTGCAGCCAAGAAACGCACACCGCACTACCTCATGAAAGAGGCCATCCTTGACTATGTGAAAAAGGAAGAGGTGCGACAAAACTTCATCGCCGCTGCCGAGTCTTCCTTCGAGCATTACAAAGAAACCGGCCTTCACATCACGCTGGATGAGTTCAGCGCTTGGGTTGACCGGGTCCAACAAGCTCCCGATGCGCCTGCTCCGGCATGTCACACGTAAGGCTTTCTGCGCGGGCCCAATCCGACCTGTCCCGCCTGCGCACGTTTCTTGTCAGCAAAGATGCCAGCGTGGCCAAGCGAGCCCTGCTGGCCATCCGAAGCGCTTTGATGCCGCTTGCCCATGCGCCCATGATTGGCAGACCCGTTGACGACAGCGAAGACCTGCGCGAGTTGGTTATCGACTTCGGCGCTAGCGGCTACTTGGCCTTGTACCGGTATGAGCCCGCACTGGATGCGGTGACGATCTTGGCCGTCAAGCGCCAACGCGAAGACGACTACCAATAGAGGTGGCTGGAATCGGCACGACCCCGAACTTGTTCGTTCGGTCGGCCAATTGCCGGCGCGACTGTCGTCTCGCGCTGCCGCATGGTCTTTGGCTCGTTCGATCAGACCTGCTGACCAGCGTCGATGTGGCTGTGGCCGGCCAATGCCGAGCATACCCATCGTCGTCAGCGATGCCCGTCGGTCACCTCACCGAAACGACCGGTCACATTCCCGAATTCGGCGGTCACGATGCCGGAACCGGCGATCACGATGGACCGAAATATGCATTGGTTTGACACCTGATCGGCACGATCAGTCGAACAAAGACCCGGGTACCTTTTGGGAACCTTTTGCGCTACTATGGAGCATCCCCGTAAGGAGTCCACGTGACTGTCAACGTCAAACTATCGGACAAACTGGTCGAGCAGGCCAGAAGCTGCGCCCAAGTGCAACACCGTTCCACCCCCAAGCAGATCGAGTATTGGTCCCAGATCGGCAAGATTGCCGAGGAGAACCCGGATCTGTCGTTCTTCATGATCCGCGACCTCTTGGTGGCGGACCAGGAGGCCGTGGTCGGCGAATACGTCTTCAGTTGATGCGCCTTTTCGTCACGCCCTCGTTTGTGCGGGCTACCAAGAGGCTGCACGCGCCGCAAAAACTGGAACTCGACGCGGCGCTGCGAGCCATCAGCGCCGACCCTTCGGTGGGTGACGCTAAAGTCGGCGACCTGGCGGGCATTCACGTGTACAAGTTCCGTATCTCCAATCAGCTGTGTCTGTTGGGCTACTGCATTTTGGACAAGCAAAGCCTCAAGCTCCTCACGCTGGGGTCGCACAAAAACTTTTACCGCGATCTCAAACGGCTCGATAACTGAGCCCAGCGTTATGCCTATGGCGCTCGCATTGAGCGCCCCGAAGCCGGCCGAAGCCGGCCGCCTCCCATGGGGGTCAAACAAAGTGGCAAAGCCACATTTGCTTGAGACGGTGTGACGTCGATCCTGTACTCGGATGGGCTTGGGTCAGGTCACGCGATTCGCCATGCTCTCGATGATGGATGTCGCCTAGCCTGCGCAACAAGGCAACTGCGCAGGGTTTGCGCGCTTTAGAAGGCTCACGTCCTGAGCCATTGACCGTCAAAGATGTCCGATTTCCAAGGAGGACATGATGTTCAAAAGTCAGTTCGAGATGTTCGGTGTGGGCTGGGATGGCAAGCCGCACCCCCTGCTGGAGGCCCACCTGCCCGCTGATCGTCCGATCCCGACGCTGGAAGAGTTGGCTGAAGTGGCCAACATCGTGATGGAGTCCGAGTTCGACTACGGGCCAGAAGTCTTTGAGCGATCGCCCGAAAACACAGCGCTCGATCTTCTTCGGCTGCAGTACGCGCACTGTGAATGCCGCTACTTTGCATTCGCGCTGCGTGAACTCACGGGCTGGCCGATCGTGTTGGCTGTCGAGCCCAGGGGATTGCTGTGCCACCAACTCAACCGCGATGTGCAGGGCCGATTGGTCGATGTCACTGGATTCGTCACGCTTGAGGAACTTCCTGGGCGCTACCGTGGCATTGAGTTGGAGGTTCGCGAGGGCAACGACTTTGAAGGCGACGGCGATCTCGACGACGACGCGGTGGCGCAGGTCATGGCCGCCATGCTCTACCTGCCGCATGAGCCCTTCACATCGTTGAGTGCGCAGGCACTCCTGTGGGTGAGGCACGGCCGCATTGGTCTGGACGGCCCATGGCGTGCGATGAGCGTCTCAGAACGCAAGTCTGGTCCTAGGGGTTAACACCCAAAATCAGCGCTCTACGTTTTGGCATCATCGAGAGGAATGCGCGAACCCGCTTCAGGTGCGTTCAGCGCGCCGCCTTGGTGCGAATCAGCCGGTTAAGCGGCGAATGCAGCGGGCACACAGCTTGCTTACTGTCTACACCATGGACAACGCCGTCAGACTTGCTTTCGACCTGCTGGGATTCACCTCGGTGATCGTGCTGATCGTGCTCGGCCTGGGTGTGATCGCCAGCATGATGGGCATCTTCAATTTTGCGCACGGTGAGTTCGTGCTGCTTGGCGCCTATACGCTGTACCTGTTTCAGGAATTCGGCCTGCCGCTATGGTGCGGTCTGATCGCCGCGCCCATCGTGGTGGCGCTGGTCGGTCTGCTGCTGGAGCGGCTGATCATCCGACGCTTCTACAGCGCGCCGATCATTGCCATGCTGGGCACTTTTGCGATCGGATTGGTGATACGAGAGGTGGTGCGCGGCCTGCTCGGCGGGCACTACAAGTCGATCGAAGAGCCGCTGGCCGGTGCAGTGACGGTAGGCGGCCTTGAATTCTCAATATGGCGTACCGTGATCATTGTCACGACGCTGGTGGTGATAGGCGCGAGCTGGGCCTTTCTGACCCGGACCTCGATGGGGCTGCGCATCCGCGGCTCGCTGGAGAACCCGATGCTGGCCCGCGCTTGCGGCATCTCCACCGCAAGGCTCTATGCGCTGACCTTCGCCTTCGGCTCGGCCCTCGCCGGCTTGGCGGGTGCGTTGATCGTTCCTCTGTATCAATTGTCGGCCGACATCGGGATTCGCTTTCTGGTGCAGGCCTTTCTGTCGGTGATGCTCGGTGGGGTCGGCACCTTTGTCGGCCCGGTACTGGGCGCATCCGTGGTGGGCGGCATGGCCTCAGGGCTACCCTGGATCGTGCCGCCTGTGTTTGCTGATCCGTTCGTGTTCCTGATTGCGCTCGCAATCGTCAAATTTAGGCCGCAAGGCTTCATTGCACAAGGGAGACTCTGACATGTCCGATTCCAAGCTCTTCAATCAAAACGCCGAGCCCGCAGTTGGCGAACCAGTGGTCGACGGTCGTCGCCGACTGCTCACGGGCGCCGGTGCGCTGGCCGCCTCAGGCTGGATGGCCGGGGTCGGGGGGGGCTGGTTGCTCAAGCCCGAATTCGCGCATGCCGCAGGTCCGATCAAGATGGGCATCGCCACCGACATCACCGGTGCGATCGCACCTTCGGGCAATGCCAACTGGCAGGTCGCGCAGTTCGCGGTCGAGCAGATTAACAAGGGCGGCGGCATTCTCGGGCGCCCGATCGAGCTGTTCCTGGAAGACACCGCATCGGATCCGAAGATCGCCGTGGGCAACGTGCGCAAGCTGATACAGGATCGCAAGGTTGATGTGGTGCTCGGTGGCATCACCAGCGCGATGCGCCAGGCGATCAAGGACCCCATCGTCAACCGTGGCAAGACGCTCTACATCTACCCCCAGCTGTATGAAGGCCAGGAATGCACCAAGGGTCTGTTCAACACCGGCCCGACCCCGGCGCAGCAGTGCGATGAGTTGATTCCGTACCTGATCAAGACGCTGGGCAAGAAGCGCTTCGCTCTGCCTTCGGCCAACTACGTTTGGCCGCAACTGCTGAACAAGTACGCACGCAAGGTCATTGAAGCCAACGGCGGCACAGTGGTCTTCGAGGAGTATTACCCGTTGGACCAGGCCGAGTACTCGGCGACCATCGGCAAGATCCGCGACGGCAAGGTCGACTGCGTCTTCAACACCATCATCCCGCCTGGCCTGCAGCCCTTCGTCAAACAGCTCTACGAGAGCGGTTTCCAGAAGAACGGCGGCGTCGTCAGCTGCGTGTACTACGACGAAAACCTGCTGAACTACCACCCGGCGGCTGAGATGGATGGGCTGGTGAGTTGCCTGGACTACTTTCAGGCGGTTGACGACCCGTTCAGCAAGAAGCTGCAGGAAGACTACGCGAAGAAGTTTCCGAACACCAAGTACCTGTTCACCGCCGGCAGTGCGTCCACCGGCATGTACCGCGGCGTCAAGTTCTACGAGGCTGCGGTCAAAGCGACCAAGGGCGACCTGTCGCGCGACGCGGTCGCAGCGGCGCTGGACAAGGCCAAGCTTACAGAAGGACCTGGCGGCGGCGCCGAAATGGTGCCGGGCAAGATGCACTGCAAGATGAACATGTACATCGCGGTGTGCAAGGTCGTCGCCGGCAAGACCCGCTACGAGATCGTCAAGAAGTCGACGATGGTCGACCCGAAGGAGTGCTAACCGACTAGCCAGCAACGCGACGATACGAGCACCAGGATGAAAGCAAGCTTGACCAAAGGTTTGACAGGCGGTAGCACTGCGGTTCGGGTGCTGCCCATTGTCGAGGCCGTGATGCTGGGGGCGCTGCTGATCGCGCCGTTTGCGCTCAATGCCTTCCCTCAGCTGATCACGCTGTTCACCAATATCCTGATCCTGTCCATCCTCGCATTGAGCTTCGACCTGTGCTGGGGCTACTCCGGCATCATGAGCTTCGGTCAGGCCTTGTTCTTCGGCGTGCCGGCTTATGTGATCGCGCTGGTCGGACGCGATCTGGGTTTCAGTGAGATATGGGGGACGCTGCCGCTGGCGATGCTGATCGGACTGTTGCTGTCGTTTGCGTTCGCAATGTTCTTGTTGCTCGGCCGCAAGACGCCGACCTCGATCTTTATCGCGCTGGGAACGCTGACCGGTGCCTATGCATCCGAGCGTCTGGTGTCGGGCTGGCAGTATGTGGGTGCTGGCAACGGGCTGTCGTCGATCAAACTGCTCAAGCTCGGCTCGTTTGAGTTCGTCGAAGGCATCGAGTTCTACTTCCTGGCGTTTGGTTGCCTGCTCGCCGTCTACCTGGTCAGCCGTTACCTGATCCGTTCGCAGATGGGACTGGTGCTGGCGGGCATGCGCCAGAACGAAGAGCGACTAGCCTTCTTCGGCTACCGCGTGCAGTTGTACAAGGCGGTGGTATTTTCTTTCTCCGGCATGATTGCCGGCCTCGCGGGTGCGCTGTACAGCTACCACCAGGGTTTCATTGGACCGGGCAACATGGGCCCGGGCTTGTCGACGATGGCGGTGATCTATTGCTTGTTTGGCGGTTCGGGCACGCTGATCGGCGCGGTCCTGGGCACGATCTCGATCGAGGCGATCAGCTATGTGCTGGCCGATATAGACATCCTCAAGCGCTTTTGGCCCGTGATTCTCGGGCTGGTGTTGCTGCTGGTGGTGGCATTCCAACCCAGCGGCATCCTGGGCTTGTTCGTCACCAACCGCGAGCGCTTCTTCTCGTACGGTTGGCGGCCAGGCCGCGATCGAGCGGAGCGCTGACGCCATGGCACTGCTTGAAGTCAAGGGCGTGACCAAGATGTTCGGCGCCCTGCAAGCGCTGGGCGGCGTCGACCTGTCGGTGCAGGCGGGCACATTTCATGGTCTGATCGGACCCAACGGGTCGGGCAAGAGCACGCTGCTCAAAGCCATCGCGGGCGCCCACTTTCCAAGCAGCGGCGCTATCACTTTTGATGGCCTCGACGTCACAGCGGCACTGCCGTTCGAGCGCGCACGCGCGGGACTCAGCCTGAAGTTCCAGATCACCGCAGTCTTGCCCGAGCTCTCGGTCTACGACAACGTGCTGCTTGCACTGCAGGCCGGGCAGAGCCTGTGGTCGCTGATCCGATCAAAGACGCGACGCGCCATGCACGAAGACGTCCTCGGCTCGCTCGCAAGGTTCCGGCTGGAAGGGCGTGCCGATGATCTGGCTGGCGAGCTCAGCCATGGCGAGCAGCAATGGCTGGAGATCGCGATGGCGCTGGCGCCACGGCCCAAGCTGCTGCTGCTCGACGAGCCAACCGGCGGCATGAGCCCCGAAGAGCGCCGCGTCACCGGCGAACTGCTGCTGCCGATCAAGTCTGAATGTGCGCTGGTGATCGTCGAGCACGACCTGGACTTCATCAAGAACATCTGCGACCACCTGACGGTGCTCGACCAGGGCAAGGTGCTCGATAGCGGGACGGTCGACCAAATCGAACACTCTGCCAAAGTTCAAGAGGTCTATACCAGCCGTGTCTGAGTCCCCAAACATGTTGGAGGTCCACAAGCTCAATGCCGGCTATGGACGCAGCCAGGTGCTGTTCGACCTCGAGATCCGGGCAGCGGCCAAAGGCATGGTCGCCATCCTGGGCCGCAACGGTGCTGGCAAGACGACCTTGCTGAAGGCGCTTGCTGGCGAATTGCCGGTGATGTCGGGCGCGATCCAGTTCGACGGCCAAGAGGCGATCGCCGAGCCGACCGAGCGGCGTGCTCGCCGAGGCATGGGCTATGTACCGCAGGAGCATGCGATCTTCGGCAAGTTGACGGTGCGCGAGAACCTCGAGCTCGGCGCGATCCTGCAAGGCCGGTCTGCGCGCATCGACGATGTGCTCGACTTTTTCCCCAAGCTGTCAACGCGGCTGGGCCAGACCGCCGCCACGCTGTCAGGCGGTGAACGCAAGATGCTCGCAATAGGACGGGCCTTGCTCGGCAAACCCAAGCTGCTTCTGCTCGACGAACCCACCGAAGGCGTATGGGTTGGCGTGATCGAAGAGATTGCCGACCGCCTGGTGCTGTTGTCGAAGGAGATCAGCCTGATCCTGGTCGAGCAGCATGTCGAACTCGCGCTTCGGGTGGCTGACCACGTCTATGTGATGGACCGAGGAACGGTCGCACTCGAGGGCACGGCCGCGCAGGTCAGGGATGACCCTCGATTGCTTCGTTACCTGGCGCCCTGAACGCGCCCGGCGCGAAGTCCGTCGATCGTCCGTCCATCGCAAATTCTCGTTAGACGCTTACAAGTTTTCTTGTTTCAACGGGGCTGTGATGTCTGCCCCGCAACCATCGCCGAGGGACTCTGTCATGCTGAAACCACGTTGCACCACCGATCCGGCCCTGCTCGAAGCCGCAGCCCGATTGGCAAATCTGCCTTTGACGCCAGCGCGTGCCGAGGAACTCGTTCCGGCGATGGATGGCGTCTTCCAGCTGCTCGACGCGCTGAATCAAGCCGCGCTGGGCGAGACCGCGCCTGCGTTCGCTTTCCGTGCCAACTGGGAGCGCTGACATGGCAAGCACCGACATCGCCGCCCCCCTGAAGCTGAGCCTGCGGGGCGTCGCCGCCGCGCTGCGCAAGCGCGAGATCTCTCCGGTAGAGCTCACCCGCCTGGCACTGGCGCAGATCGAGGCCGACGAGCCAAGGCTTAACGCCTATGTTCGGCTGACCGTCGACCATGCTTTGGCCGCCGCGCACCAGGCCGAGCGCGAGATGGCTGCAGGCATGGACCGCGGCGAATTGCACGGTGTGCCTGTAGCGGTCAAGGACCTCTACGACATGGCCGGCCTGCCGACCACCTGCAGCTCGCAGGTGCGCCATGACCACTTGGCCAGCGTCAACTCTGCTTGTGTCGATCGGCTGACGCAGGCCGGCGCGGTCATCGTCGGCAAGACCCACACCCACGAGTTCGCCTACGGCATCGTCACGCCGACCACCGCCAACCCCTGGAACATAGACCATATCCCTGGCGGCTCCAGCGGTGGCTCGGGCGCCACGGTCGCCGCCCGAGGTTGCTTCATGGGAATGGGCACTGACACGGGCGGGTCGATCCGAATCCCGGCTGCGGTCTGCGGCACCGTCGGCCTGAAACCCACGTACGGACGCGTCAGCCGTTTTGGCATTGCGTCGCTGAGCTGGTCGCTCGACCATGCCGGCCCGCTGACCCGCACGGTCGGCGACGCCGCAGTCACGCTGGGCGCTCTGGCCGGCTACGACCCGAGAGACCCCGGCAGCGCCGACGTGCCGGTGGGCGACTACCTCGGCGAGCTCGAACTCGGCGTCAAGGGTTTGCGCATCGGCGTGCCGCGTAATTATTTCTTCGACAACGTCGACCCGGAAGTTGCCCGCGACGTGCAAGCAGCGATTGAGAGACTGGCCCGAGAGGGCGCGGTGCTGGTCGACGTCGACATCCCGATGGCCGGGCAGATCATGCCGGTGGAGTTCGGGCTGTGCATGCCGGAAGCTTCCGCCTACCACCAAAAGGCGCTGCGCGAGCGCCGCGACCTGTATCAGGAAGACGTCCGCGCGATGCTCGAGACCGGCGAGATGATTCCTGCCGTCGACTACATCGCGGCACTGCGCGTTCGCAACGAGATGCAGGCGGCGTGGCGAAAGATGTTCGACGGCTTGGACGCCCTGATCGGGCCCTCAGTGCCTTGTGGTGCGACCCGCCGCGACCAGCTCACGGTGCGTTGGCCTGATGGCAGCGACGAGCCGGTTTCGTCGGTGTTCGTTCGTCTGTCGGCACCCGCCAATGTCATGGGGCTGCCCTCGGTGGCCGTGCCTTGCGGCTTCACTGGCAGCGCGCTGCCGACGAGTTTCCAGGTCATCGGCAGGCCGTTCCAGGAAGCCCGGATCCTGCGCATCGCGCGCGCCTACGAGCGCACAGTCGACTGGTCGAGCCGACAGCCGCCGAGATAACCCGGCGGGTCGCCCGCAGCGGGCTTTAGGCGCCCGGCGCGCACCAGTCGGTGATCAGGTCGCCGAACAAGGCCGTCGCCTCGTGGATGCGGTCGACTTGGCAGTACTCGTCGGTCTGGTGCGCCATCTCGGGCTCGCCAGGCCCGAGGATCACCACTGGCGGGCCACCCAGCGGCCCGCGCAGCGCCGCGGCGTCGGTGAAGTACGACACCGTGCGCGGCGCGATGGCCTGGCCACTGCGCGCGCTGCAGATTGCAAAGACGCGCTGCATCCACGGGTCGTCGGGCGCGGTGTACACACTGCCCACGTCGAGCAACGCGCGCAGGCCGATCTGCGGCCCGAGCACACGGCAAAGGCATTGCAGCAACGCGCCATGGTCCTGGCCGGCGACGCTGCGAATGTCGATGCTCATCTGGGCGGCGTCGGGCACTGAATTGATGTTCAGGCCGCCGCGCACTGTCCCCACGTTGAGCGTGGGCATGCCCATCAGCGGGTGCGGGCCCGTCTCGAAGCTGAATTGCTCCAACGCAACCGCGGCTTTGGCGATCTTGTAAATCGCGTTGTCACCGCGCTCTGGCATTGCACCGTGCGCCGTCACACCGCGGGCCTCGGCCGCCAACCAGAACGCCCCCTTGTGGCCGAGCAGCGGCAGGTTGGCGGTGGGCTCGGCAACGACCAAGGCGCCGGCACTGCCCAGCAGCGCGCGGCCGTCCGGTGAAGCCGCCATCGCGAAAGCGCCTTCGCAGCCGGTCTCTTCGCCCGCGGTGATGATCAGGTTCAAGCCGGGGCCTTGCCGCAGCCGCTCAGCCTGGTCGATCGCGGCGCAGACGAAGGCGGCGATGCCGCTCTTCATGTCGCTGGCGCCGCGCCCGTACAACCTGCCGCCGACGATCTCGGCGCCAAAAGGGTCGTGCTGCCATTTGGCATTGCCCAGCGGCACCACGTCGACATGGCCGGTGAAGCCCAGTGGTGCCCGGCCACCGGTCGGCCCGGCATGACCGCCGATGCGCGCCACCAGGCTGGTGCGGCGTGGCGCGAATTCATGTGTCCGGCAGGCAAAACCGGCGGCCGACAGCAGGTCGGCCAGCAGTTCGACGCATCGGTCTTCGTTGCCTGGCGGGTTGACGGTGTCGATGCGCAGCAGGGCTTGGGTCAGGGCGACGGGATCGGTAGCGGACATGGGTGCCTCGGGTCAGTCGGGTTCAACAGCGGTCGCCGCTGTCTTGCACGTAAGCGCCAGGGCGGCGGTCGCGCAACACCTGGTTGAAATCGTTCCAGCGTCGCGCCCGCCTAGCCAACGCCAGATCCAGGTCGGCATAGATGATCTGCTCTTCGGTGGCTGATGCCGGCCCGCCCAAGGGCCAACCGGCATAGCTGGTGATCAGGCTCTGGCCTACAAATGGCTGGCCACGCTCGGTACCGACGCGGTCGGCTGCGGCGATGTAGATCGAGTTGGTGTGCGCCGCCGCCATCGTCAGGATGTTGGCCATCGCTTCACGGGTCGGGTCCTGGCCTGGGATCGGCACCCAGTTGGTTGGCACGCAAACCAATTCAGCGCCCTGCAGCGCGCAGCTACGGTAGAACTCCGGAAACCAGCCGTCGTAGCAGATGCCCACACCCAGCGTGCCATGCTCGGTCGCGAAGACCGGAAAACCCAGATTGCCGGGCGCGAAGAACAGGTGCTCGTCCGACCACAGATGCACTTTGCGGAACACGCCCAAGCGGCCGGCAGGGCCGATCACGGCCGCGGCGTTGTACAAGGTCGAACCCGCACGCTCGGCAAATCCGGCGACGATGTGCAGGCCCAGGTCACGCGCCAGGCCTGCCCACAGCGTGGTCGAAGCGCCGTCATCGAAAGCGTCGGCCAGCGAACGCGCCTCGGATCTGCTTTCGAACACATAACCCGAGCTGCACAGTTCCGGCAACACGACAATGCGCGCGCCACCCTTCGCAGCGCGCTCGATGAAATCGGCCGTTTTGGCCAAGTTGCTGGCCTTGTGCCCGACCTGTGGCTCGATCTGGCAGCATGCGACGCGCACCGGCGCGATTCCAGAGGATGAGGAAGAGGGGTTCATCAAATCACCTCGGTTGAGTTCAACGATAACGCGACAATAAACCATCCTGGCGGTGTTTGCGCTGATTGCGGTGCCGAAGATCGAGTCGTCTGCCCGAGATGTTGGCGACGGTGGTGCTTGGCCGCATGCCGCGCTTGATTGCGCCGAGTCAATATCAACATCCGCGCGCCGTAACAGTTGTCGTGCAGGCCGTATGCGTTCGCCTTGAAGCTGCCCGCAGGGGCCGTGTAGGCATGGCTGTCGCTGCAACTCGCCGCCGTCCAGATCACACCAGGCACCTGCGCTTTGCTGGTGGCGTCCATGCCGTTGGCAAAGTTGCAGATCTGGTTGTAGCTCAGGTCGTCGCCTCAGGGTATCGGTATCGCGCTGTGCTCTGGCCGGCCTGCGCCGCGTACTCCCACACAGATTCGCTTGGCAGCCTGAAGCCCTTGCCGGGCGGAGGGGAGACCTGGACTGTTGGCTGGGCTGCACGACTGCAACCGACCCTGCGGATGCTCCTGAAGGTAGGCCGTGTAACCTGCAACCGTATTGCCGCTCTGCGCCGCTGCCCAGCCTTGCTGCTCGATCTGTGCCGCACTGTCCGCCGGCTCAGGCTTGACCGTCGTCACCGCTGCCGAAACGCGTTTCAGCATGGTCTCCAGCGGCAGGTCGGGTGCGTCGATGAAGCGCAGCAACGGGCTGGTGTAGAGACCCTTGCTGCCGGTCCCGTCCGCTGCCACGCTCCTGCGCGGGTGGCGAAGCGCGGCAAGGTGCCCGATGGCGCCGCGCTGACCCGTGCCAGCCCACGATCATTGCTGCGCAGGTTGCACGTACAAGGGTTGTAGCGGCAGGCGTCAAGGAACTGGACCACGATCAGTTCAGAGACATACCGCCTATCGGAATAGGTGCTTACCTTCTAGGCGCACAAAGACGAGATTCGGAACGTTAGAGAAGTGCGGGTTTTCACACAATTTTTTTTGGTGATGAGTGGCAAGATAGCGCTGGATTTTCTAACTTCTTCATTGAAGTGATCGGCGCACATCTAAGGCCATCCAAAGTGTTGAACACCGGCGCAAGTGGTTCAAGGTGGTGCGCCACCAAGGCCAGTCCGGCCACCGGGGTGAGGACGTAGTCGAGTTGCTTGACAATCAGTTGGTGCATGGTGTGTTGAAGAATCGAAGGCGTCCAAATCGATACCTCACTCAACTCACCCGCAAGGTAACGCGTTGTCAGGAGCAACCCTGACTCTTTCCGCAAACAGATCAATGACTTGGCTGAGGATTCCCGGTTCCGCGTCACGGATCTAGGTAATGAATTGAACGTGCTTTCCAAGGCAAATAAAGTGCTTGACCTGGAAAATATGATGCACCAAAATCCGCAGGTGTTCAGCTTGGATTCTTCGCCGTCACAAAGGCTTGACGCCGGGCTTGTGCGCATTGCCTGGTCTATGCCAGGTCACCAATGCTTGATCAACCTAACCCGGAGTCACAATGGCCATCAAACGCCCCACCGTCGACCAACTTCAGGAGGTCGCACTCAGCCTGGGCATCCATCTATCAACCGAGCAGGCCGGCGTCTACAACACCCTGCTACAAGGAAATTTCGACGCCTATGATGTGATCGACGCCTTGCCCGACTACGTGCCCTTGGTGACCTATCCGCGCACGCCGGGCTACCGGCCGTCGGCCGAGGAAAACAAGTACGGCGCATGGTATGTCAAGACGATTGTCAAGGGTTCTGCCACCGGCAAGCTCGCTGGCAAGACCGTGGTGCTCAAGGACAACATCTGCCTGGCCGGCGTGCCGATGATGAATGGCGCGTCGACGCTTGAGGGCTATGTTCCCAATGTAGATGCTACGGTTGTCACGCGCTTGCTAGACGCCGGCGCCACCGTGGTCGGGAAATCGACATGCGAGTACTTCTGCTTTTCGGGCGGATCGCACACCAGTTCGCCCGGTCCGGTGCACAACCCCTATCGCATGGGCTATTCAGCGGGAGGCTCGTCCTCTGGCAGCGCAGCGCTGGTGTCGGCTGGCGAGGTCGATTTGGCGATGGGCGGCGACCAGGGCGGTTCGATCAGGATGCCGGCCTCGTACTGTGGCATCGTTGGCATGAAGGCGACCCACGGCCTGGTGCCCTACACCGGCGTGATGCCGATCGAGTTGACGATAGACCATACCGGCCCGATGACGGCCAACGTCAGCGACAACGCGCTGATGCTCGAGGTGTTGGCCGGGCCCGATGGACTGGACCCGCGCCAGCACGCTGGTCAAACCGCCAAGCCTTACAGCGAGCTGATGAAGAAGGGCGTTGCCGGCCTGAAGATCGGCATCGTCACCGAAGGCTTCGGCTGGCCGCAGTCGCAGCCAGCAGTAGACGCCAAGGTGCGCAAGGCAGCGGCGATGTTCACGGCCTTGGGCGCAACGGTGTCTGAGGTGTCGGTGCCTATGCACTTGGTCGGGCCGGCGATCTGGCTGCCTATCGCCGCCGAGGGCGCGACCCAGCAGATGATGAAGGACAACGGCCACGGCTTCAACTGGAAGGGCCTGTATGTCACGAGCATGGTCGACTTCCATGCCGGCTGGAAGCAGCGCGCCGATGAGTTGTCAGAAACGCTCAAATTGACGATGGTGCTGGGCGAGTACTTCATCAAACATTACCGCGGCCATTTCTACGCCAAGTCGCAAAACCTGGGCCGCCAACTCACCGCCGCATACGACGCCAAGTTCGCGGAGTTCGACCTGCTCTTGATGCCCACGCTCCCGCTGACCGCCACGCCGCTGCCACCACCGGGCTCGTCAGTCGAGGAGGTGGTTTCGCGTGCCTTCGAGATGCTGCCCAACACCTGCCCGTTCGACGTCACCGGGCACCCGGCGATCACCGTGCCCTGTGGTCTGGTCGACGGCTTGCCGGTGGGCATGATGCTCGTGGGCAAACACTACGACGAAGCGACGATCTATCGCGCGGCCTATGCCTTCGAGCAGGCGGGTGACTGGAAGCAGATCTGAGCACCATTGGGCTTACCGTTTGACGGCGGGACGGTCGGGCGAATCCAGAGACCCTCGGGTCGCTGCGCGACCGCATGAGGCTGACCCTCGTGCTGGTCGAGCAGAACCTGGAGTTCATCGCTGCGGTGTCGCAGCGCCTGCTGGTGATCAAGCGCGGTCAATTCAGCGAAGAGATTGCGCGCGAACACCTGGGAAATCTGGCGATCATGAGTCAATACACCGAGATCCATGGCTTAACTTCAAAATGCAGCAAACTGTCGTTCTCGTCAATCTGGAAGAAAAGGTAGGCAAGCCATGGACTGGTTGAATCAATCGATCATGCGGCAGCGCGGCGTAGCCCAGGGCCGCAGCCCCGACACCCACGCGCTGACCGAGGCCCTGCAGGGCAAGTTCCACTACACCATCGGACCATATTCCGACCCGGTGCTCAAGGTCCGGCCTGGTGATCGGGTCGTGGTGGAGACACGCGATGCGTTCAACAGCCAGGTCAAGACCGAGCAGGACCTGCCGTCGCGGGTGCTGACGATGCCTTTCGTCAACCCGCAGAACGGGCCGATCATGGTCGAGGGCGCTGAGAAGGGCGATGTGCTGGCGGTCTACATCGAGTCCATGGCGCCGCGCGGACCCAACCCACGTGGCACCTGCGCGATGATCCCGCAGTTCGGCGCGCTCAGCGGCACCTCGCTGACCGCGTTGCTGGCAGAGGACCTGCCAGAAATCGTCCGCAAGATCGACCTCGATGAGAACGGCGTCTATTGGAGCAAGCGCGTCACACTGCCTTACCGGCCGCACATCGGCACCTTGAGCTGCTCGCCCGAGATCGATTCGATCAACACCCTGACACCTGACAGCCACGGCGGCAACATGGATCTACCCGACATGGGGCCAGGCAGCATCACCTACTTGCCGGTTCGCAGTGCCGGCGGTCGACTGTTCATCGGCGACGCTCATGCGTGCCAGGGTGACGGCGAGGTTTGCGGCACGGCGGTCGAGTACGCCAGCACGACGACGATACAGGTCGACCTGATCAAGCGCTGGCAGCTCGATTGGCCTCGGCTTGAAAACGAATCAGTGATCATGGCCATCGGCAGCGCCAGACCGCTGGAAGACGCCACCCGCATCGCCTACAAGGAGCTGATCCTGTGGATGGAGGCTGAATACGGCTATGACCGCTGGGACGCCTACATGATGCTCAGCCAATGCGGCCAGGTGCGCTTGGGTAACTTCGTCGACCCGAAGTACACGGTGGGTGCGGGCATCAGCAAGAAGTATCTCGCGCCGGGCTGATCGCCCGCGCAATCCACAGCGCTGCTTGCAGCGCGATCGACAACGCGTCACAGAGGAGATGTCATGGATCTGGGTCTCAAAGGTTTGAAGGCAGTCGTCACCGGCGGCACCAAGGGCATTGGCCGCGCGATTGCGCAGACCTTGGGCGCCGAAGGCGCACAAGTGGCGATCTGCGCCCGCAACGCCGACGAGGTGGCGGCCAGCGTGGCCGAACTCGCTGCTCATGGCGTCAAGGCCTTCGGTAGAGCCGTCGACGTCGCCGATGGCCCGGCGCTGGCGGCTTGGGTGAACGCAGCCGCTGCCGAATTCGGTGGTCTCGACATCGTCGTTGCCAACGTCAGCGCGCTGGCGATCGCAGATGACGATGCCGCTTGGCAGCGCGGCTTCGAGGTCGACATGATGGGCACGGTGCGGTTGGTCAGCGCGGCGATGCCGCACCTGGAAAAGAGCAAGCACGGATCCATCGTCACGATCTCCAGCGTATCGGGCAGAGAGATTGATTTCGCCGCCGGACCTTATGGCGCTTTCAAGGCTGCGATCGTCCACTACACCCAGGGCCTGGCCTATAACTTGGCCGGCAAGCACATTCGGGCCAACTCGGTCTCGCCGGGCAATACCTATTTCCCCGGTGGCGTCTGGACCCAGATCGAGCAAGGCAACCCCGAATTCTTCAAGAAGGCGCTGGCGATGAACCCGACCGGTCGCATGGGAACGCCGCAGGAGATGGCCAACGCCGCAGCCTTCCTGGCCAGCCCGGCTGCCAGCTTCATCACCGGCACCAACTTGGTGGTCGACGGCGCGCTCACCAAGGGCGTGCAGCTATAGCCTGTCTGGCGCCTCCTGCCGGCTGCGAGCTGTACTGGCTGCGGCAGCGGCAGCGATGAGCCCTTCACCTCGTTGAGTGCGCAGGCACTCCTGTGGGTGAGGCACGGCCGCATGGGTCTGGGCGGCCCATGGCGCGAGGCTCGTTGCGCCACCTGATACGTTTGTGCGCTGCCGGCCCGGTTGGTCATCGTGATGTCACCGGCCACAACTGCCTTCGCTTACTGGCGGGCGACGGCGGTGTAGATTTGAGGCTGGTCCATGCGTTGTACATCCATGTATTTACATTTGCTTCTTCTTGGGGTGGGGTGTACATGTACATCCAAAGAGGTTCGCCATGGCCAGCACCAAACTTTTCAAGAACGGCAACTCGCAGGCCGTTCGCATTCCTGCCGAGCTTGCTTACAGCACGTGGGATCTTGATCTGGTCATCGAGCGCCAGGGGGACGAGTTGCGCATCCGTCCGGCGCAGCGCCGCCTAGGCGATGTGCTGGGCAAACTCGCCAAGTTCTCACCAGATTTCATGTCCCAGGGCCGGGGCGAAAACGTCGAGGGGGAGCGCGAAGCTTTATGAGCCCGAAGTACATGCTCGACACCAACATCTGCATCTACCTGATGAAGTACCAGCCTGACGAGGTGCGCGAGCGCTTTGCGGCGTGCTTTGTGGGCGACGTTGTCATTTCTGCGGTGACCTTGGCTGAACTTGAATTTGGTATCGCCTGCTCAAGCCCTGCGGTACAGGAAGCCAACCGGTCGGCACTGGAGAGCTTGCTCGACGACATCCTGGTTTCGTCCTTCGATGCACCAGCGGCCAGGGCCTATGGCCCGATACGCGCCGCCTACAAAGATCGCAACCGCGATGCCCTGGACAAACTCATCGCGTCCCATGCGATCGCTTTAGGGGTGGCACTGGTGACCAACAATGAAGCGGACTTTGTGAACTACGCTGGGCTGCATGTTGAAAACTGGGTCAGCAACTACTGAGCTCAAGTCGATTTGACCCAGCCTTTCAATTGTTAGGGCTACTTACATGGCCAGCACACAAGCCTCAGCCCAGACATGTTGACAGGCGCGCGCATCTTGCAGGCGCGCGCCAGCGTCAGTTGCCCGGTGAGCCGATCGCCACACCAGAGGCAATGGCGTTGAGCTCTCCGACCACCGCCGACTTGTACTTCGGTGCCATTACCGACACGCCGTCCCACACGGCCGAGGTCGTCGCTAGCGCAGCGCCAAAGGACTGGCCGGCATGTGTCGACGCGCGCGTGACGCCGGTTGCCGCCTCCGCTGGCGTGAGCACGGTGGCGTCGGCCGCGACCGAGATGATGTTTGTCGTCTTGTAGTTGAACCACGTGATCGTTCGGCCCGAGGCGTCGAACAACACAACTGCGTCGCCTGAGCCGCCCAGGCCCAAGCCTGATGGCGCGGTGGCCGCAGTGACGACCGTGACGCCCGTCAAACCACCCCAGGCGGTCTTGAACGATGCCGCGTCAATACTTTCGGTGAGTACAACGATTCGCTGGCCTGCAGCGATCTTCGTACCCGGCGGGAATGTGGCGCCCGACGCCGGGTTGGCCGAGTCGTCGTCCCACTTCCAGCCGCTGAGATCGATCTCGGTAGCGCCGTAATTGAAGAGTTCGAAGAAGTCGCCGCCAACTGCGTTGGAGTTGACCTCGGTGATCAGCGCCGTGGGCGTCGACGACGACACCATGGTGCTGAAATTCAGCGCGGTCGGTGATGTCAGCCCGGCGAAGTTGTTGCCGGCCTGGTCCTTGATCACGCCACTGGCCATCTGCACGTTGTAGGTCAGGCCTTTGATCAGGTCCACGCTGGGGTTGATATCCACGGTCTTACCGCTGATCGTGACTTGGGTGATGTCGCTGACAGCGATGTTGCGCAAATCGCCCAGCCCGTTGCTGATATAGATGCTGCCAGTGCCGGCCTTTACGGGTTCATTGAAGGTCAACACGATGTGGTTGCCAGTGACGCCTGCGGCGTCGTCAGAGGGCAATGAACTGGCCAACTCTGGCGCCAGGATGTCGGGCAGCGTACTCAAACTTATGGTCGACGAGCTAAGCGCCGGTGCTTCGCGACCATCGGCATCCTTGATCACCCCGGCGGGGTAGCTCACACCGTAGGTGCTCCCGGCAACCAGGTCCGTCGCTGGATTGATCTTCAGCGTATTTCCGCTGATCGTTACCTGTGTGGTGTCGGTGATGGCGATCGTGCGGGTGTCACCAGCGCCGTTACTGAGCGTGATGCTACCGGTAGCCGCCATGATGGGCTGGTTGAACGTTAGGTAGAGATTGCTCCCGATCGACATCGCGGATTTGCTGGTCCTGGGCGAATAGACCTGCAACTGTGGTCTGTCGATGCTGCCGCCACCCTCTTCGCTGACGATGTAGAGGTTGCCTTGGCCATCCATTGTCATGCCTTCGATCTTTGCCGTGGCACTGACCGCGAGGGTGCTTTGAATATTGCCGCTGCGATCGATCTTCACAATCTTGCCGTCAGGCGCGCTAAGAACCAGCAGGTGGCTGTAGTCGGGCGCGGTGCTGGCCAAGATGTTGGAGACTGCGTAGACATCGCTGTGCGTCGAAAGGCCTGTTTTTGCCGGATCAAACAAGTTGATCGAGTTGACCGTTGTCGGCGAACCATTGGAGGCAGTGCCCGAGGCAAAGTCAATGCTGCTCTGAAAAACTCCCACAGGCGTCGCCTCTTTGACCAGGACGTAGCCTCCCGTCATCGGATCGAAGCTCAGGCCCTCGATGCCAATGTTGCCGATGCTCGTTCCGAGCTTGACCTTTCGTACATTGGCGCCGCTCAGCGTGCTGCCTGCGACGTAGCTGAACTCGTTGACCTGGCGGTCCCGCTCTTCGACCATCACAAACTTGCCATTGCCGATATAGCTGATGCCCTCGGGATCGTAGAAGTAGGTACCCTGCGGGCTGGTTCCGGCGGCCAACTGCATCGAATCCACCAGCACACCCGTTTTGGTCACCTGAACAATGGACGTGCCACCGTCACCAACCACAAACAGCGTGTCGGTGTCCTTGTTGTAGGTAACTGCCGAGGCCTCGTGGGCCAGTTTGTTGGCGGCCGACGGCGCCACCGGCAGCAGGTAGCTGCCGGTCAAAACGTAGTTGGACAGGTCATACGTGTTCTGTGGCGCGGTGGCCGACAGCGCTGGCGTCTCGAACGGTGTGCCGGAACTGCCGCCACCGCAAGCACCGACAACTAAGGGCAATGCCAGAACCGCCAGAAGATGAAATATTTTCGACATGTGCATCGTTTAGGAGAGTAGTGCCGGTCATTACATGACGTTTGTGTTTCAAGTTTGTGACGTGCCGAGGCGCGGCTCTTGGTGGGTGGCGGCTTGGCCGTGCGAGATGTGCATCGGCACGCCTGATCGCGCGCGTTTTCAGGCCCTCGGTCGAATCGAGCATCGGCTGCCAGCATGGGCGCGAATGCCTTGGACGCCTTAGCCGTCGCGCCCAATGACTGCCCGATACCTGCGTGCTTCAGGCTGCGCCCCTGGTTGGCGTTCAGTCCGTGGCCCAGCGCCACGGCCGAGATCGACGCACCAGGCTCGTTGCAAGCGGCCAGCACTTTGGCTTTGTACTCGACGGCGTGTCGCCGTCGCGGGGTACTTCTGGGATACATGGGCGTCCACCAATTGTTGGGTGGACACCATCCTCATGTCATGCCAGTCGCCGCGCAATGTGGGATGGCTGGACGCTCACGGTGCATCCGGTCAGGAGCAGGCATGTCGGGCCTCGATGTACCCCGTGAACACGTACCACGGGCCGTTTACCTGCGAAGTGCAGCGCAGTGTTCGGGCCTCGATCCCGCGCTCACCAGTGAACGTCTTCTGTTCAAGAGCTGTAAATTCAGCTCAGTTAGCCAAGCCAGCCCGACATCGACACGCGCTCCGTCTCGCCATCCCTGGGTTGCCGCTTCACCAGCCGCTTCTCGATGCGCCCGGCGAATCACGGTTCCAGCGTGGCCTGTGTTTCTACTTCGGAGATGCGATCTGCCGGCGTGGGATGAAGGCGATTACCACCAAGACGGCCGTGATCACCGCAAAGCTGATGGTCAGAGGGGTCGACACGAAAATCGCCAGATCACCATCGGAGATGGCCAATGCCCGGCGCACCGAGCGTTCGAAGATGCCGCCAAGCACATAGGCGAGGATCACGATGCCGAGGTCATAGCCGTAGCGGCGAAGAATGTAGCCGGTGATACCGAACAGCACCGCGAGCAGAACGTCCATGGGAGCACTGTTGGTGGAATAGACGCCAATCAGACACACCATAAGGATGATCGGTGCCAGCCAGGCACGCGGCACGTCCAGGATGCGCACGAACAAGCCGATCAGCGGCAGGTTCAAGATCAGCAGCATCACGTTGCCCACGTACATACTGGCCACGATGCCCCAGAAGATCTCGGGCTGCCGCTCCATGATGGTCGGGCCGGGGGCAACACCATGGATCATGAAGGCGCCGAGCAGCAGCGCCGTGATGGCGTTGGCCGGAACGCCCATGCACAGCAGGGGCACGAAGGCACCTGCTGTGCCCGCGTTGTTGGCAGCTTCGGGGCCGGCGAGCCCCTCCACCGCGCCCTTGCCGAACTCCTCCGGATGCTTGGACAGCTTGCGCTCCGTGGCGTAGGAGACAAAGGTTGCCAGCACCGCGCCGCCGCCCGGAATGAGCCCGACCAGAAACCCCATGACCGTGCCCCGCATCACCGGCGCCACCGAGCGCCGAAACTCCTCGCGGTTCGGCATGAAGCCCAACAAGGTGGCGGGCGGTGTCAGAACCTTCAGCTTCTCCGGCTTGGTCAAGGCCATCGACAGCACTTCGGAGATGCCGAACAGGCCGATCGCGAGCGGCACCAGGTCGATGCCGCCGAGCAGATGAAAGACACCGAAGGTCAGCCGCGCCGACCCGGCCAGCGGATCGGACCCGACGGTGCAGAGCAATAAGCCGAACACGGCCATCAGCACCGCCTTCAGCCTGGAGCCATTGGAGAAGTAGGTGACGAGAGCAAGCCCGGCGAGCATCACCATCGAGTACTCGGCGGGCCCGAAGGCCAGCACCCAGCGCGACAGCGGGGGCGATAGATAGGAGATGGCGACCACGCCAACCGTCCCAGCGAAGAACGAGCCCAGGGCGGCGATGCCCAGCGCCGCGCCGGCGCGCCCTTTACGGGCCATCTCATAGCCGTCGAGACAGGTGACCACCGACGAAGCTTCGCCCGGGATGCGCATCAGCACCGAGGTGACGGTGCCACCATAGGCGACGCCGTAGTAGATGCCCGACAGCATGATGATCGCCGAGGTGACGTCCATCTTGTACGTGATGGGCAGCAGCAGTGCGATGGTGGTGAGCGGGCCCAGGCCGGGCAGGATGCCGACGACCGTGCCCAGCAACACGCCGATGAAACAGCAGGCGAGGGTGGCCGGCTGGAAGACCGTGGCGAAGCCGCCGATGAGGTTTTCCACTACAGCATCCCTGCGGCGCGCATCAGCCCAAGCACCGCGCGGTCAAGCGAGCCTTCCGGCAGGCTGACCTGGAGCAACCAGCCAAAGCCGAGCTGACCCACCAGCACCACGCAGGCCGTGGTGATCAGCGTGGCGCGCCAGCTCACACCTTCGCCAAACCGCATGATGGTGATGATGACCAGGGCGACCGTGACGATGAAGCCCAGCCACCAGGTTCCCACCACCATCAGCGCCAGAGCCAACAGGTAGAAGTGGAACACCCGTCGCTGCGCCGGCTCTGCCAGATCGTAGCGTGATACTGCCTCGCTGTCGCCGTTGTCTGCCGGTTCCGGCGCGCGCCGGTCAAGCAACAGCACCAGAGCCGACAGCGCGATGGCGATGACCGAAAGAACCTGCGGGAAGATCCCCGTGCCGGGCCCGTCGAAACCCCAGCGTGGCAGCGCCTGCGCTTGCCAGAGTGTGGCCACGGCAGCGCCCAGCAAACCGATGGCGGTCCAGCGCGCGCCAGAGAAGCTCATCGCGGCGCCATTCATCGCGTCTTCATGCCGGATTCAGTCAAGATCTGAATGAACAGCGGCTCCATCTCTTTCATGTACTTGTGGAAGTCGGCACCCGAGCGGTATGAAGGCGCAACCCCCAGCTTGGTGAGCTGGTCGAGAACCTCGGGGTCCTTGATCGCGATCGCAAAAGCCTCCTCCATGCGCGCACGGATCTTGGGGTCGACGCCACGCGGGAAGGCATAGCCCATCGGGCCGAAGCTGATGTAGTTGTAGCCCTGCTCACGCAGGGTGCGCACGTCGGGGTATTCCGGCCAACGTGTGGGAGACGCCGAGGCCAGCAGGCGCAGGTTTCCTGCCTCGATCTGAGGCTTCATTTCAGTCGCGCTCTGCAGCGTTACGTCCACGTGGCCGCCCACGGCTTGAAGCACGGCTTCCGATCCACCCGAGAAGACGATCCAGCGCAGATTGGCGCCATTGAACTTGGCCATCTGAAACATCGGCAGCACGTTGTTCGGGCTGGTCGAGCTGTAGGTGAGACGCTTTTCCTTTGAGAGCTTGATCATGTCGTCAATGCTCTTGATCGGCGAGTCTTTGCGCACCCCGATGCCGTAGCGCAGTTCGGCGATCTGCGCGATCAGGTCGAATGACTCCCAGGGCTTGAACGGCAAGTCCACCATGTGTGGCGCGGTCAGGTAGGAGGACGAGCCCACCAGCCCCATGGTGTAGCCGTCGGGCGCGCTGCGGGCCAGTTCAGCAGGGCCTAGTTGCCCAGCTCCGCCGGGCACCGCCTTGATGACCACGGTCTTGCCCAGGGTCTTGCTGATGCTGCGCGCAAAGGCTCGCGCCGTCAGCTCCGTGGCCGACCCGGGCGGGAAATTGTTGATGAGGGTGATTTCCTTCTGCGGCCAATCGCCGGCAGTCTGGGCAACGGACGGCAGCAGGCTGGAGCCGGCGACGGCAAGCACGGCCACGAGGGTATGAAGGCGGATCCTGATCATCGTGCTTCTCCGAGAAGAGTTCTGTGTGGAGATTGACTGTATCGTTTTATGCAGTTCTTTGTGTGGTTGTAGCCCACGCCACATGTGGCGAGCTAGGCTAAGCCCGTCAACCTTGCCTGCGCCGCCGCTCATCGAACGCATCGCACCAAGCCTCGGCACGCTGGTTGGCCTTGGCCATGCTGGCTTCGGTTCGTGCGGCCTTGGTTCCAAGGTATTTGGGATTTGGGGTGATGCCCACCCGTCCCAGGTCCAGGCGATCCGCGTCCCAGCAGGTCAACACGGTTGGGTCGGCCTGCGTCATGCCATCGCTGTGGTGGGTGCAGGCGTAGGCGAGCAAGTCCATCTCGTCGTCGGTGGCATCAAAGTAACGGCCCCTCAAGCGCTTGGCCAATTCGCCGCCGCGTGCGCCGTGGTCTTCGTCGTCGTACTCGTTGATCCGCCTGGCGTCATGAAAAAACGCAAACAACTCGACCACATGCAGGTTCGCGCCGGTGTCGCGGGCCAGCATCAGCCCGTTGGCCCGCACCCTGGCCCAGTGGGCGATGCCGTGGTGGCCCCACCAGTCAACAGCCAGTTGGCCGCGCAGATGCTCGAGCAGTGAACGGCGGTGGTGGATGGTCAATTGAGCTTCCCCATTGGGCGGGCCATGCGACAGCGCAAGTTGCAAGCCGGTGCCGCTGACTGGAAAGATTATGCTGTGGACATCCCCGGCGACCCATGAAATGAGTTGCCGCAACCGTAGCGCACCAGCTCACCCCATGAGCTTTTCTGGTGCGACAGTGATGCAGCCATCCGGCCGGCCTGCGGACCCCATCGACCGCGCCCCTCACGCCCCAAGGCAGGAGTCAATATGCGCAAGATCTCGCTGTTCAGACTGATCGCCACCTTCGGCCTGGTGGCCGCGACCTGGCTGTCAGGCTGCGGAGGTGGCGGTGGCAGCACCAGCACCGATACCAACACCGCGCCCATCGCTGTCGCTGGCCCGGCGCAGAGCGCAGTGCAAGGCACGCTGGTTACTCTCGACGGCAGCGCCAGCACGGATGCCAACGGCGACGCGCTGAGCTACCTGTGGACGCTGACCCTGAGGCCCACTGGCAGCGCAGCCGCCTTGAATGGCGCGACCACCGCCAAACCCAGCTTGACGCCCGATCTGCCCGGTGTCTACAGCGCCAGCCTGGTGGTCAACGACGGGCGGGTCAACAGCAGCACGATCGCCAGCGTGTCGATCACCGTCACGCCAGACCCGGTGGCCCAGGCCGATCGCGCGCTGGCCACTGCGGCCAAGCTCGGCGCCGTGGTCGACCTGGCCGCCAACACCTTGCGGCTGGAGTGGACCGACAGCTTCCCGGCAGGGACCAGTTACCGGGTGGAATCGCAGGAACGCCCGGACGCCGCTTTTGGCCCGGTTGAAACCCTGGCAGGCAGCGGCGGCACGGGTGCTGCGATGACTTGGACCCGCGCGTTGACGGTGTCCACCACTTACCGGGTGCAAGCGCTGGTCAGCGGCCGCACGGTGTCGCTGTTGACCTCGCAGGGCGCGCCCAGCGTCGTTGTCACGGTGCCCGGCGGCACGCCGCAAATCCTGGTCAACATGACCGAGCCCCTGTCGGGCAGCGCGCAGTTGGCGGTGGGCGACGGCAGCACCAGCCCGACCTACCGCGCGGTGACCTGGTACGCCGACCTGAAGCTGGTCGGCACCGGCGCTGCCAGCCCCGGCAACCCGGTGAGCTGGAACACGGCCACGGCCACCAACGGCGCGCACCTGATCCTGGCACGCGTCGAGACCAGCCCCGATGCCTGGCTCGAGTTGAGGCGTACGTTGAACGTCGTCAATTCCAACCTGGCCGTCAACGCGTCGGTCTCCGGCACGACCGGCAGCATCAACGTCGACGTGCGGGCAAGCTCGCAGTACGGCATCGCCAAGGTCGAGGCCGCGATCGACGGCAAGCCCTTGCCAACGCTCACAACGCCCAACGCCTGCTCGGCCCGCTTCGGCTGCGGCACGGCATTCGACGCCTACCGCTTCACGCTCGACGCCAGCGCGCTGGGCTCGGGCAGCCACGTGGTGGTGGTCACCGCCACCGACCAGGCCGGTGCAAGACAGCAGGCCACCGTGCAGGTGCCGGTGGCCAACCCACCGCAGCTGTCGCTGACCTCGCCAGTGGACGGCGCTTTCGTCAACGGCACGCTGCTCGTGTCGGGCGCCGCGTCCACCGACAAGTCTGGCGCGGTCACTGTCGTCGCCACGCTGGGCGACTACCCCGTGCTGCAGACCAGCACGCCAGCCTTCAATACCAGTTTCAGCCTGAGCGGTCTGGCACCCGGGGCCTACACGCTGACGCTGCGCGCCACCGACAGCGCCGGTGTCAGCACCCAACTGCAACGCACCGTCACGGTGGCCAGCAGCAGCGCATTGACCTACCCGCCGTTGTTCACGCCGGGCGCTGGCGCACAGCTTGTCGCAGTCGACAACACCGACCCCAACCTGCTGCTCTACAAAGCGCTGGACGGCAGCTACCGCGTGCGCAACGCATCCATCGGCACAGAGTTGACGCTGCAAGGGGCCGACAGCATCCCGCATCTCTACAACTGGGCGATGGACGGCGGCTACGTCTTTGTCGAAGGCGGCTTCCTCGGGTCCACCAGCCCCGGCTACACCGACTGCCCGCTGGACTGCATCTACCAGTGGAGCCCCGCCGGCGCGCGGACCAACCTGTCGAATGCCAACCCCAACGCCGCGACCCCATCGGTAGGCGGCGGCCGGGCCTACGAGCAGTTCCCCAGGGCGCACGGTGGCTACGTGATCTGGATCGACGCGGCCGGCTCGAACCCCGGCACCTACACGATCTACAAGATCGCCACCGGCAGCTACACAACGATCCGCCAGCCCGTCGGCGCCAACTACCTGGGCAACACGGCCTACGACTTCGCGGTGATCAACGGCGTCGTGAACTTCTTCTTCTGGGGCCAGACCGGCGGCGACGGCACCAGTTCCAGCTACGACGTCTACCGCTGGCAGTCCGACACCCAGGCCTCGACCCGCTTGAGCGCTGGCGGCCTGCGCAGCGTCTACCCACAGACCGACGGCCTGCGCGTGGCCTGGCTGCAATCTGCCACGACCACACCGGTGGGCAGCGCCAGTTCGCTCGTCACCCAGTCGGTGGCGGGTGGCGCGCTGAGCACCGTCTCGAGCAACGCCAGCGAATCCTTCGTGCTGCGTGGCGGCGTGCTGGCCTGGGTGGAGTCGACCCCCACCAGAGCGCTCAAGGCATCGACCTCGACCGGCACCAGTACCAACACCAGCACCTTGTCGGTCCTGAGCAGCTCGGTGCTGTACGGCGCAGGTGGCGGCTTCGTCGTCTACGGCGAAGCCGGCAAGACCTACGTCTGGAGCGCCGCGCTGGGCAGCAGCAAGTTGCTGATCGACGGTGCGCCAAGCCAGGTGCTGATCAGCGGCACGACGATGTACTTCGTGATGGGCGCGAGCCAGACGGTGTACCGGGTGGCGCTGCGCTGAACATTCAAGTAGTCCTGGAAACCGTCCGCACCTCCAGCGCAACAGCGACTGAAAGATTGATCGGGTGGTTGCGGACCGAATCCGCTCCCCTTCCCGATTCGGCTTCAGAGCGGCGCGAACAAGGGCTCGCAGCCCGTGCCCAGGAGAAGACGGTCAACGCGTCCGCGCGCTGTCTCGTCCAGCTCGGAGTACGCCTTGCGGAGCCAGCCGAGGCATTTGGCCTGGTAAACAAATGACTCCTGCACCCAAGGCTGGCCGTCCACCTCGCACTCCACCTGCTTTGCGCCCCGCGCGATCGCCTTCGCATTGCCGATCATGTAGGGCACATAGACCCGGCCGACTTCGCCAAGCAGGTCGCGCAAGGTAGCGGGCGGATCGGACAGGTCGATCCAGTCGGCCTCGCTCACGTCCAGCCCGCTCACATCCTCCAGCCTTTCGGTCCACGCATAGGCCCGCGGCGAGACCTCCATGGCGACCTGGGACGGGGTGGGATCGGTGATCACGAGCATCGTCATCTGACCGAAGGCTGCGAAATCGCCTGCGCCGGGCCGCTGGCCCAGCAGGTATGGCTGGTTCTGGATGTGCGCCTCGAAGATCTCCAGAAAGCGACGCCAGCTGCCCTCGATGATCGGCGCAGTCACCGGATTGGAGCCGACGACGCCGATGCGCGAAATCTGCCGACTGGCGAAGTCCCGCTCCCCCTGCTCGCCCTCCTCGCGCGTGATCTGCATGGCCCTGCGGTAGGGCAGATAGGCGCTCGCCTTCTTGATGTCCGCCGCATACGACCAGCGATAGTGGAACATGCATTTGCTCAGCCACTCGTCGCCATAATCCTCGAGCAGCAGGTCGATCAGGTTCAGCGCGGGATCGGACGGCCGGAGCCGTCGCTCGGCATAGGTCTCTTCCAGGCGATTCAGGATCGGGGTGGTGTCGGAGATCGCCGTGAGCGACCCGCCATCGGCTGCGGGCAGCACAAGGTAAGGCACGAGCGGGAGCGGACGTTCGGGCAGCGCGCTCGCTTCCTTGCTTCCCATGATCACAAAGCGGAAAGGCAGCCGGCGAAAGCGCAGCGCCCCGCGAAGTTTGCGCGTGTAAGGCGAGGATCCAACCCCAACCAGTCTCAAGTCGCTGTCCGAACCCATCCCGTGCTACTCCCGATTCATGTTTGCCGTTGGCTGACCAGAGAACTGCAAGCTGCCGGACCGATCGGCACGTGACTTGCTGCGGTGGAACGCGCTATCGGCTGCCAGCGCGCAAGGGATGAACCATCAGGCGGCAACCTTTAGCGGGCGAGCCCTTGCAATCCGTTCCCGCTGCTCACGAATAGCGGTGGTCGTCCAGGTACAGGTCGCGTGCTTCGCCTCGAGAGCCATCCCACCTGAACATCAACCGCGAGTGTACAAGTCGCAATGTTCGGATGATCAGCGGGATGTGCTGGGGTTGGCACGCGGTCTGGCGGGCTGGATCAGCAACAATTTTATAATACAGTTGTAATGAACAGTCATTGTGTGTATTATGAGATCCATGCAAGACACTCCTCAGCAACGCCACACCATCGACGAGCTGTCCACCCTCGTTGAACTGCCGCTGCGCACGGTTCGGTACTACATCCAACTCGGGCTGGTGGATCGACCCATTGGCGAGAAGAAGGCGGCCTACTACACCGCCGCCCATGTCGACCAACTGCTCACCATCCGCAAGTGGCAGAACGCCGGGCTCTCTCTAGAGCGCATCCGAGAAATCCTGGCTGCGCCAGAAGCCGGGCTCCTGCCGCCGCCACGCCCTCGCGGCGCAGGGACGGTCGAGGTCTGGAGCCACCTTGTCGTGGCCGACGGACTTGAAATCACTTTGGAGCCAGGCCGTGCGGGCTTGAGTTCAGAAGATGTACGCGCGCTGTTTCGCGGTGTCACCGCTCTCTACGAACAGATCAAAAAAGGCCAAGACCATGACAAAAACTGAAGAAAACAGCTCCATCCTGGTGGACAGCAATGGCGGACAGCTTGCACTCAAGGAAGTCAAGGTTCGGGCCCGCTTGCACGAACTTGTCGCCGAGGTCGAGGTCGAGCAGTCCTATGTGAACCCGCAGAACACCAACATCGAGACCGTCTACACCTTCCCGCTGCCCATCGGTGCCGTGTTGCTGGGCCTTGAGCTTGAGATTGCTGGCAAGAAGCTCTCCGGCCAAGTGATTGAGCGCAAGAGGGCTGAGCGCGACTACGAAGAAGCGGTGACCGATGGCAACAGCGCCGTCTTGCTGCAAGAAACTGGCCCAGGCCTTTACACCGCCAGTATCGGCAACCTGATGGCCCGTGAGAGCGCCGTCATTCGCTACCGCTACGCGCTGATGCTGTCTTGGCAAGGCAACAAACTGCGTCTGCTGCTGCCGACGACGATCGCGCCGCGCTATGGCAATGCCGAGGCGGCGGGCTTGCAGCCGCACCAGATCCCTGAATTTTCTTTGATCGCAGAGTACCCCTTGAGCCTGACGGTTCTGGTCGAGGGTTCATTGGCATCGATGACGATCGCAAGCCCGACCCACACGATCTCTTATGAAAAGCTCGTCAACGGGATCAGCGCAAAGATCTCAGGTCAAGCCGTGCTCGATCGCGATTTTGTACTGACCCTCGAATCAAGCACCGCGCAGTCAAGCTGTGTCTACATACCCGACGGCGATGAGCATGTGGCGATCGCGTCGCTGCGAATTCCACCGGTCGCCGCGAATGACAAGAAACCTCTCGCCGTCAAACTGTTGATTGATTGCTCCGGCTCGATGGGCGGCACCAGCATTGTTCAAGCACGCAAGGCGGCGCTGGAAATACTCAACGCGCTCAGGCCGACCGACAGCTTCAACGTCACACTTTTTGGCAGCGACTTCAAGCACCTGTTTCCGCACCTGGTGCCGGCCAGCGGCAAGTTCATCACCCAGGCTTGGAACCGTCTCGAGCAACTCGATGCTGACATGGGCGGCACAGAAATGGAAAACGCTTTGGCAGCCACCTTCGCCCTCAAAGGATCAGACGGTTCGCCTTGCATCTTGCTCATCACAGACGGCGCGGTGTATGAACATGAAAAGCTTGTTCGCCGCGCTGCAGCCTCTGCCCATCGCGTCTTTACCGTTGGCGTTGGAACGGCGGTTGTTGACGATTTTCTGGAGTCCTTGGCCCAGAAGACCGGCGGGGCCTGTGAATTGGTCAGTCCGCAAGAAGGCATGTCAGAAAAAATTCTGGCGCAGTTTCACAGGCTGCGCCAACCCAAACTCGAGCAGGTGCAAATTGACTGGCCCACGACGCCGGAATGGACCACGCCACTGCCGCAGACCCTCTTTGCTGGCGACACGGTTCACGCGTTCGCTGGTTTCAAGCGCGCGGTCGACGGCTTGGTCACACTGCGTACGGCGGCGGCCGGTCAGCCTTTGATCGTCACAACAACGCCGACTTTGAGCGGTGAAAAGGATCTGCCGCGCATCGCTGCGGCACACCGAATGAAATACGCCATGCCAGAAGAGGCGCTGGCACTGTCATTGAAGTACCAGTTGCTCTGGGTATTGACCAGCTACTTGGTCGTCGCTGAGCGGGATGAAAAAGCCAGCGATCTGCCGGAGCTTCATCAAGTTCCGCAAATGCTCGCGGCTGGTTGGGGTGGAAGCGGGTCTATTCAATACAGTCGATCATCCAGTGTGCTGCCATCGGCTGGATTCGAAGACCTGTGCAACGAATTCTCGGGCGGTGAGGATCTCAAGCCTCTATTTTTACTTGAATCTATCGATCCCAGTCACCCGGCACCTGTTGTCAAGCAAAGAAAGTATAAAGCGCAAGCTGTGGCTGATAGTGCGGCATCAAGCAGTGTTCCTGAAACACCACCAATATTTTCTAAATTGACGCCAGCCGAGTTCATCGCAAATCTTGAGCGCGACACCGTCCGAATCATCAGGTCGATCAAGTTGCCGAAGACAATCAAAGCGATCGAGTATTTGGGGATGCCGAGCGAAGATGCCGCTTGCCTTCGAGAAGAGCTTGCCAAGGGGGGCAGGGAAGATGCGGTCGTCATGGCCTACCTCTACGCCTTGTCAGAGTCGAACATTGGGCATTTGTTCGGGCGCGCACTCAAACGCGCCATCCTGAAAGCGTGGAAAGACGCCGGCCCTGACATCGATCTGGATACAACGATGCGCAGTTTAACCCTGGAGGTGAGTGCAACGGCTTGGTCTCCTGGGCTGTTGGTGGCGAATATTCCGTGAATCTTTGAACGTTAATGTCTGGCAGGCTGATGGCTTCAGCCTTTCAACTCGAATCGCAATATTTTAGATTCGCGCGAGTTCTCTCTTCCCAACCCGCCTCGTCGTCGCCCAACAGCCCAAGGACCGTCATGCAACCCACCTTCAGCACCTCGCCGGTCACGCCCGGTCTGCATGCCGCCAAGGGCGACCTACCGATGCTGGAGCGGGTGCGTCTGGTCGGCAGCCTGGCCGGGCCGCTGCTGGAACTCTCGGTGGAGCAGCATTTCTGCAACCGCTCAGCCAGCCATGTCGAACTGGTGTATTCCTTCCCCATCCCCTGGGGTGCCGCGCTGCTGGACCTTGAGGTGCGGCTCGGCGACAAGTTGCTGACCGGCGAGGTGGCGCCGCGTGCCCGGGCCCAGGCGCTGTATGAATCGGCGCTCGATGATGGCGACGCTGCTGTGCTGCTGCAGCAGACCGATGACGGTGGTTGCACCCTGAACCTGGGCAACTTGGCGCCCGATGAACGCTGCGTCGTCAAATACCGGTTTGCACAGTTGCTGCGGTTCGACCGCGGCAGCCTGCGCCTGATGCTGCCCACGGTGCTGGCGCCGCGCCATGGGGCGCCGCTGGCGCTGGAGCCAGGCCACAAGCCGGCGCCCGACCTGCTGGCCGACTATCCGCTGGAACTTGAACTCACGCTGGACGCCACGCTCAGCCAGGGCCGCATCGCCTCGCCCAGCCACCCTGTCCGGGTCAGCCTGGGGGCAGGGGGTGCGACGGTGGGTCTGGCGCGCAAGGGCTACCTCGACCGCGACTTTGTGCTGGTGATCGACGGTTTGGCGCACGCCTCCAACATGGTGTTGGGCGCCGACCCGGTGCAAGCCGGACAGGTCGCGGTGCTCACCAGTTTTGCGCTGCCGCCGGGCACGCCCAAGATGCCGGTCAGCGCCAAGCTGCTGCTTGACTGCTCAAGCTCGATGGCCGGCGACAGCATCGCTGCGGCCCGCGAGGCCATGGCGTCCTGCCTGGAACAACTGCAGCCGGGCGACCGCATTCTGCTGTCTGATTTCGGCGACGAGACCCACCACCTCTCCACGCGCTGGATGAGCCCGGGCACTGCTGCGATGACCACCGCCAGGCGCTGGGTGATGTCTCGGCGGGCCAACCTGGGCGGCACCCAGATGACCCGGGCGCTCGATTCGGTGTTCAGGCTGTGTGGTGGCGAGGCGGCAGATGTCTTGCTGATCACCGACGGCCAGATCGAGAACCTGGGCGAAACCATCGAGGCTGCGCGCCGCAGCGGCCACCGGGTGTTTGCCGTGGGCATCGGCGCGGCGCCGGTCGAGGCCTTGCTGCGGCAACTGGCAGCGGCCACCGGCGGCGCCTGCGAGTTCGTGGCTGGCGGTGAAGACGTGCAGCCCGCCGTCCAGCGCTTGTTCGCGCGCCTGCGCAGCGAGCAGATCGAGGCCTTGCGCTGCGACTGGTCGCTGAGTGCCGGCCAACTGGTCTGGAGCGCCCCCAACACCTCGCAGCCGCCCTGGGCCGGTGACACGGTCAAGTTCTTGCTGCGATTCGACGGCCAACCCCGAGGTTCAGCCGTTTTCTCCTGGCAAGACAGCAGCGGTCGGCATGAGCTGACACTGGCTGTGCCCACCCAGGTGCAGACCAGCGGCGCGCTGGCACGTATGGCCGCCGCCAACGCCTGCCAATCGCTGCCCGAGGCCGAGGCCACAGCGCTGGCGATTCGATACCGGTTGCTCACCCCACACACCCACTGGGTGATGGTGCACCAGCGCGCAGCGCACGACAAAGCGCCGCAGTTGCCAGGCATCAACATGGTGCGGCCGATGTTGGCGGCGGGTTGGGGCGGCACGGGCAGCGTCGTCAAATCGGCCAGTAGCAGCTATTCGTCACTGACCACGCCCGCACTCATGCGCAGCGTGCTATCCAGCATTAGTGCAAGCTCCGAGCTCTCGGCTCCATCCGGCAAGGGCCGCGGTGCAGGAACGGGGAGGAGCGACTATTCGGCGCAGTCAGTGCCTTCGGTATGGCGCAGCCCACGACCCCAAGCCTCCAGCGGGGTCGAGGCGCCGCGCGGCAGCGACAACGGCGCAGGCGAGAGCGACATCCCGGCCTTCTTGCGTCGCCAGGCTGATGAGCCCGGCGCAGGCAGCGACCCGTTCGCACCGGCTTTCCAGGCCATTCAAAGCCGCGCCGGCCAAGGCAGCCACATCACGCCCGATGGCCTGCGGTCTTGGCTATGGGCTCGCCCGGCCGACCACTGGCCGCACGCGATGATGGGCTTGGCAACACTGGGCGTGCCCCGTGCCTGGTGCGACTGGCTGCACCGCCTGTGTGCGCCTGGGCTTGAAAGCGCGCAGATCGTTCGGGTGTTCCTGATGGCCTTGGCGCTGCGCCAGACACCGGGCGGCAGCCCCAGGGTGCTCGACATCGCCGGCAAGTTCAGGCGCCTGACCACCGAGCGCGAGCTCGAACGCCAACTCCAGCAACTCGGGCACAAGTTCGCGCAGGCGGCCGAAATCCGCGCTGCAGTGATGTCGCTGAACGACCAAGATTGGGGAGAGCCGCCTGCAGCGCGGTCGGGCGGACCCAGCGTCATGGGTTCGGACTTGTCGGCCTGTTGAGGCAGGTTCAGGGTTTCAACAGGCACTGCTGTGGCTGCAGGCAAATCGATCAGCCTGCCGCCATAGCAGCCAAACATTTAAACAAGAGGGCCGCAAGATGACGATCACGAAGCACGCGACAACCCGCGCCCAGCAGCGCTGCATCCCTTCTTTGGTCATGGAATGGCTGCTGGACTATGGCAAACGAGAACCCTCCCATGGTGCGGTGCGCATCAGCTTCGACAAACGCTCGCGCAAGGAACTGGCTCGTGATGTGGGTAAACCCTTGATCGGACAGGTCGGCAGGTTCCTCAGTGCATCGCTGGTGGTCGATCCGCACTCTGAGCGGGTCATCACGGTCATGTGGAAACACTGAGCTTGGCGGCCAACTCGGCCTTTGCCGCTGACACAAGGCTGAAATATCGGCAACCCTACGGTACCAGGTTGGCGGGCGGAACTGGTGAAAATATCAGTATGAATATTTTTTGTCTGAACCTCCAGAGCAGCTAATTTTTCATGTTTTTGGGCATGCAGTGAGCCACTGCACGGGGACACGACGTGGATCGTACTGAACGGTTCTACAAGATCGAGATGATGATCCGCACCCGCGGCTGCGTCAGCATGAGCGCCATGCTCCAGGAGATCGAGGTCTCGCACGCCACGCTCAAGCGTGACCTGCTGTACCTGCGCTACCGCATGGACGCGCCTATCGTGTACGACTACTTCGACCGGGGCTACCGGCTGCAGGCCGACCAGCGCGATGCGCGCCAGGTCAACCACCAATTGCCCGGTGTGTGGTTCAGCGAGCCCGAGATCGATGCGCTGCTGCCCCTGCACCAGCTGGTGCAGGGGCTGGACGATGGCGGTGTGCTGTCGCCCCACCTGCAGCCGTTGCTGGGCAAGCTGCACGGCATGCTGGGCGCGAGCGGGGCTGAGTCTGAGCAGGCTGGGCTGGTCGCCAACGGAGCCAACTCGGTACAGCTGTGAACAGAGGTCGCTCCCTGGCATTGTGTCCAACTTGCTATGAATTACCATAAAGAGCCGCCTTGACGAACTGCAACCCAATGCTGGCCTAAACATATTGCCCGACGAACTCTTCACGATGGTCAATTTGTAGTGGTTTGGATCTGAAGCTATGGAACTCACTTTCATGAGCAGCACAGGGCGTGCGGCGAACGAGTTGCTTTGCCGACATGACGAATACGCACTGAGGTGGTCGGGCAGGGCTGGCCATCTTATTGGCGCCGGGCTACCATTCTTCCGACAAGAGTTCTCCCGACAAGAGCAAGGTAGGGCCGTAACATGACTTACAACCCAAAACGTGCCTTGGAGTTGCTCCGGATCGGCTCCGGACGCGCCGATGCCATCTTCCGTGATGGCCAAGAAGACGCGATTCGCCACGTCGTCGAAGGGCGTGGTCGCTTGCTGGTTGTTCAGAAGACCGGTTGGGGAAAGAGTTTCGTCTACTTCATCGCGACGATGCTTCTGCGCGACCGCGGCAACGGCCCGGCGCTATTGATCTCTCCGCTGCTGGCGCTGATGCGAAATCAGATCGCTGCAGCGGAACGAATGGGCGTCCGCGCGGCCACGGTCAATTCCGACAACGTCGATGACTGGCCGAAGGTCAAAGCCCAAATTGCCTGCGGGAGTGTCGATATTCTGTTGATACACCCAAAACGTCTGGCAAATGAGCGATTTCGTACTGATGTACTGGCTGGAATCGCGGCACAGATTTCGATGCTGGTCATCGACGAGGCGCATTGCATTTCCGACTGGGGTCACGACTTTATACCTGAATATAGACTGCTTGGACGGATCGTCAAGACTCTGCCATCAAACCTGCGGCTGCTGGCCACCACGGCAACGGCAAACAACAGAGTTATGGAAGATCTCGTCGATGTCCTTGGTCCCAACATGAAAGTGCTGCGTGGTGACTTGAATCGAAGCTCTCTGACGCTGCAAACCATGCGTTTGCCTAGTCGGGCTGTCCGAATGGCTTGGATTGCGCAACGCCTCGCCGCACTCCAAGGCCACGGAATCATTTATACACTCACCATCCGAGATGCCAACCAGTTGGCCGAGTGGCTCAAGACTCGCGGGTTCGCGGTTGAGGCGTACACGGGAAAGACAGGCGATCGCCGTGAAGTGCTTGAGCAAGCGCTGCAGGAGAACAAGGTCAAGGCACTGGTAGCAACCACCGCTCTTGGAATGGGTTACGACAAGCCGGACCTGGCGTTCGTAATTCACTTCCAAATGCCTGGTTCAGTCGTTTCGTACTATCAGCAAGTGGGGCGCGCAGGGAGAGCGCTGACCTCCGCATATGGATTACTCTTGAGCGGCGATGAAGAAGAGGGAATTACTGACTGGTTCATCCGCAGTGCGTTTCCAACCCGACAAGAGGTTGGTGATGTACTCGGCGCACTCAATGAAGCGGCAGACGGGCTTTCGATACCTGAGATCATGAGCTGCGTAAACATGAGCAAAGGTCGACTCGAGAAAACTATTACTGCTCTCTCTCTTGAATCTCCTGCGCCGATAGCCAAACAAGGCTCAAAGTGGCAGCTTACTGCGGCCGAGCTCGGGGTTGAATTTTGGGAACGTGCAGACCGGTTCACTAAGCTCAGGCGCGCAGAACTCCAGCAAATGAAGGAATACGTTGCATTGCCATTTGGAAAGCATATGAGTTTTCTGAACGATGCCCTTGATGGTGATTCGAGCACCGTCAGCCCACCGTCTTTGCCACCGCTTTCCGAAGATGTTGATCAGTCACTGATTCGAAAGGCAGAGGAATTTCTCTGCCGTACAAGTCTGCCCCTCGAGGCCCGTAAGAAGTGGCCAGTCAGAGGCATGCCTCAATACGGAATTCACAGCGCATCAACAATTCTCTATCAGGCACAACCTGGCAAGGCCCTGTGCGTATGGGGTGATGCCGGTTGGGGCGGCTTGGTCCGCCAAGGAAAGTATCACGACGGCAAGTTCGCCGACGACCTAGTTGGTGCCTGTGTGAAGATGATCCGAGAGTGGAATCCTCAGCCGAAACCGACCTGGGTGACGTGCGTTCCCTCTCTGCGTCATCCGGACCTCGTTCCCAATTTTGCGAAGCGCTTGGCTGCAGCTCTGGGCCTACCGTTTCATATGGTCATCGCCAAGACCGATAACAGGCCTGAACAGAAGACGATGGCAAACAGTACACAACAGGCGCGAAATATCGACGGCTCGCTCGCAGTCAATGGTCAGCCAATACCAGGTGGGCCAGTGATCCTGGTCGATGACATGGTGGACTCGCGCTGGACACTGACCGTGTCCGCATGGCTTCTGCGCAAGAACGGAAGTGGCGATGTCTGGCCAATGGCGCTATCACAAACCCAAACGAGCCACGACGAATGATACCGACCCTGTCCCTCAACACGCAGGCGATCCTGCTTCTCACCGCTCCGCTGATCGCTGGAAGATGCACCTCGTCGTCGGAGTTGCTGAAGGCCGGCGAATACAAGCGGCTCGCGCGCCATCTACGCGCAATACAACGCCAACCTGCCGACTTCGTCTCAACCGATGCAGCCGATCTGCTGCGTGCTTGCCAACCGGTGATTGACGAGTCCAGGCTGCAACGCCTGCTTGGCCGTGGATTCCTCCTGAGCCAAGTAATCGAGCGTTGGCGAGCGCGCGCCATCTGGGTAGTCAGCCGTGCAGATGCCGAGTACCCCCGTCGCTTCAAGGCGCGCCTGCGTGAAGACGCCCCAGCCGTCCTCTACGGTTGCGGAGACATGGGTCTTCTGGAGACTGGCAGCCTTGCTGTGGTTGGCTCCCGACACGTGGACGATTCGTTGATCGACTACACGATCGCCGTGGGCAGGTTGGCCGCACGAGCCGGGCGGACGCTCGTGTCGGGCGGAGCTAAGGGCATAGACCAAGCGGCAATGCGTGGAGCGCTTGAAGCTGGGGGAAAGGTCAGCGGTGTCCTCGCCGACAGCTTGGAGAAGACGATCATGAACCGCGAGCAGCGTAACCTGCTGCTCGATGGCCAACTGGTGCTGATTTCGCCTTACGACCCGAGCGCAGGGTTCAATGTTGGCAACGCTATGCAGCGCAACAAGCTAATCTACGCGCTGGCCGACGCATCCTTGGTCGTCAGTTCCGATGTAAACAAGGGCGGCACATGGGCCGGAGCGACGGAGCAACTCGACAAGCTGAAGTTCGTGCCCCTGTATGTTCGGTCGACGGGCGAGCCCTCGGCCGGTCTCGACGCACTGCGCGCAAGGGGCGCGATGCCTTGGCCGAACCCGCAAGACGTCGACGCATTTCAAGCCTTGTTCGATATTTCCGCACCAACGCCGGCTCAGAATCCGCAGACGGGTTTCGCACTGGTTTCCGCCGACGGGACGATGGACCTTGCCCCTTCGACGCCTGCTATTGCAGAGCCAATGCTTGCAATCGAAGCGCTGAGTGAGTCAGCGCCGCCACTTGCCGAAAAGTCGAGTAACGAACCCGGTGAATCTGCGCTCGAGTCAGCCTCATTGGTTTCACAATCATCCGAGGCTCCGCCGGAGTCTGCTAGCACGACGATGTCGGCTCCAGCAACGCCTGCGGACGCGCTGTTTGTGTCGGTCCGAAAAGCGATAACGCTGCTGCTCAAGGCATCAATGAAGGACGCCGAAGTCGCGGCAGCCCTGGACGTGACCACCGCTCAAGCCAAGGCGTGGTTGCAGCGCCTCGTCGATGAGCGCGTGCTCGAAAAGCAGAAGAAGCCTGCGGGCTATATCCTCAAGCAATCCAGCTTGTTCGAGTGACTCATGCCGAGCCCACCACACGCCTGCAGCGCCTTTTTCAGGCTATTTTCGCGTTAGTTCGTGATGGATCACGCCATGAGCTACTACCGTGTCAGACTTGGTTTCGTGGCCCCGTGTTGTGGGCTTGCGGAGCGTGCGATGGATACGGCAGAACTGAAGCGTTGGCTGGCGTCGGTGGCGCGGCTGACGCCGGCTCAGAAGGCCGATTTTCTCAAGGCACTGAGCGCCCGGCGACCGCCAAAGAAATGGGCGTACACCACGAAGCCATGAATCTGGGTGCAGGTGAACGCGTACGCGAGCCCTGGCCGCGCGAAGGGGCGAGACGCTGGGCCTTTGACGGCGGCTCGACGCGCAGCGCAACAGACCGGCCCAGCGCAGCGGGGACACGCCCGCCAAGTCGGTGGCATCGACACGAACGCAGCCCACCACGGGCGCGTCATGAGGACGCGCGAGCCTTGACAGGTGAAACGTCATTGGATATCTTTAAGATATGTATTTTCAGGAAGTCCTGTGATGCCCACCCGCAGCACCGTTGATCAGATTGCGTTCCGCTACCGCCAAACTGACAGCACGACAGGCGTCACCCGCGACACCGCCAAACGCATCGCCGAACGCCTCGGTGTTGATGAAACCCAGGCCATTCATCTGGCGTTGCACGACCTGGCCATCAAGCTGCTGCCACAGTACGAGGCCGACGACGGGCCGCTGACAGCCGCGCAAGTGCGGCAGATCAAAAAGCACGCGCCGCAAGGCAAGAAGAAATCGGTGCGCTCCAGCCTGTTCGAGGTGGAGCCCGCATGACATCCCAGTGGTGGGCCGAGCCCACCGCTGGCGAGATCGTGTGGTGCCACTTTCCCGACGACATCCACCCGCGCCCGAAGCCAAGGCCGGCCTTGGTCTTGGCCGTCTTTGACGACGACGCGCCGCAGTTCACGGTGCGCGTCGCCTATGGCACCAGCCAGCGCACCACCAAGCTGCACCGCGGCGAGTTCTCCATCCTGCGGGACCGAAACCCCGCAGCCTATGAGGCCGCCGGCCTCAGCCACGACACCAAGTTCGACCTGAGACAAGCCCTCGACCTGTCGTACACCACGCAGTGGTTCTCCGTGCCGCCAGCTGCGCCCCACGGACAGACGCCCAAGCTCGGCACCTTGCACCCGTCGCTGGTACTGGCCGTCCAGGCTGCCTTCCGCGCGACAACGACATGACTCCGCGCCAGGCCCACCCACCTGATCGGCAAAGCCCTCCTCGCCGACGGTCCACGCGTGCTGGCAAGGTACTCGACGTGAAGCACTCGGTCTCACAACTGAAAACGACCGTAAGAGGTCGTCAGAGATTCGCTACGGCGTACTGCTGTTTCTAGGATGATCGGAGCGGCGCCTGATGCGTCGCGCCTATGCCGATGCCGGTTTGCCGATCAGTAGTGGTATCGGCCTTGCAAGAGCTCGATTCTGTCGGGCTTGATCAGGTAGACGCAGCGATGTTCCTGCGTGATGCGCCGCGACCAGACATCTGCGCCAAGATACTTCAGCGGCTCGGGCTTGCCTATGCCGTCAAAAGGGTCCCGCAAAACTGCCTGGACCAAATCCAATAATCTCTTGGCGGTGCGGCGGTCCGTCTCAACCCAATGCTGCAGGTCTTCCAAGAACTCCGGGTGGCAGACGGCGAGGCGATCGCCATCTAAGCCTTTTGGCCTTTTGGGTCCTTTAGGCATCGACTCCCGCCAGTTTGGCCAGGTCAGCCATGGTCATGGGCGCAATGCTTTTTCCGCGTGCGCGGGACAAGGCCGAGAGCAGGCGCTCAGCGTTTTTCTCTGAGCGCAGCAGGTGCGCGGTCTCCACCAGGCCCGCGAGTTCATCGGCAGCAATCATCGCCACATCGCCACCGGTGCGACGGCGCACCACGATGACCTCCCGGTCGTTGACGGCGCGATCCATCAGCGATTTCAACTGCTCTCTGGCCTGGCTGTAAGTGGTCTCGATGGTCATCGCGAACTTTCTCTAGTTGGACAGGAATATTGTACAAAATGACGACCAAAGATTGCTTGATCGAAACAGTCGAGCATTCGCGAGCAGCCGAACTGCTCACCCCCATGCCGGAGCCCGGAATCAAGCACGGCGACGCCCGGATGAAGGTGCGACACCAGCGCGTTGGCCGCACTTGTCAACTACACACCCGGTAGGTCGAAGCTCGACCTGCAAGGGCTGTCCCTCTATTCGCCCGACTGCGCGAGCACTGCCTCGACCAAGCGGTCGCTCAGGAAATAGCCACCCTCGCGCAGCGCCAGCAACAGCGGCCGGACCTTGTCGACCGCGCCGGCCTGTTTGGCCAGCACCAACAAACCCGCCGTGCCGATGATGGCCACTTGGCAGTGCTGTGCTGCCTGCCGCCCGCGGTGCTCGTCGATCAGCAGCAGGGCTGCTGTGCCCCGGGTCGCCAACTGCTGAGCCAACACCAGCGCGCTGGCCTCGCCCATGTCGATCTGGTGCAGGTTGATCAACGCCCGGCATTCCTCCAGGCTTGCCTCGGCATCGGCATCCGTGTCAGCCAGGTCGGCAACATGCAGCCAGGGCTCAGTGAAGGCCGCCTTGAGCGCCGCCAAGTCCGGGAACTCACCCCCGTTCAGGACCTCGTCGGCCACCCACCGGGTCACGCTGACCGTGCCGAATAGCCGGGGTAGCAAATCCAGTCGCCCGATGCGCGCTAGGCCGATCAGCGGCCCGGCATCGGCAATGACCACCCGGCGCTGGTCTGGCCTCATGCGCCGGCTTGCAGCCAGGCTACGCCCTGCGCCACCTCGGCGGCAAGAGCCGGGGCGTCGTAGTCAGCCACCGGCACACCCAGGCGGGCCAGGCGGGTGAGCATCACGCCGAGGGGTTCGTTGGCGAGCTTGGCGGCGCCAGCGACCGATATCAGCCTGTCCTTGAACAGGCTGACCGCCATGGCCTGGCGCACATGGACGAAGTCAGGCAGTCCATCGAGCTGCTCGAAGCCGATCATCACCGCATCCGGCTTGTCGCGGTTCATCACGACCACCATGTCGGTGCGTGCGTCGCGCAGTGCGGTGGACGGGTTCGATTTGAGCTGCCGCACGTTGATGGTCTGCATGAAGTTCTCCCTTGATGTAGGAACATTGCCAGTCTAGCAGTCAGGCGCAGTCTTCGGTGTGGCATCGGCTGCCAACAGGCGTCAGCGCAGCCCGCGAATTGATGCCGGCGGCGCCCAGCCCGGGTCGTCGCCCTCAAGTGAGTCCTGCCATACTTCGATGAAACTGAGCTAGAACGATGGTTTGGAGATAAGTCGTCTATTGCGCCCGGGTCGCCGTGATCCATGTATCGCCAACGCCTTGTTCGAGTCTTGAAGCAGTCACAAAACATGCTGACCGTCCACGCCACGATGCAACCCAATGGGCAAGTCCAACTGCCGCCAGCGCTCGCCAAGGGCAGGCCGGTGCCGGTGCTCGTCACCCTGCTGGAGCCTGCGCCCGAGCCGGGGCGGCCGGGCGGTGATGCACCGGCTGGAGCCGGCGTTGGCAGCATCGATAAGCTTCGCGCGCTGCTGGCTTCGCCCGCGTTTCTCGCCTTGCCCACGGCTGACCCGGCAGAGGCCGAAGCGCGCATACAGGCACTGCGCAATGATTGGAGCGGCGCCTGATGCGTCGCGCCTATGCCGATGCCTGTTTGTTGAGCGCGTTCAATATGGCCTGATGACACCCGATGCGCTGCCTGCAGCCCGCGGTGCCCGTCGATCAGCAGCAGGGCCGGTGTGCCCTGGGTCGCCAACTGCTGCGCCAACACCAGCGCGCTGGCCTCGCCCATGTCGATCTGGTGCAAGTTGATCAAGCCCGCGAATTGATGCCGGCCGCGCCCAGCCCGGGTCGTCGCCCTCAAATGAGTTCGATGGCCTCCCACGGCAAATCGGGTGACGAAAAATGTCCCCACCTAGCCACCTGCACCAAGTCGTCGACCGGAAAACACGTTCCGCTGCGTTTCAGGCTCAGATCGAAACTCTTCTCCAGCAGCGCTGCATCGAGCAGTTGCCCGGCTTGGCCGGCGACGCGGATCAGTCGGGCCGAGCGGTCGCCTGGAAGCCATCCCAAGGTCACCGTGGCCTCGGTCGCCAAGCCCAGGCGAACGATGGCCTTCGCCAGCCTCCTGGCGTGCAGGCCGCCAGCGCGGTCTGCCTTGAAGAAGTCTTTGCCCGACCATGCGCCGCCGCCGATGGCGATTCTTGGGCCATAGGCGTCGACCACGAGCTTCTTGCCCGACAGGCCGTTGTCGCCCTCTGGCCCGCCCACCTCAAACGAGCCCGCGCCGTTGACCGTCATCTGCTCGGGCAGCGTGACGCTCAAGCCTGGCAGTTCTTGCGCGGCAAGGGCAAGCTCGTCTTGCAGCGCCAGGCGCACTGCACGGTGTAGCGCCACCTCGTCCGATGCGGTCTTTTGCTGCAGCGAGCAACTGAAGCCGGCAAGCCCCCAGCGACACTGGTCACCCGCGTCGTCCTGCTCGATGATGATCATCACCTTGCCGTCCGGGCCGAGTTGCAGTTCAGGGCTCAGGTCTTTCAGCGCATACAGGCGCTTGGCGAGCCTGCCGACCAACCATTGCTCGACCGGTAAATGGTTTGTGGCGGCGATGTCGTTGGCGTAGCCGATGCAAATGGCCTGGTCATCTGACAGGTCCCTGAACTCAGCTTCCCCGTCCTCGAGCGGCCCCAGGCAAAGATTGGACACCACCTGCACGTCGGCAGGGGATGGATACCAGCCCTCGTGATAGCCCGCACTGCGGTACACCTCGCGAACGATTGCCGTCACGTCGATGCTTTGCGCGTCGTTGCAGCCAATGCGACCCGTCACGTACACATGGTCGCGGTGGACGGCGACCTCCACGCCGACCAGTGCACTGGTAGTCGAAGACGGCAGGGATGCCGGCCGTGCTCAACCCTTCGGCAAGCCGATCCCGCACCCGGTTGCCCTCCGCATAGGACTTCAGGGTGTACTCCGAGTCGACGGCCTGCATGGCACCGATCGCGTACTTGACCGCCGCGGGCCCGGCCAGTTGCTGGAACTTCTCGACCTTGGCGGTGGCCTTGATCGCCTCCACGAAGTCGAAGACCCCGTCACGGCTGTACAGGCCCTGGCGACGATCTTTCAAGCGCTGGATCTTCTGGCTGTAGTTCATGGACGGACGCTCCTCGCGTTTCGAATGTTGCGAGTTTCGTTTGTTTCGAATATGATGTCAACGCATCCCGGAGGCCACCATGACCACAAACGACCTGTCCCGTACGACCTTGCCGCTCGCGCAAGAGGTGCAGGCCGCAGCCAAGGGCCAGCGTGCGCTGGCTGCGTACCTCGCGACGCATGGCGAGATTCAGCGCATCCAGATCTATGACGAGAAGAACAAGGCCCACCAGGTCGAGCTGCCAACGTCTGCGCTGAGGCTACTCGTCGACATCCTGACCGAGCTCGCCGACGGCAATGCCGTCAAAGTCGTGCCGATCCATGCCGAGCTGACCACCCAGGAGGCGGCAGATATGCTGAATGTCTCGCGGCCCCACCTCGTCAAGCTGCTCGAGGAGGGCGTTCTGCCGTTCCACAAGACTGGCAAGCATCGGCGTGTGCTCTTTGCTGACCTGATGGGATATCGGGAGGAGCGGGAGAAGGCCAGCCACGCGGCGATGGAGGCTCTGGCGCAGCAGGCTCAAGACCTGCGCATGGGCTACGAATGAGGCACTCGAACTTCACCGTGGTCTACGACGCCTGCGTGCTCTACCCAGCGCCGTTGCGAGACTTCCTGATGTGGCTGGGTCTGTCTGGCCGCTTCAGGGCGCGGTGGAGTTCGCAGATCCACGACGAGTGGAGGCGCAGCCTGCTTCGCGATCGGCCTGATCTGACTGTCGAGCAGCTGAACCGGACTTCGGACCTCATGGACCAGGCGATCCCGGATGCGCTGGTCGTTGGCCACGAGGCCATCGCTGAAAATCTACACCTTCCCGATCCGGACGACCGGCACGTTCTTGCCGCAGCGATTCGATGCGGCGCCAGCGTCATCGTGACCTTCAACGAGAAGGACTTTCCCGCCGACGCGCTGGAGCCGTTCGGTATCGAAGCGCAGCACCCGGACCTGTTCATCGACAACCTCTTCGACCTCGATCCTGCCGCCGTCATCGCCGCGGCTCAACGATAACGCGGCCAGTTGAAGAACCCTCCCATGACAGTCGATGCATACCTCGACGTGCTCCTGCGCCAGGGCCTCGCCCAGACGACTCAGGCGCTGAGTGGCTACCGGGCAATCCTGTGAGAGGCGGCCCGATGTCGAAGGTCTGCCGATTTCAAGTCGGGCGAACACGCCCGGGAGGTTGCTGATGGGCTTGGCTTCCAGGCTCTTCAACGGAGCGGCTGAACAAACGCTCTACGCGAGGGTGACGCCATCGACCGAGTAGGTGGAGTTCCTTCAGACTCAGCGGAACGAGCTCGCTGAGCATCTGAAATGCGAACTGTCGCAGCGGCACGGCTATGCGGCCAGCACCTGGCTGCAGGGCTCGTACAAGTACGCCACGATCATCAAGCCCGTCCACAAGGGCGAGCGGTATGACGTCGATCTGGGCGTGTACTTCGAATGGGACGCCGGCGAGCAAAACGTCGAACCGACGCCGCGCCGACTGAGGGACTGGGTCCAGCGCGAACTGCATGCCTTCAAGACCCGGACAAGGACAATGGTCGAGGTCGTCGAACCACCGAAGGACCGCTGCTCTCGCGCGGTGTACGAGCAGCAGTTCCACATCGACACGCCGACCTACCACCTTGACCGCCGGCGCGACCGACGCCGGCTTGCGCATCTGGAACACGGCTGGGAAGACCGGGATCCCAAGCCCCTGTACAAGTGGTTCAAGGGCATTGCTGATGGCGAGGACCGGGACCAGATGCGGCGTCTCATCCGCTACCTGAAGGCATGGGCGGCTGTCGGGTTTCGTGATGCGCCGGATGCCAGGCCGTCCTCGGTGATGCTGAGCGTCCTCGTCGCGAACAGCCATTGCGCCTTCATGCGCCAGCTGGGCCGGCTGTGGGAGCGGGAGGCCGACGACGACGCCTTGAGGACCGTGATTCGGGACGTTCACGAGAGGCTGCTCAGGGATCCCGTAGTGCCCAACCCCATCGATGAAGGCGAGGACCTGAATCGAATCGCGGCGGACCAGTGGGACGCCTTCCTGAGTCGGTGGCAGGCCCTTCGAGACGCCGCCGAGGCAGCCGCAACGGCTGAAGATGAGGTTTCAGCGTCGTTGGCCTGGTCGCAGGCGTGTTCCTTCCTGATGCCTCTGCCTGAAGCCGAAGAAGTGGAGGTCGTCAACCCGGCCGGACGGGCCTTGATGGTCTTGCCCGAGATCCGCGTCGACGTCTTTGCTCGCAAGCCGCGTCGTCATGTGGCCAGCCACATGAACGGCGTTTCCGGAGTCGCGCGAGACTGCGATCTGGTCTTCAGCATCACCAACCCCCACGTTGTGCCTGACATGGCCACGGTGGAGTGGACCGTGCGGAACGAAGGCCAGGAGTCGGCGTTGATCGGGGATCTCGGCCACCGCTGGCCTGGAGCCCGGATGTTCAGCGTCGAAGAAAAGACGGCATACGTCGGGCTCCACCACATGGATTGCGTGATCCGGGTTCACGGTTCGGTCTACGCCGTGCGACGTATGCCCGTGACGGTACGTGACATCAAGCATCTGGGGCCGCCGAGCTCCAACAACCCCGCCTGGCGTCGCCTCAAGAGCGCGAAGAAGCGTTGGTAGGCTCGGCACAAGGGAACGACATGACTGCACATGAGTACGCCATCATCGGCCACAAGCGCGCGGAAATCGGCCGTTGGCTCGGCTTCGCATCCGTGGTTCTGGCGCCCATCCTCACCAGCGTCATCACCTGGGCCAGTGGCTGGCCGCTGCTGACGGCATCCATCCAGGCCAAGATGGTTGCGTTCACCGTATCCACGGGCCTCGTGTATGCCGTTCTCTACTGGCTGTTCAACCGGTTCGTGTGGCGCTGGCTCAACAAGATGTTGGGCATTCCGGAGATTTCGCGTACAACTTTCAAACCGATGCGGTATGACAGTTACCAGCCATATTGGAAAGGATGGTCATGCCTTCATTCATCCGGATCCGACGCAGTGTCGCACTTTAACGGTTCGAGAAGCAGCTCGTTTGCAAACATTCCCGGATAGTTATGTGTTTCTTGGTAACCGCACTTCACAATATACGCAAGTTGGCAATGCAGTACCACCGTACTTGGCGTGGAAAATTGCAAGTATCGTAGGTGACGTCCTTTTGAAGTTTGGCGATCCTTCCTAATAATTTCTGCTCGAGCGGCTCGTTTTTGAATTGAGCTAATGTTGGCGCCGACCGGAAATTGAGCCACTTTTGACAGGAGTAACCCGCTAGCGCGCGGTTCACTGCACCACCACTCGGATCAGGTTCCACACTAAACGGCAGAGCCGCACAGGCTCTGTTTCGAAAAAGAGTAGCCGGCCTTGCCGTGAAGTGGAGACCTCCCGCTATGAAAATGCGAGCACGCCCACGCCCAGCAGTACCAACAGCAGGCCAGCCTTCTCGGTCGGGTCCAGCCGCTCGCGCAGCAGCTTGTGCGACACCAGGTAACTGAACACCACCTCCACCATGCCCAGCGTGCGGACGTTGGCCGCCGATGTGAGCGCGAAAGCGGTGAACCAGCCGACCGATGCCAGTGCCCCGGCCGAGCCGGCCACCAGCGACACGCGCCAGGCCGTGGCCGTGGCGCGCAGCGAGGCCGGTGAGCGCCACACCAGCCAGCCGCCCAGCAGCAGTGTCTGCATGGCCTGCGCCCACAGCACGCCCCAGCCACCCGACAGCCAGGGCGACACGCCCGGTAATTGCAGCGACGCACCGCGGTAGCCCACGGCCGCCAACGCAAAGCCTGCGCCCGACGCCAGCCCATACAGCGCAGCCAGCCCGGCCCAGGCGTGCGCGTCGCCCGCCACCGATGCGGCCACCGCCTTGCGCGGTACCGACAGCATCACCACGCCCGTCGTGGCCAGCCCGATGGCCAGCAGCGTCACCCACCCGGGCAGCTCATGTAAAAACAGGGTCGCAAACACCGCCACTTGCAGCGCGTCGGTCTTGGAGAACGCCACGCCCACCACGAAGTTGCGCTGTTTCATCGCCAGCAGCAAGAACGCCGTGGCCGCCAACTGGCTCACCGCGCCCAGCAGCACCCAGGCAAAGTAGCCCGCATGCCACACCGGCACCGGCGCTGCCGTGGCCGGCAGCGCATGCAGCGTCAGCACCCAGGCCGCTGCAAACGGCAGCCCGTACAGAAAGCGCGCCAGCGTGGCGCCCAGCGTGCCCGCCTGCGCCACCAGCGAGCGCTGCGCCACGTTGCGCGCCGTCTGCGCAAGTGCGGCCGCCAGCACGATGGCGATCCAGGCCCAGGCAAGCACGGTGCCGGTTTCGGGGGAGGTTGCGGGTGACATGGTGCTGGGAGCATAGGGCCTGTGCGGGCCAGCCTTGCCGTGCCAATGGATCACTCCCGGAGATCAGGATCGCCTGGCCGGTCCGAAATTGGCTTTCAGTTTTTCTTCGCCGGGCACCCAGGAAATTTCGGAAACTGATCGGGTTCAAGCGATCACGCCAGCCTTGGCATCGCGTCAACCAATCGGGTTCGACGCGATCGTGATCACATGGCCAGCTTGGCCGATTGTGAACGCCGGTCAAGACCCGCGTCTATTCGCCGGTGAAGTGTCGTTTTTGGCGAGTGTGCCCGTCAACTGCCATCGGCCATCCGAAGCGGACAATCGTCGATGAAGAGGAGGCTCTGTATGGAATCGGTCGGCCGCATGTTTCTGTG
>CAMCTC010000024.1 GCA_945878355.1 Bordetella parapertussis | reverse complement strand
TCGAAGTAGGTGGTTTTCATGACATCAACTCCCATCGGTGCATCACGGTCTTGACGATCACGGCGTTTTCGAGAACCAACGCCAGACATAGCAGATTGTCATCTCTGCCGGCGACATTCAGCCAAGCCCACAAACGCGATTCGTCGCTGAAGCGCGTATCCCCTTCATCGATCAGGCGTAGAAGCAAGGCATCGGGCACCGAGCGCTCAGCCATGCGTTGCGCCGCATGTCGGGTGACGACGATGGGGCGCCACACGATCAAGCGCCTGCCGGGCGTTTTGCTCGAGGTCGCCACCGACGACGCCATGGGTCTGGCGCTGGCCCAACGACTGCGCCCCGATCTGCTGCTGCTCGACATGAACATGCCGGTGCTCAGCGGCACCGAGGTGATGCTGCGCGTCCGTGCGGACCCGGCGCTCGCGACGCTGACCTGCGTCGCCGTCTCGGCCAACTCGCTGCCTGAGGACATCGAGCGTGCGATGTCCGCAGGCTTCGATGACTACATCACCAAGCCGTTCGCGGTCGCTCGCGTGCTCGACCTGGTGGACCGGCTGCGCCGGGCTGCGGGCCTGAAAGCCGAAGGCTTGCAACAGGAGTTGCTGGACCGCTTCTGAGTGCCCCAAGGCCGGCCGAAGCCGGCCGCCCCCCGTGGGCATCAAGCAAAGTGGCAAAGCCACATTTGCTTGAGAGCCGCGTCTGAGCCGATGTTGGGCCGCTCAGGCGTCGGGTGGGTTGGTGGCTTCGACGCCGGCCAGCGCTGGCAGGCTCTTCATGCCCTTCAGCCCGATCAGCACCAGCCGTCCTGGCCCTCGCACCACCGCTGGCGTGACCTGCCAGCGCCCGCCGGCCACTTGCAGCAGCCAGCCTGCGCCGTCGGGGCGATGCGGGTCGGCCAACAAGGCCTTGGCCCGCAGCACGCCGCTGTCCGGTGCGGCCAGCGCAGCGCCCAGTGCCGCCAGGTCGGTGCCCGGCGCCAGCGCCAGGCTGCGGCTGGCGAACACGCTGTGGGCGCTGGGCTTGCCGAACGAACCGATCTCGCGCGCCCGAAAGCCCGCCAGACCCTCATCGCCATCACCATCACCATCGCTGAGCGTGGGCGGCGCTGCGCTCGCTTCGGCCGTCGCGCCCACCGTGGCGCGCCATCCCAGCACCAGTTCGGGCGGCAGCTCGGTGGCCGCGCAGGCCATCAGCTTGGCCCCGGGTGCCAGGGCTTGCAGCCAGGGCAGCAGGTCGGCCAGCGCGGTTGCGTCGACCAGGTCGGTCTTGTTGACCAGCACCCAGTCGGCGTCTCGCAGTTGCTGGCGCACGGTGTCGCCGACATAGCGGTCGCCGGCCTGGCGGCGCAGCTCGGCGGCATCGGCCAGCACCAGCGTGCCGGCGACCGCGATGCCAGGCGCCAGCCGCACGCTGCGCAGCACCGCCGCAGGCAGCGCCACGCCGCTGAGTTCGATCAGCACCAGGTCGGGCGCGGGCTCGCGCTGGCACAGCGCTGTCAGCGTGCCGACCAGGTCGTCGCCGAAGCTGCAACACAGGCAGCCGCCGGCCAGGCTGAGCACGCCGGCTTCGGCGCCTTCGATCAGGTCGGCGTCGATGTTGACGTCGCCGAAGTCGTTGACCAGCACCGCAATGCGCCGCCCCGCCGCCTGGCGCAGCAAGTGGTTGACCAGCGTGGTCTTGCCGGCGCCGAGGTAGCCGCCGATCACCACCGTGGGCAGGGCGGGTTCAGCCGCGGGTTCAGCCGCACAGGCAGTCACGGCGGGCGAGGATCGTTCAGGCGGCAAAGACGCGGCCACCTTGCACCGTGCCCCAGATGCGCAAGTCTTTCAGCGTTTCGGCCGGGACGGTGCTGGGGTCGTCGGCCAGCACGCAGAAATCGGCCCGCTTGCCGCACTCGATGCTGCCGATCTCGGCGTCGAGCTTGAGCGTGTAGGCGGCACCCAGCGTGATCGCGCGCAGCGCCTCGTCGACGCTGATGCGCTGGTACTCGCCCAGCACCCGGCCCGACGCAGTCAGCCTGTGCACCGCGCACCAGGCAGTGAACAGCGGCGCCATCGGGGTGATCGGCGCGTCGCTGTGGATCGCCAGCGGCACGCCCGCGTCCAAGGCCGAACGGCAGGCGTTCATGCGCTCGGCCCGGTCGGGTCCGACCGTCACCGTGTAATGCTGGTCGCCCCAGTAGTGGTGGTGGTTGGCGAACAGGTTGACGCACAAGCCCAGCGATTTCATTCGGCGGTATTGCGCGTCGTCGGCCAGTTGGCAGTGTTGCAGCGTGAAGCGGTGGTCGGCGCGCGGGCTGGCGGCCAGCGCCTCGGTCATGCAGTCGAGCACCAGCTCGGTGGCCTCGTCGCCGTTGGTGTGGGTGTGGATCTGCACGCCGTGTTTCAGGCCCAGCGTGTAGGCCTCTCGGATCGCTTCGGGCGCGGTGTACCACAGCCCGTTGGGCTTGCCGTTGTAATAGCCAGGCCAGCGCAGCCGCGCCGAAAAACCCTGGATAGAGCCGTCGGCGACGATCTTGACGCGGCCCAGTCTCAGCAGCTCGGTGCTGCGTTCGGCCAGCGCGCGGGCGCGGGCCACCGCGTCGGCCGGCTTCATGCCCATCATGCGCAGCAGCGAGACGATGCGCACCGGGTAGTCGGGTGCGCCGGTGACGCGCTCTAGCGTGGCGAGCTCGGTCTCGCCCAGCGTCGCGGCCAGATCGGTCGCGGTGGTCACGCCCGCGCGCACGCACAAGCGGCCGAAATCGGTGATGCCTTGCTCGTCGCCTGACAGAAAGGCCCGGTTCAGCCCCACATGGTCGAGCGCGGCCATCATTGCTTCGGGGCCCTTGAGCTCGCCGGTGGGCAGGCCGTCGTCGCCCAGCGGAATGCCGGGATGGTCGATGCCGCTGCGCAGCAGCCCGGCCTTGTCGAGCGCCACGCTGTTGACGTTGAGGATGTGGCCGCTGGCGTGCATCACGCCGACCGGGCGGGTCTGGCTGACGCGGTCCAGGTCATCGCGGTGGCAGCGGCGCTCGCCGAAGTAGATCGGGTCGAAGCCCCAGCCCGTCACCGGCCCATCGCTGGCGCTGGCCGCCACGCCAAGCGCGGCCACCACGGCGTCCAGCGTCTTCAGGCCTGGCCAGACCTTGCCGGCCGGGTCGGTGGCATCGAAGTAGCCGCCGTACACATAGCGCCAGAAAGTGCCTGCCATCAAATGGCTGTGGCCTTCGACCAGCCCGGGCATCAGCACCTGGTCGGCGAATCGGGTGTCTAGCCGGTGCGGCCCCCAGCCGGCCAGGTCGGCGGCCGTGCCGACACCGAGGATGCGACCCTCGCGCACCGCGACATGGGTGGCCCTGGGCCTGGCGGGGTTCATCGTCAGGATCTGGCGGGCTTGGAAAACAGTGGTGTCGGTCATGTCGGATTAGGGCTGGTCGGGCTAAGGGGCGGCAAAGTATTTCATGAACGCCTGCAGCAATCGGGATCGATGGCGCCGGCGGGCCGATCAGCGGCGCATCTGCTGGGCCGACATCAGCGAGTTGCTCGCTGCGGGGGTGAACCAGGTCTGCGGGTCGATGGCCGAATGGGCGCGGATCTCGGCCTTGATCCGCCTGGCGCTCTGCGGCGGGCAAGCCGAAAAATGCGTCGCCAGCGCCTCGGCCCGGGCGCGCACCTGGTTGTCGTCGACCACCTCGTGCACCACGCCTAGCCGCAGCAGCTCGGGGCCGGGCACCCGGTCGCCGATCAACGCCAACCTGGCCATCAGGTGCTCGTGGCCTTTGACGCGCAGCCAGGCCGCGTTCATCGGCATGCGCGCGCCCTGGTGGATCTCGCCGATCTGCAGAAAAGCCGTCTGCCCCGCGACGATCAAGTCGCCCGACAAGGCCAGCGCCGATCCGCCATTGATCGCGAAGCGCTCCAGCGCGACGACGATCGGGCAGGCGCAGTTGTACAAGGCGATGTGGGCGCGCCGCAGGCTGAGGCCGAAGTTCGGCACCCAGGGCTGAGGCGGCTGGGCCTGCAGTTCGGTGAGGTCAACGCCCGAGCAGAACGCGCTGCCTTCGCCGCGCAACACGATCGCCGCAACGCTGGTGTCGGCGCTCAGCGCGTCCACCGCATCGGCCAATTGGTCCAGCATCGGGCCGGTGAAAGCGTTGCGGCGGCGCGGCCGGTCCAGCACGACGCTGGCCCAGCCGTCGGCGCGCTCCACACTGATCGAAATCTCTGGATTCATGGTCTCTCCTTCGTTGTTGTCGGGGTCGGTCGCCGGTGCCAGGACCTGGCTCGCAACTGTTGCAGAAGTGGCGCCCGCCCGCTGCGCAGACCGGTCTGGCCTGCGCAGCGGGCCTGTGTCAGGGCAAAGCCCATTCGGCTTTCATCGACGCGCGTTGGCCGAAGCCTGCCTGCCATGCTGCCAGCTTGGGGTGGCTGTCGCGCCAGGCCAGTTCGCCGTAGCGCAGGTCGATGTACCACAGCGCGCAACCGATGGTCAGCGTGCCGATGTGAACCTGCTGGTCCAACGCTGGCGAGCCGGATTCGAGGGCATGCAGCGCACGGCGCACCTTGTCGAGCTGGCCTTGGCGCCAGTCGCTCCAGCGCAGCGTCTCGGGCCGCAGCGCCTCTTCGTAGCGGGCCAGCACGCTGGCGTCGAGCAGCCCGTCACCCAGGGCCTGCAGCGTCAACGCCTGCCAGCGCGCCGGGCCCTGAGGGAACAGTTGCCCGCCCGCCAAGTGGTCCAGATACTCGCAGATCACCCGGCTGTCGTAGAGCGCCTGGCCGTCGTCGGTGATCAGCGTGGGCACTTTGCCCAGCGGGTTGTGCTCGGCGATCGCGGTGTCGGGCAGCACCGGGCTGGCCTTGCCAAGCAGCAGCTCGATGCGGTCGGTCAGACCGAGCTCCATCGCGGTGGCCAGGCACTTGCGCACATAGGGCGAGGTCGGTGAAAAGAAGAGTTTCATGCGGGGCTCATTCGGCCTTGACGGCGGCGTCCTTGATCAACGGGGTCCAGCGCTCGTGGCCTTGTTTGAGCCACTCGCATTAGTCGGTGGGCGTCGATGCTACGACCACCGCGCCCAGGCCGCGCAGTTTCTGCTGGATCGCTGTGTTGGCCAGTGTGGCGCTGGGGTGTTGGCCGGCGCGATAAAACCGACCGGCCCGACAGTCCTCGAAGCCCGGGAAGCCCGATTCGGCCATCATCGGGATGCCGGGGAAATCGGGGTGGCGTTGGCGGGTGGTGACGGCGATCACCTTGGCCTGCTTTTGCGCCACCCGGCGTGCCCGTGGCGACCACGTCGCCGGGCCCGGCTTGCAGCAATCGCAGCATCCCGCGCGGCGCTCTCGCCAGACCTTGCTGGCCCAGGTGCTCGGTCAGTGCGGCAGGCAGCGGCAGGCCGCTTGCAGGGCCTGGCCACCGGTTGGCTTCAACACCAATTCCCCGGCGGCCTTGGTTTGCGCGCGTTCATTGGCAAGCGTTGTTGAAGTGGTCGCGCACCGGAAGTTTGCGCTTCAAGGCCGGGTGGGGTGTCAATCGAAGATGTCGCTGAGCCAGGACTTGCGGCGTCCGCCGTGCCGATCGCTGTGGTGCGTGTCGTGTCTTGCGCGGTACTCGCCGCGGTGGCCTGCGTCGACAAAGTTCGGCCGCTGCTGGCGGGCGTCGGGGCTGGCCGGCGGCGTGGTTGCGGCGCGTTCGATCAGCTTGTCGAGCTCGCCGCGGTCCAGCCAGACGCCCCGGCATTGCGGGCAGTAATCGATCTCGACCCCTTGGCGGTCGGTCATCACCAGGAGAGTGTCAGGGCAGCTTGGGCATTTCATGGTTTTCTCCGCGCAGGTTCAGTCGTCCGACCCGCCGAAGCCGAACAGCGCCAGCAGGCTGGTGAACAGGTTGAAGATAGACAGGTACAGGCCGACCGTGGCGAGTACATAGTTGGTTTCGCCGCCGTTGACGATGCGGCTGGTCTCGAACAGGATCAGGCCAGCCGACAGCAGCGCAACCATCGCTGAGACCGCCAGGCCGAGCGCCGGCATCTGGAAGAACAATGCGCCAAGACCGGCCAGCAGGGCCACCACCATGCCGGCGAACAGGAAACCGCCCATGAAGCTGAAATCGCGCTTGCTCGTCAGCACCCAGGCCGACAGCGACAGAAAGGTGGCGCCGGTGGCCGCCAGCGCCAGCGTGACCACTTGCGCACCGCCCGGTAGCGCCAGCGACTTGGACAGCACCGGCCCCAGCGTGTAGCCCAGGAATCCGGTCAGCGCGAACACCGCCGGCAGCGCCCAGGCGCTGTTCTGCAGCTTGTTGACGGCGTACAGCAGGCCGAAGCTGCCCACCAACATCAGCACCAAGCCTGGCGCCGGCAACTTGGCCGCCACGCTGACAGCGGCCACCGCAGCGCTGAACAGCAGCGTCATCGACAACAGCGCATAGGTGTTGCGCAAAACCCGGCGCGCGGCGGTCTGGTTCGATGCGTCCGAGGTGGCCGACGGCAACAGCGCGACGGGGTAGAGGGTGGCTGCCGGGCCTGCGTTGGCAGCAGTTCGGGTCAAGGTGTCCATGGGGTGCGCTTTCAGTGAGGGGTTGGAACAGATTGGTGGATGTGCGGGTGGCTGGGTCAGGGTTCGAGCGCCTGCGCCTGCCGGGTGCCGCGGCCGGCCTGTCTGGCGGTCGCCCGGTCGCGTCGCCCCTGGCGCAGCAACAGCCGGGCGGCGCGTGACAGCGCGTTGTCGATCGCGCTGCGCCAGTCGCGCGCCGTCGCGCTGATCACCAGCGTGCCGGCGCTGTCGGTGGCGAGCTCGACCTGGCAGCGCTTGTCCACGCCGCCGCGCGGACCGTTGATGTCGGACAGCCGCAGCCTGGCGCGTGACACCAGCAGGCGCAGTCGCCGCAGCACCAACTGCAGCCGGTGCACCGCCAAGTCGCGAAGCGAGGCAGCCTGCGGATCGCGGGATTCGAACAGCACTTGCATGACAGGTTTCCAAGGGGTGAAAGGAGATCGCACGATAGGGTGAATGATGATTCTTTAAAAGCAGATAATCGGTGAAGAACACTTCTGAAAAATACGATGAGTCAGGATTTCAACTACCGCCACCTGTACTACTTCTGGGTCGTGGCCAAGGAGGGCGGCATGGCGCGGGCTGCCGGCCGGCTCGGCATGGCGGTGCAGACCGTCAGCACGCAGGTGCGCGAGCTGGAGCAATCGCTGGGCCATGCGCTGCTCAAGCCCGCCGGGCGCGGGCTGGTGCTGACCGAGGCCGGGTTGGCGGCGATGCACCAGGCCGACCAGATCTTCGCGCTCGGTGAGCAACTGCCCGGCGTGGTGCGCGACGCGGCGGTGGCGCCGGGCGTGCGGCTGGCGGTGGGCATCTCCGAAGGCTTGCCCAAGCTGGCGGTGCGGCGCCTGCTCCAGCCGGTGATCGACACCCCGCGGCTGCGGCTGCTGTGCCACGAGGACGAGTTCGACGACCTGCTGGGCGACCTGGCACTGCACCGGCTGGACGTGGTGTTGGCTGACCGGGCCGCACCGCCCAACCGCAACCTGCGGCTCTACAGCCACCCGTTGGGCGCGTCACCGCTGGCCTGGTACGCGCCGCTGGCGTTGCTGGCGGCCGCGCGCGAGGGCTTCCCGCAGTCGCTGGCCAAGCTGCCGGTGCTGTTGCCGACGGCGCATGCCGCGGTCAGGGCGCGCATCGACCAGTGGTTCGAACGCCTGGGCATCGCGCCCAACATCGTCGGCGAGTTCGAGGACAGCGCCCTGCTGGTCACTTTCGGCGCTGCTGGCATGGGGGTGTTTCCGGCGGTCGAATTGGTAGACGACAAGCTGACGGCCGCGGGCGAGGTTCAGCGCGTGGCCGGCTGTGGCGCTGTCGAGGAGTTCTTCTTTGCCATCGCCACCGAGAAGCGGGTGTTGCACCCCTTGGTGCAGCGCTTGCTGCCGGCGCCGCGTTGAGCGTGCCTGATGGCCCGCCGGCTGATGGCCCGCCACCTGCTTGAAGTCCTGCTGCCTGAGCATCACGCCCAATCTAAAACGCGTTTGGCAAAGTAGATTTGGCTGCGTTGCTGTCGGCAAGAGAATGACGGCTGACGCCTGCCGTCACTTCAAGAACCAAGACCTTGTGGGTCAGTCTTCGGCGAACGGCACAGAGTGCATCACGACGATTCGCCAGGTCTCGTTCACGCGGCGAAGCGTACTCGTGGTAGGTGTGCTGATGGTGGTCGATTTACCGTCGAGCACATAGGTTTGGTCAAGCATGCAGGTGACCGTTGCGACGTCGGTACCCGCGCTGACATGAAGGTCGGACAGCGTGGACCGGATCGACTGCATGGCGGCAAAGGTCGGCGCCAAATAGGCCAACACCACCTCCTTTCGGCGCAACCACTTTTTGGTGAGTTCGTCGACGAGCGCAACGTCGTCCGCCAGAAGCTCTCCTACCGCGGCCAGATCAAGGTGACCGCGCTAGATTCGGGCTGTTGACGGCCGCAACGGGCCGGGCCGACGAAGGCCACGGCGGCGGCGAGCGCACGCTACACCTCGATGCGCTCGATCTGCGCGCCTGGTCGGGGCGCGTTCAAGCCGAGGCCTTGAGGCGCTCGATGCGCTGTTCCATCGGTGGGTGGGTGGAGAACAGTGACATCAGGCTGCTGGGCCGGGCGCTGATGCCCATGGCCTGCATCGCTTTGGGCATCTCGCCAGGGTCCAGCCCACCCAGGCGGGCCAGGGCGTTGATCATCGGCTGCTTCCTGCCCATCAACTGGGCGGCACCGGCGTCGGCGCGAAACTCTCGTTGACGCGAGAACCAGGCCACGATGATGGCGGCCACCGCGCCCAGCAGGATGTCGAGCACGATGGTGGTGATGTAGTAGCCCATGCCCGGGCCGTCGTTGTTGTTGCGCAGCACCACCTTGTCAACGAAGTTGCCGATCACCCGCGACAGGAACACCACGAAGGTGTTCATCACGCCCTGGATCAGCGCCATCGTCACCATGTCCCCATTGGCCACGTGAGCCACCTCGTGGCCGATCACCGCCTCGACCTCTTCGCGCGTCATCGACTGCAGCAAGCCGGTGGACACCGCCACCAGCGCTGAGTTCTTGAACGCGCCGGTGGCGAAGGCGTTGGGCTCGCCTTCGTAGATGCCGACCTCGGGCGTGGTGATGCCGGCTTTCTGCGCAAAGCGCTCGACGGTGGCCACCAGCCAGGCGTGGGTGGGGTCGGGCGAGCCGTTGATCAGTTGCAGCTTGGTCGTCCATTTGGCCATCGGCTTGCTGATCAGCAGCGAAATGAACGCGCCGCCGAAGCCCATCACCAGCGCGAAGCCCAGCAGCGAACTCAGGTTCAGCCCGTTGGCGCTGAGAAAGCGGTTCAGGCCCAACAGATTGACGGTCAGGCCCAGCACCAGCATCACACCCAGGTTGGTCAACACGAACAAGGCAATGCGTTTCATCGTGGCACTCGCCAAGGGCGAGAAGAGTCGGAGGTACGTGGATTGTGGTGGGTTTCAGGGTTCTGAAAAATGATCTTAAAGCGTTTCTATGTTTCGGCTTTACATGGTGTATTGCCGCCGTGCGGTGGGCTTGGGGCAATGGGATTTCGGCAGGCCTGGCTTTCGGGCGCTGTCTGTGGCTCAAGCCCTGCCGCCAGCCGAGGACCAGCGTCGATGCCAGGGGCGTGATGGTCAGTCCATCAAGCCTTCACCAAGCCACGCTTGACGGCCTCGCGCAGCAACGCATTGATTCGGGTCTGCCAGCCCGGCCCGGTCGCCTTGAACGCCTCCAGTACCTCGGCGTCGACTCGCATGTTCAGCGTCGGGCGACGCACCAGCACCTGGGGGCGGCCACGGCTGCGTTTGACGGTCGCTTCTTGCCAGTAGGCCGCAACAGCGGCGGCATCGTTCGGGTCGTAGGGCTCGATGCCTGCATCCGCAGCGACGTCGAAAGGCACGGGCGCATCGACTGCTGCCTCTCGATTGACGCGCTCCCAATCGGTGCCCGAGGGCTTGCGCTCAGTGGGTTTCTTGCCAGCTCGCATACAGCTTCCGCTCCTGTTTCGATGCCCGGCGCAATGAGATGGCCCGCACCTCGCCTGGGCCTCGCAGCACATACATCAGCACCAGCACCACACTGGCCACTTCCACCAATGCCAAGTCCATCTGTCGAGCCTCGTTGGTCCTGGATGACGATAGCGTCAACTTGTCCGGCGCTCGCTTCAAACACCAGTGGCGCATCGGCCAATGACAGCCCATGCTTTACCCGGTTGGCGGCGTCCTTGGCTGGGTCGAAGCTGCAGCGCATAGGCTGGTTTATTGTATTGGCATAAAATTAAAAAATCAACACTCCGACCAGAGGCCGGCCATTGGGCGCAACGGCGGCGGCGTCGAACGCCACGCCTGCCTGCGCCAGGATGTCGTCATCGATGCGTTGCAGTAACAGGCGCAGCGCTACAGGGCGGTTTGCGCGAGCTGGTGCGCAGCCATGCCGAGGCGCGTCATAGGGCCTCGCGCGAAAAAAGTCTAGGTCCGCCATGGCAAGTCGATCAGCGCAGGTCGCGCCCAAGCACCTGCTGGGCCTAAAGCGCCGTGGCCTCGCGTGCAAAGGCCAGCCGCTCGGGCTGCCCCGGCAGGTGTTGGTCCAGCGGCCCGTCGACCAGGAGGCCGGCCAGGCCGTGCACTTGGGCCCAGTGCGGTATGGCGGGTGGCCATGCGATGAGGATTGCGGCGACGCTGCCATGCAAAAGCAGGTGACTTGACACTGTCTAGAGGGCATCGCAGCATTCCGTTCGCGTCCTAGACACTGTCTAGCTAATCCAATTCAACCTTGACTCGATGCTCCTCGATCCTGATCTCTCTTTCAGACTGGCCAACGGCGCGGCGCTGTTCGGCTGGCTGGCGCTGGCCTGTTCGCCTGGCGGCGCGCGCTGGGCGCCGCTGGCGCGCCGCGTCGCCGGGCGCTGGTTGCCCCTGGTACTGGCCACTTTGTACGTGGCGCTGCTGGCCACGCACTGGCGCGGGCAGGGTGGCTTCGGTTCACTGGCTGCGGTGCGCGCATTGTTCGAGCTGCCCGGCGCGCTGGCGGCCGCTTGGGTGCACTACCTGGCCTTCGATCTCTTCGTCGGCGGCTGGATCGCCACCCGGGCCGCCGAGCTGCGCATGTCCCACCTGCTGCTGGTGCCGGTGCTGCTGCTGACCTTCATGCTCGGGCCCATCGGGCTGCTGAGCTTCGCGATTCTCAAGCCCCGCGAGGCACTGTCGTGAGCCGCGCCGACAACCAGCCAGTCAGGGCGAGTCGGCTGTCGCCGCCAACCTTGTGGCGCGAAGCCGCGAACCGCGAGCGTACCTTGACCTTTTTCGCGTTGTTCATGGCCCTGGCGCTGGTGCCCACCCTGATCGCCATGGGGCTGGACGGGCGCGAGCTCCGGGGCGTCAACATCTGGGTCAAGCCGGCCAAGTTCATGGCCTCCCTGAGCCTCTTTGCCATCAGCACCGCCTGGTTCGTCGGCCTGCTGCCGCCGGCACAGCGGCGCTCACGGAGCGTGCGCCTGGTGGCGTGGACGATCGTCGCCGCCGGCGCAGCGGAGGTCGGCTACATCAGCCTTCAGGCGGCGCTGGGCCAGGCCTCGCACTACAACGTCGGCGATCGGCTGCACATGCTGGCGTATCAGCTGATGGGCCTCGGTGCGATGTCGATGATGCTGACGCAGCCGCTGTTGGCCTGGCAGATCTGGCGCCATGGCGATGCCGGCGTGCCTCGGGCCTGGCGTGAAGCCGTGGTGCTCGCTCTCGTGATGACATTCATCCTCGGCGTTGGCGCCGCCGTGCCGCTGGCCAGCGCGCAGCCTCCGACCGGCGCCGGCCTGCCGGTGCTGGGCTGGCATCTGGGTGGCGGCGATCTGCGGCCGGCGCACTTCATCGGCTCGCACGCCCAGCAGTTCGTGCCCTTCTTCGGCGCGCTGATGCTGTCGGCGTGGCCATCGCGCGCGCGCTTCGGCCTTTGGCTCTTTGCGTTGGCCTACACGGGGCTGTGGCTGGCGGCGCTGCTGCGGGGCCTCCACGGCGCCGTGTGGTTGCCGCCGCCGGTGTGACGGCGCCTGCTCGGCTGGCCAGGGAGGTCGAGTCGGCGATGAACTCACCCGAGGTCAAGCTGCTCAACCGCAACGCGATGACGCGGCGACCAAGCTGACCCAGCCTCAGGCCGCGGCTTGGCTGGTCGACACCCGCAAACGCTGGGCCGACGTGATCGCCAAGGCCAAGATCACGCTCGATGGATATTCGACTGACGCCCGATCGGCGCCGCGCAGCCGGCCTGATCCGCGCTCAGCGCAGTTGCGCGATCGCCTCCTCGACCTCGCGCAGCCTGTCCTTGCCGAAGTAGATGTCGTCGCCGACGAAGAAGGTCGGTGAGCCGAAGGCGCCGCGGGCATGGGCCCGCTCGGTGTTGGCCAGCAACCCGGCCTTGACCTCGGGGTCTTGCGACTTCAGCAACAAGGCCGGGCCGTCCAGCCCCGCCGCCGCGAGCACGGCCAGGATCTGCGCCTCGTCGGCCATGTCACGCTGCTGTTCCCACATCGCTGCGTACACCGCCTCGACATAGCGCTCGAAGCAGCCCAGCGCCTGCGCCGCCACTGCGCCGCGCATGATCTTGAGCGTGTTGACCGGGAAATGCGGGTTGAAGCGGTAAGCGCTCAGGTCGTGCTTTTTCACAAAGCGCTCGATCTCCAGACGGTCGTAGGCGCGCTTGTTCGGGATGCCGGCGAAGGCCTCGGCGGGCGATCGGTTGTTCGCCAGCTTGAACAGCCCACCCAGTAGCACCGGTGTGTAGCTGAAACGCTTGCCGCTGCGCGCCTCGATCGCGGGGATGACCCGGTGGCAGAAATAGGCATTGGGGCTGCCGAAGTCAAACTGGAACTCGACGGTCGTGGACATGGGTCTTCCTTTCTTCAGGTGCTGGCTCGCTTGAGTCCGATCGCTGATCGATGGCCGCCGCGCGATGCCGATTTGCTGGGGTCTTGGCGTTGCGGGCTTGGCGTTGCCGGCTTGGCGTTGCGGTACTGCGCAGCTCAGCCGATCGCTCGTGACAGGTACACCGCTTCGCGGCCGATGATCGGCTCTCGGGTGGGCATCAAGATCGTGCAGTCGTCGCAGGGGGCGCGGATCTCGTCGGGGCCCTGGCTGGCGATCAGCTCGCCCTTGGCGAAGGTCTCGAAGCCGATCGCCGGCCGGGCAAAGCGAAAGTCGTCGTGCGTCACCATGCAGGTCTGCAGCAGCTCGAAGCGCCGCTGCGGCGCGGGGGATGGTGCCGCGCGCTCGACCAGGCCGAAATAGGCCAGAAAGTCGAGCGCCACCTCGGTGGCCAGGTCGGCGCTGGCGCGCAGGAAATGCTGGCCGCATTCGGCGACCAGCCCGACGCCGCTGCCCTCAAGGCTGCCGAGCCGGCCATGCTGGATCATCGGCGTGCCCGATCCCAGGCCTTGCGGCATCACCAGGTGAACCGCGGGCCTGCCGATGGCCAGCGCCACCGCGCCGTTGCGATCGGACTTGGCGTAGACCCAGAACGGCTGCACCGGCTGGCTGGTCGAATGGAGGTCGAGCACATGGTCAGCCGCGTCCACCACCGGCCGCAGCGCGCGGGCGCGGCGCAGCTCGGGGCTGTCCTGCGCGCCGTCGAGCAACTCAGCCGACCAGATGCGGTTGAGGTTGTGCACCAGCTGCCGGCTGTCGAAAGGCCGGCTCACGTCGAAGCTCTGGTAGGCCTCGACATTGGCGAAGCTGACCGTCAGCGTGCCGACCCGCGGCCTGACGCCCTGGTCGAGCAGGTGGCAGGCCGCCACCATGCCGCAGAACTCGTTGCCGTGGGTCAGCGCGTTGACCAGCACATGAGGCCCGGGCCGGCCCGAGTCGAAGCGGTGAACGTAATCGACACCGACGTTGCCGACGCGATAAGGCGACAGATCGCGCGGCAAGACTTCGAAGCTGGGGTTCATGACAGGCCTGGGGTCGGTGGGGCAATGTGCCGACGATGATGGCACAGGACGGGTGGTGCGCGTTGGCGGCGGCCGCGAGCGGTCGACTTGGCCGAAGTCGACTCAGCGAACTGCTCTTGCCATCTGGGCACAGGCTGGTCGCCATCTTGCGGCAGTGCACCGCCTGCACCCTCAAACCAAGCGGCCACCCGCGCTGCTCATGGCCTTGTTGAGTGCCTCGTCGTTGCTTGCCAGCGGCAAACCCTGGCGCAGCGCCAGTTCCAGGTATGAAGCGTCGTAGGTCGACAGGCCGTGACGCCGCGCCAATTGCAGGGTGTCGCCCAGGGCCTGCGCGTTGCTGCCCAGGTCGGCCTCGATAGCCATCTCAGCCAGGATGCCGACAAAAGCCGCACCCCTGGCTTCCTGCCGCATCCCTTTGGCCTCTGCGCGGACGATCACATTGCCGACCTCCAGCGCCCACACCGAGGGCACCAGCGCCAGGTGATCCTGCTGCGTCAGCAAGTCCAGGATTCGAGCCGCGTAAGCCTGCGCCTGGGCCGTTCCATCACCGAAAAGCCAGCGCATCACGACCGAGTTGTGCAGCACAAATCGCATCAATCACGCCCGTCCTGCATCAAGGCTTTCACGTCCAAGCCGGCGACCGGTGTCTGCGATTGCATGAACTGCAGCATCCTCTGCGCGGCGTTCGTCCGGTCCGTCGTGGCGCTGGGCGGGCAGAGATCGGCGACATGCTCGCCCCGATTGGTGATCCGGAACGTCGTCCCCGCGCGGGCCTTGCGCAGGAACTCCGGAAAATGCGTTTTGGCGTCATAGGCACCAACCTCGACGAACTGGGGCATCGCGACAACTCCATGCTGTTCAATCCGACCAGTTTACCGACTGGTTGGTGGAGATCAAGCCCTGACTGGCCGGTTGAAGCGCGCAGGTTGATCACTTGCGCCGGTGCGGCGAGCCCCGCCTCGCGGCCGGTCATCTGGACTAAAGGGTTCAGATTCAAGACCCGGTACCGTCATCCGGTACCGTCATCCTGATTGATCGAGAGCGCCGGCGCTAGGCGGCGCGAACCTCGTCCAGCAAGTCGGGATGGCGGTCCAGCACTTTGAGAAGCTTCACGAGCGCGAGCGACGGCTTGGTTTTGCCGTTCTCGTAGCGCGAGAACGCGTTGACACCGCCGCCGAATATCTCGGCAGCTTCGCGCTGATCGAGCGCCAACTTCTTGCGAACGCTGGCGATAAAGCCTGGGTCGACGATCGCGGCGTTGACCTTCTTGTTGAACGCCAACATCAACGCGCTGGTGCGAACAGACTCTTCTATTTCCAGGACTGCTTCGTCGCAGGCGGGGCAGTAGTCACCGGTCACCGCCAGGATGACGTTCGTCTGGCCTTTGTAGGCGTAGGGCATGTCCCGGGTGTCGTGCACCAGCTTTGCCCCGCAGCTTGGACAATTCATCTTCATAGCTCCTTGAACGACACGATGAGCACATCTTCAACGACCGAGAGTTTGAGATAGATCTCGCCGAACGGGGTTTTGGGCCGATACACGTCTTGCCAGACACGATGGTCGCCATGCGTGGTCATGCTCTTGTAGAAGTTCGAAGGCCTGAGCGCGCTGACCACCTGGATGATGCCGATTGCATCAAGACCTAAGGCTGCGCCGCCGACCAGCGCCGTTTTCGTGGTGCGGACCTTGCCTGACGCCACGAGTGCCTTGACGACCGATAGCTTGCAGTGCGGCGTCGCCTTCTCCAACAGGCAATGTAAGCTGCTTGACGAAATTTGGCAAGTAGGTTAGTGGCGAAGAAAGAGTGTGGCCTGGCGCGCAGGGTTTCTGAACCGGATTTCACCATCGCGACGACCGATCCACTCGGGCAATCCCCGTGCGTGGCGGCAGGCTTCGCCCGGTATGCTCCAGGGGCAGCAACCCCGACACCCGAATCCAACAAACATACCGAGACTAGACAAGCCATGAAGATGCCCCTTGAAGACGTTGTCGTCCTTGACCTGTCGCATGCGCTCGCAGGCCCGCATTGCTCGACCATGCTCGCCGATTACGGCGCGACGGTCTACAAGCTCGAATCGCCAGACGGCGGCGACATCTCGCGCGCCTGGGGCGCCGCAACCGAAGGTGGCGGGGCGGAGTCGGCGTATTTCGTCTCGCTTCACCGCAACAAGCGCGGGCTGTCGATCAACCTCAAGAGCCCGGAAGGCAAGGAGCTGTTCCTGAAGGTCATCGAGAAGGCCGACGTGATGCTCGAGAACTTTCGCCCTGGCGCGCTCGAAAAGCTCGGGCTGGGCTACGAGGCGGTCAGTGCGCGCAACCCCGGCATCATCTACGCATCGATTTCCGGTTTTGGCCAGGACGGCCCTTACCGCGAGCGGGCCGCGATGGACCTGATCCTGCAGGCCGAAAGCGGCATGATCAGCATCACCGGTGAGGAAGGCGGCAGCGGCGTGCGCTGCGGCACCTCGATCGCCGACATGACCGCCGGCATGTACGCGGCCTTCGGGATCATGCTGGCGCTGCGGGTCAAGGACAAGACCGGCCAGGGCCAGCGCATCGACATGTCGATGATGGAAGGCCAACTCGGCCTGCTCAACACCATGATCGCGTCCTATGGTGTCGAGCGCGAGATGCCGGCCCCGATGGGCACGGCCTACAAGGCTTTGCTGCCTTACCAGACACTGCGCACCAAGACCCGCGACCTGGCGATCGCGGTGGGCAGCGAAAAGCTCTGGAAAGCTTTTTGCCCGGCGATCGGACGCCCCGACCTGCTCACCGACGAGCGCTTCGTCGGCAATCGGCTGCGCGTGACCCACCGCATCGCGCTGATCGACATCGTGCAGGACGCGCTGCTGACGCGCGATTACTCTGAATGGGAGCAGATCTTCCTGAAGGCCGGCATTCCGGTCGGCGCGGTCAACAACATCGGCCAGGTGGTCGACCATCCGCAAGTGGCAGCGCGTGAGGCACTGATCACGATGGACCACCCGCGCTCGGGCAAGGTGTTGATGGCCAATGTGCCGGTGCGCCTGAGCAAGACCCCGGGCTCGGTGCGCACGCCAGCGCCGGCACTGGGCGAACACACCGGCGAGATCCTGCAAGAGCTGCTCGGACTGTCGGCCGCCGAGGTGGCTCGACTGGCCGGTGCCGGTGTGGTCTTTGCTGGCTGAACTAAAGCATAGTCTTCATTGTGAGCGTACGCTTTCCAAGCGACATGCCTGGCTGAGCCTCGGCGATGCGTGCAGATCAGTGCACGCATCGCTCGCCGGGACCGCGGCATGCCAAGGATCACGGATCAAGCTGTCAGGTGTGACGAACCAAGGTCGTTTCCCGCCATGCGAATCGAAATTGACGATCTCTCCAGACCTGCTGTTCACGCACTTCTGCAAGAGCATCTGGACAACATGTTCGAGTTGTCTCCGCCTGAGCAGGTCTTCGCTTTGGATCTGTCAAAACTGAAGGTGCCAGACATAACGGTCTGGACTGCGTGGCATGACCTAGACCTTCTGGGCTGCGGCGCGTTGAAAGAACTCTCACCGACGCATGGCGAAATCAAGTCGATGCGTACGCCTGCGGCAGCCAGGCGACAAGGTGCGGGGCGGGCGATTCTTCGGCACATCATGGCGGTGGCACGCGATCGAAACTACGACACGCTCAGTCTGGAAACCGGGTCCCACCCCGCCTTTGGTGCAGCGCATTGTTTGTATCTGGACCACGGCTTTGTGGTTGCCGGTCCATTTGGCGCTTACCTGGCAGACCCGCACAGTGTCTTCATGCAGCTTCGGCTGACCTAGTGTGCACAGCGTCCGCAGCCGATGCCAGGCAGCGCGGTGGCGCAGGTCGCCCACGCGACGGCCTGCGCTGGCCCTCAATCGCCTTCAGTGCGTGCCAGCTGCCGCGCGCTGACGAAGCGCCGCAGCGCCCCGCTCAGCGGGTCGATGAAAGAGAGCTCGCGCGCCAGCAGCTGCAGCGGCTGGGTGTAGTCCGGCGGCACGTCGGCCGCCGGCTCGGGCCAAAGCGTCGGGTAGATCCTGTCACCCACGATCGGCAGGCCGAGCGCGTTGAGTTGCGCACGCAGCTGGTGCCGGCGGCCGGTCAACGGTGTCAAGCGGTACTGGGCCAGCGCAGGCTTGCCTGCAGTGTCTTGTTGGCCCAAGGGCCGCATCAGCTCGACCAGCGTCTGCGCGTTCGGCGCGCCAGCGACCACTTGCACGGGCAGGTGGCGGGCACCCGGCAGCTCTTGCAGCCGGTGGCAGGCGGTCAGCGGCAGCGCCAGGTCGCCGCGCCAGGGTGCTACCGCTTCGTAAACCTTGTGCATGCGTTGCTCGCGCAGCAGCGCGTGGTAGGCGTTGCGCGTGGACGGCTGGGCGCTGAACAGCAGCACGCCCGCGGTCTCGCGGTCCAGCCGGTGCAAGGCCACCAGGTCGTCGTTGCCCAGCAGGCGTTTGAGCCGCACCAGAACCGTCTCCTGCAGGTAGCGGCCACCGGGTATCGCGGCCAGGAAATGCGGCTTGTCGACGACGACCAGGTGCTCATCGCAGTGCAGCAGCACCAGTTCGAAAGGCACGCGCGTCTCGGGCGGCAGGCTGCGCCAGTACCAGAGCACCAGGCCCGGGGTGCAAGGCGCATCGGCGCGCAGCGCACAGCCCTGCGCGTCCAGCACCTCGCCCCGCGCCATGCGCGCGTGCCAATCTATGCCCGACCTCAGGCGAGCGGTCAGGAAATCGGCCAAGCTGGCCCAGGGCCCTGGCCCCAGCACCAGCCGACTGGCGCTGACGCCGTCGCGCACGGGCGGTGTCCAGCTGGGGCGCTGGCGGCTCACGATGGCGGGGGCCGCCAGCCGTTCTGGCGCGGCGACCGATGGCGGTGGCAAATCACAATGCATGGTAAGTCGGCCGCGGTGGCGATTGGGGTGACCCTTGCCCCGGCGCAGGCCAGCGCGGCTGGCGCAGCGGCTTGAACACAGGAGAACGGGCATGCAGTTCCATCTGAATGGCTTCCGGCCAGGTGACCCTCAGGTCTTCGAGGCCTGCGGCGTCACGGACTGATCGACCATGAGAAAGCCTTCTGCCCGGACTTCAAGAGCGGCGTCGACATCTTCGATCTGCGTGGCATCGACCGCCAGCAGGGTGCGCTGGTGGTGGTTCGTCCGGACCAGTACATCGCCCATGTGCTGCCGCTGAGCGCGCATCGGGAATTGGCCGATTTTTCGCGGCCTTCATGTGGCGATCCTGAGCGGCAAATCCCATCAGCCTCGCGCTCAGCGCGGGCAGCTCAAGCGCCGCGGCTGCCGATTGCCTGCATGAACTCGCTGCGCAGCTGCGGGTCCTGGTTGAAGCAGCCGGCGAACGCCTGGGTGTAGACCCGCTCGTCGCCGCGTCGGTCTTCGCCCAGCAGCAGGCACAGCTGCTCGGCCTCGATCACGCAGGCTGCGCCCTGGGCTTTGCCATGGGTGACCAGCGCATCGGCGATGTCGCGCGTCATCCACTCCTGGTAGGTGAAGCGGTGGCCGATCGCGTCGACCAGCCTGGCGATGCGGCCGAAACCGTGCAGCCGCCCGCCGGGGACGTAAGCCACATGGGCGGTGCCGCGAAACGGCACCAGATGGTGCGGGCAGACCCCGTGTACCGCGATGCCGCGCACCACCACCATGTCCTGGCGCGGGTCGGCAAACCCCTCGCCCAGCACCTCGGCCGGGTCGAGCGCGTAGCCGCCCAGCAGGCGGCGCTCCCACAGCTCGCGCACCCGCTTGGGCGTCTTGCCGGTGTGCGCGCTGTCGGGCGTCACGCCGCAGGCGCGCAGCAGGTCGGCGATCGCGCGCTCGAAAGCCGGGCCGTCGAAGACGCCGCTGCGCGGAATGCCCAGCGCGCCGGCCGCTGGCGCGGGGTGATCGTGATCGTGGGGGTCATCGGCAGCTGGGTCGGGCTCGGACATCTTCGGTCTCCGGGTGGTGCTTGGCGCTGCTTGGCGCGGCTTGGCGTTGCTTGGCCTGCGGTCAGCGTCGCACCTTACCGCAACGCGACGACCTGGTCATCGCGCGTGGCGTCAAGCGTCGCGCGCTCACGCGCTGCGTTACGCGCTGCGCCGCAGCACGACCACTTGCTCGACTGCGGAGCGGGCGCGCAGTTGGCCGCAGCCGCCCTCGACATCCTGACCCGCAGAGTGACGCAGCTTGGTCAGCACGCCGCGGCGGTGCAGCTTGCGCGCCATCGCGGCGGCTCGCTCCCAGCTCGGGCGCTTGAAGTCCAGGCCGTCGACTTGGTTGTAGGGGATCAGGTTGAGCACCATGTACTTGCCGGCGAGCAAGCGGACGATGCCCTCGACCTCGTCGTCGCCGTCGTTGACGCCTTCGATCAGCGTCCACTGCACTTGCACCGGGTAGCCGGTGGTTCGGGCATAGGCCTCGGCCAATTCGACCAGCTCATCGGGGCTCAGGCGCGGCGCGCGCGGCAGCAGGCGCTCGCGCAGCGCGGCTCGGGTGGTGTGCAGCGACAGCGCCAGCGCGGGCTTCACGGGCCCCTGGGGCAGGCGCTCGAAGACCCGCGTGTCGCCGACAGTCGAGAACACCAGGTTCTTGTGGCCGATGTTGCCGGCGGTGCCGAGCAGTTCGATCGCCGCCATCACGTTGTCGAGGTTGTGAGCGGGCTCGCCCATGCCCATGAACACGACCTTCTTGACCGGGCGCATCGTCCTGGCCAGCGCAACCTGGGCGACGATCTCTGCGCTGCCGACCTGGCGCAGCAAGCCCTCGCGTCCGGTCATGCAGAACAGGCAGCCGACCGCGCAGCCGACCTGGCTCGACACGCACAGGCCGTCGCGCGGCAGCAGCACGGCCTCTATCGTCTGGCCGTCTGCCAGCGCGAGCAGCAGCCGGGCCGAGCCGTCTTCGCCCGGGTGCTCGGACTGCAGCCGCACCAAGCCGGCCAGCTCTGCGTTCAGCGCGGGCAGCGCGTCGCGAAGCGACTGTGGCAGCCAATGCTCAAGCCTGCGCTTGCCGGCTTGCTGTGGCAGCGCGTTGGCCCATTGGCGCAGCAAGCGCTGCTCGTGCGCGGGTTTGGCACCCAGCGCACGCAGGCGCTGTCGAAGGTCTTGCAGTTGCATCTGGCGGGCGGCAGGCGAGGGCTGCGGGCTTCGGGCTTGGACGAGGCTGCGATTTTGCGCTGCGGCGCTCGCGCCTGCTGGCATCTGAGACACTCGGGGGCGTCCCGCGGCGCTGATGGCGTCTTGGGCAGAAGCTCGCCGATGGCGGTGTACTCGAAACAAACTGGATTTTGAACATGATTCATTCGCGCTGCGGCCTGCTGGCCGCGCTGGGCCTGTCCTTGCTGGGCAGCGGGGCGGTGCTTGCCCAGCCTGCCGAGCCGGGCCGGTCGTTGTGGGAGGCTGGGCTGGCGCTGGGCGGCGGCTGGGTCAGCGACTATCCAGGCGCAGACCAGAACCACGGCCGCGGCCTGGTCGTGCCCTACCTGAGCTACCGCGGTCCGATGTTGCGGATCGACCGCGAAGGCATCAGCGGCCGGATGGTCAACAACCGCGACTTCGAACTCGACTTCACGGCCAGCGCCGCTTTCAATGCCCGCAACAGCGATGCGCGGCAGGGCATGCCTGCGCTGGACTACATGTTCGGTCTCGGGCCGCAGCTGATCTACAAAGGGCTGCGCAAGGAATGGGGCAGCCCGACGCTGCGCCTGAAGGCGCGCGCGCTGGCTTCGACCGATCTGCACAGCCTGCAAGGCCGCGGTGTGATGTTCGACCCGGAGCTGCGCTTGCGCTTCAGTCCGATGGCGACCAGCCCGTTCGGCGGCGGACCTGCGGCGCTGAACCTGGGCCTGCAGCCGATCTGGGCCAGCCGGGCCGCCAATCAGTATTTTTACCAGGTCGAGCCTGCGCAGGCCAAGGCCGGACGGCCGGCTTACGCGGCCCGGGGCGGCTACCTGGGCACCGAGCTCAGCCTGGGTCTGAGCGGGCGCCAGAGCGACAACCTGTCGTGGTTCGTCTCTGTGCGTGGCATGTCACTGCACGGCGCTGCCAACAGCGCCAGCCCGCTGCTGCGCAGCCAGGCCAACTACAGCGTCGGCGCCGGATTGATCTGGACACCATGGCACAGCGAGGCGCGCGCGGTCGACTGAGCTCAAAGCGCGCTGCGCGCCGGTCGCCCGGGCCTGTCGGTCGACTGGGTCGACTTTGCCGATGGGGCTGCCGCTGCCGCTAGGATTGAGCGCCCCGAGGCCGGCCGAAGCCGGCCGCCCCCCGCGGGGATCAAGCAAAGTGGCAAAGCCACATTTGCTTGAGCGGTGTCAGTTCCCGATCGCTGCAGCGGATCACCGCCGCTGCCGCGCACCAGTTCCCATCCAACAGGCGCGGCCAGCTTGGCACGCACCGGAGACATTGCCATGAAACTCAAAGACCGCGTCATCGTCATCACGGGTGCTGCCAGCGGCATCGGCCGCGCGCTGGCGATTCGCTTCGCCGCCGAGCAACCGCGCGGCCTCGTGCTGGCCGACCTGCCACGCCAGGCTGCGGCGCTCGAACAACTCGCGTCCGACCTGTCGCACGACGGCGCTGGCAGCGGCACGCCGGCGCCAGCGATCGCCGTGCTCGGCGACGTGGGTGTCGAGTCCGACGTCCAGGCCTTGGTCGCTGCCGCCGAGCAGCGCTTCGGCCAGGTCGATGTGTTCTTCTCCAACGCGGGGCTGATCCGCGACGGCGACGAGAACACGCCGGATGCCGATTGGCAGCTGAACTGGCAGGTGCATGTGATGGCGCACCTGTACGCGGCCCGCGCTGTGCTGCCTGGCATGCGCGCGCGCGGCGAGGGCTACTTGCTGAGCACCGCGTCGGCCGCCGGCCTGATCACGTCGCTGCCGTCGGCCACCTACGCGGTGACCAAGCATTCGGCGATCGCGCTGGCCGAATGGCTGTCGGTGCAGCATGGCGATGCCGGCGTCCGTGTCTCGGTGCTGTGTCCGCAGGCGGTGGACACGCCGATGATCCAGGCCCGATCGGGGTCGTCGGCGGCGCGCGCCGACGGTGTGATGACGCCGGCCGAGGTGGCCGAGGTCGTGCTCGCCGGCATCGAGGCTGAGAAGTTCCTGATCCTGCCGCACCCGTCCGTGCTTGAGTACTTCCAGCGCAAGGCCGGGGACTACGATCGCTGGCTGGGCGGCATGCGCCGGTTTGCGGCCAAGCTGGGCTTCGGCAAGCGCTGACGCGCCGGCAGCCGCGTCATCACTCGCGCGGTCAGTCGCGCCATCAACCCCGCAGTCAACCCCGCAATCAGCCTCGTAGGTGGCAGGCCACTTGGTGGCCTTCGCCAACCGCTTTGAGCACCGGCGCCTGCACGTCGCACAGGCCTTTGCGGGCAATCGGGCAGCGGGTGTGGAAATGGCAGCCCGAGGGCGGGTGGATCGGGCTGGGCACATCGCCTTGCAGCAGGATACGGCGGCGCTTGAGCTTGGGATCAGGGATAGGCACGGCCGACAGCAGCGCCTCGGTGTAGGGGTGCTGCGGTGCGGTGTAGAGGTCCTTGGCCGCTGCGATCTCGACGATGCGGCCCAGGTACATCACAGCGACCCGGTCGCTGATGTGTTCGACCACCGACAGGTCGTGGGCGATGAAGACGTAGGTCAGGCCCAACTGCGACTGCAGGTCTTCGAGCAGGTTGATCACCTGGGCCTGGATCGACACGTCCAGCGCACTGACGGCTTCGTCGCAGATGATCAGCTTGGGCTTGACGGCCAGCGCGCGTGCGATGCCGATGCGTTGGCGCTGCCCGCCGGAAAACTCATGCGGGTAGCGGCGCATGTGGTCGGCACTCAGCCCGACGGTCTCGAGCAGCTCGACGATGCGCGCGTCGTACTCGGCGCGTGTCTTGGTCAGCTTGTGGATGGTCAGCGCCTCGCCGATGATGGCCGAGACCGTCATGCGCGGGTTCAGGCTGGCGAACGGGTCCTGGAAGATGATCTGCATGTCGCGAGCCAGAGCCCGCAATTCGCTCTTGCCGGCGTCGGTGACGCTCTTGCCTTCGAACCATACCTGGCCCGAGGTGGGCTCGATCAGTCGCAGGATGCAGCGGCCGGTGGTGCTCTTGCCGCAGCCGCTTTCGCCCACCACCCCCAGGGTTTCACCGGCAGGCAGTTCGAAGCTCACACCGTCCACCGCATGCACCTGGCCCACGGTGCGGCTGAACAGGCCGCCCTGGATCGGGAAGCGCTTGACCAAATCTTGCACCTTCAGCAGCGGTGTCTTGCCGGTTGACTGAGTCAGGGTGCGGGTGTCGCCATTCATGTCAATAACCCCTGGCCATGACGCAAACACCAGCCAGCGAACGCCGCGGAACCGGCTCTGCCGGGCCGCTGGCGGTGCCCTGTTGAGAGGGCGCGCGAAGCGCGTAGGGGGTGGTTCAATGGATGGCGCTTTCCAAGATGCAGGCCACCTTGTGGCCAGGTGCCACCTCGCGCAGCGGCGGCGTGGCGATGCTGCAATCCGCCATCGCGAACTTGCAGCGGCCGGCAAAGCGGCAACCGGGTGCAGGGTCGATCAACTTGGGCACGGTGCCGGGGATGGCTTCCAGCCGCACCTTGTGCAGGGCTGCGGTGTCGATGCGCGGGATGCTGCGGATCAGGCCTTGCGTGTAGGGGTGGCGTGGGTTCGCAAACAGGTCTTCGGCGCTGGCCTCCTCGACCACCTGGCCGGCGTACATCACCACCACTTTTTGCGCCACTTCGGCGACCACGCCCATCGCGTGGGTGATCAGCATCACCGACATGCCCAGGCGGTCCTTCAGCTCTTGCATCAGGTCCAGGATCTGCGCCTGTATCGTCACATCGAGCGCGGTGGTCGGCTCGTCGGCGATCAGCAGCTTTGGGCTGCAGGCCAGCGCGATGGCGATCATCACGCGCTGGCGCATGCCGCCTGAAAACTGGTGCGGGTAGTCCTTGACTCGTCGCTCGGGCGTGGGGATGCGCACCAGCCGCAGCATCTCCACCGCGCGGTCCATCGCGTCCTTGCGCGACAGGCCTTCGTGCAGCCGTACGCTCTCGGCGATCTGGTCGCCGACGGTGTAGACCGGGTTCAGAGACGTCATCGGCTCCTGGAAGATGATCGCGATCTCTTTGGCGCGGATCTTCTGCATGGCCTCGGGTGGCAGCGGCACCAGGTCGCGTCCTTGCCACAGCACCTTGCCGGCGACGATCTTGCCGGGCGGCATGTCGATCAGTTTGAGCACGGTCTTGGCCGTCACGCTTTTGCCGCAGCCGCTTTCGCCCACCACGCACACGGTCTGGCCGGCGTCGATGCTGATGTCCACGCCGTCCACCGCGTGCAGCCAGCCCTCGTCGGTCTTGAAGTGGGTTTTCAGGCCCTGAATGTCGAGCAGAGGCATCAGAGAACCCGTCTGGGGTCGAGCGCGTCGCGCAGACCGTCGCCGATGAAATTGATCGTCAGCACCGTGAGAAAGATCGCCATGCCAGGGAACAGCGCCCAGTGCAAGGCCAGGTCCATGTAGTCGCGGCTGTCGTACAGGATGCGGCCCCAGGTGGGGATGTCGGGCGGGAAGCCCAGGCCCAGGAAGCTGAGCGTGCTCTCGGCAATGATCGCCGCTGCCACGTCGATGGTGGCGGCCACGATCACCGGACCCAGGCTGTTGGGCAGGATGTGCCGCAGCACCTGGCGCGTGGTGCTGGCGCCCAGCGCGCGCGCGGCCTCGACGAACTCTTTCTCGCGCAGGCTGAAAAACTGCGCCCGCACCAGCCGCGCCACCGGCATCCAGCGAAAGCCGCCGATCACCACGACGATCAGGATGAACACGCCCGCCTCCAGGCCGAACGCGGCTTTCAGCGGCTCGCGGAACAGGAAGATCAGCAGCAGCAGCAAGGGCAGCTGCGGGAGGCTGAGGAACAGGTCGGTCAGCCACATCAGCATGGAGTCCACCCAGCCGCGCGCCATGCCGGCCACCGAGCCGACCAGCACGCCCACCGTGATGGCCATCAGCATCGCGGCCATGCCGACTGCCAAGCTGATGCGCCCGCCGTACAGCATGCGGGCCAGCAGGTCGCGGCCCAGGTCATCGGTGCCAAAGGCGTGGCTGGCCGTGGGCGAGGCCAAGCGGGCCTTGAAGTCGATGTCGTTGATGCCGACCTTGTAGAACAGCGGCCCAAGCAAGACCGCCAGCACCATCAAGCCCAGCAACCAAAGGCTCCAGTAGGCCAGCCGGTGGCGCTTGAAGCGCCGCCAAGCCTCGGCGCCAGGAGAGGTGCTGAGGCGCGGTTTACCGAGCTCGGGCGCCAGCTGGACTTGTGTGATCTCTTGCATTACCCAAGTGCCTTGCGTGGACAGTGCCGACTAGCGGTAGCTGATGCGGGGGTCGAGCCAGCCATAGAGCAAGTCTGCAATCAAGTTGAAGAAAATCACCAGGCAACTGAACACGAAGGTGACCGCCATGATCACCGGTGTGTCGTTGCGCAGGATGGCGTCGATCAGCAGGCTGCCGATGCCGGGGATGCGAAAGATCTGCTCGGTGACGATGGCGCCGCCGAACACCGCCGGCATTTGCAGCGCCACCAGCGTGACCACCGGGATCAGTGCGTTGCGCACCACATGCTTGGTGATCACCGTGCGCTCGGCAAGGCCCTTGCTGCGCGCGGTGGTCACATAGTCGAGTCGGATCACATCGAGCACCGCCGACCGCACATAGCGCATCATGCTCGCCGCCTGGAACAGGCCCAGCACCGTGATCGGCATGATCGACTGCCTGAACTGCTGCCACCACCAGTCCAGCCCGGTGGCTGACAAGTCACTGCGGTAGACGAACGGAAACCAGCCCAGGTAGATGCTGAAGAACAGGATGAAGATCACGCCGGTGAAGAAGGTCGGCAGCGAAAAACCGACGAAGGCCAAGGTGCTGGCAATGCGGTCGAACCACGAATAGGGCTTGGCAGCCGACAGGATGCCCACCGGCAAGGCCACCAGCATGGCCAGCAGCTGCGACAGCCCGATCACCGCCAGGGTCACCGGCATGCGCTGCGCGATCAGCTGATCGACATTGATGCGGCTGACGAAGGAAAAGCCCCAGTTGCCCTGGAACATGCTGCTCAGCCAACTCAGGTAGCGCTGCCAGATCGGGTCGTCTAGGCCGAACTGCACGCGCAGGGCCATGCGCACCTCGGGCGGCACCGACGGGTTGTTGGCCAGGTCCTCGAAAGGGTCGCCCGGTGCCAGCGCCAGCACCGTGAAGAGCACGACGCTGATGCCCAGCAGGCTGGGCAGCGCGATCAGCAGGCGGCGGAGGATGTAGTTGAGCAAGAGATCAGGCGCCGGTTGGCGCTCAAGCAAAAGGGGAAGATCAAATCTATGGGCAGTGCAGCTGCCTAGGCCAGCCAAGCGGCCGCAGCGGAGCCGGCTCCGCCGGACCGCTTGCGGCGCCCCCTTGAGGGGGGAGCGCCGCAGGCGCTACGGGGGTGGGTTTAAGTTTCCCGGGTCCAGTAACCGATAGACCAGGTCAGGCTGTCCCAGGCCGAGCTGTGGATCAACATCTTGTTGACCACTCCCACTGGCCGCGGGCGGGCAAACAGTGGGATCACATAGCCGTCGTTGACCACCAGGTCGTTGCACTTGATGAACATCGCGGCGCGCTTGACCGGATCGATTTCGACCTGCGCTGCAGCGAAGGTTTCGTCGTATTCCTTGTTGCTCCAGCGCAACAGGTTGCGGCTGGCCCACTTGTTGGCCTTCTGTGAGTGCAGGCTGCTGGTGAACTGCTCCATGAAAAACTGCGGGTCGGGCGCGCCCATCGTGGTGGTGAACATCTGCATGTCGGTCCAGAACTTCTGGTAGGTGTCCGGGTTGGCAAAGTCGCCGCCGAAGAACACCGAGGCGACCACGCTCTTGAGCTCCAGGTCGATGCCGGCCTTGGTGCAGGCGTCCTTGATGATGGCTTGGCACTTCTGGCGTGGGCCGCTGACGGAGGTCTGGTAGACGAACTTCAGTTTCAGATTGCCCTTGGCACGGATGCCGTCAGCGCCCTTTTTCCAGCCAGCGCCCTCGAGCAGCGCGATCGCCTTGTCGATGTTGAATTCGTACTTGGTATTGGGGCTGCGGAAGCGCGGCGGGTTGTTCAGGAAGTTGGCGGTGGCCACAGCGCCACGGCCATAGATGACTTCCTGGATGCCCTTGCGGTCGATCAGCAGGCTCATCGCGTCGCGCACGACCTTGTCCTGGAAGACCGGGTGCTTGCTCTTGGCACTGCCTCGTTCACCGTCGACCTCGTTCCACGGGTCGGTGACGTTGAGCGACACGAATTCGATGTCGCTGCCGGCCTTGAATTCCATCTTGCCCTTGCCGACGGCTTCCAGGCGTTTGAGGATCTCGTCCTCGACCGCCAAGTTCCATCCGACGTCGTATTCGGCGGTCTGCAGCACCGCGCGTGCGGCGCTGGTGGCATCGCCGCCGCCCTTGACCTCTAGCGCGTCGAAGAAGGGCTGGTTGGGGATGTGGTAGCCAGCATAGGCCTCGGCCCGCAGTGTGTCGCCCGGTTTGAAGTCGACGATCTTGTAAGGCCCGGTGCCCACCGGCTTGGTGTTGGCCGGGTTGTCGCGCGACTTCGCGCCCATGAAGGGCTCGAACACATGCTTGGGCAGGATCAGGCCGGTGACGCCGGTCAGCGCCTCGGCCCAGAAGGGCGTGGTCTTGGGGTAGTCGATGCGCACGGTGTGCGAGTCGATCTTGCTGACCTTGATGTCCTTGTAGGTTCCGATGGTGACCATAGCCGCCGCCGGGTCACCGGCATAGGCGGCGGTGAACACCACGTCGTCGGCGGTGAAGGGCTTCCCGTCGTGCCAGGTGACGCCCTTCTTCAACTTCCAGGTCACGCTCTTGCCGTCGGCCGACAGGCCGCCGTTGGCGCGGCTGGGGATCTCGGCAGCGAGCCGCGGGACCAGGTTGCCTTCGCTGTCCCAGCCGGCCAGCGGCTCGTAGAAGATATGGCCGGCGTCCTGGTCCTTGGTGCCGCCGGCATAGTGCGGGTTCAGGTGCACGGAGGCCTGCCAGTACAGCAGCTTGAGCGTGCCGCCACCGCCGCGCTTGGTGGGTTTGTAGGGAATACTGCCTTGCGACTGTGCCAAGCCCTCGTGCATCAACATCATCGAGGCCATAGGCGCCGTCAGTCCCAGCATCACCATCTGCTGGATGAAGCCACGGCGTGGCAGCTTGCCGGTGCGCACGTCTTCGATCAGTGCGCGCAGTTCACGTTCTTCTTGCATGGTGGGGACCTTCTTGCGAGTGGGGTGTTGAGCGGCATCGTGGCCGCCGGTACCCGAATACTAGCGAGAATCGCGCCAGTGCCAATTCGGGTCGTCCCGATCAGGGTCAATCGCTACCCTGTTTGGCCTGCGAAATTTGCGCGCGGACGTTGATATTCCATCTGCGCGGCCCGGCCCGCAAACGCGCCGACACCGTGCTTGGCGGCCAGCATTCACCAAATTCGTGCGCGATGCGCAGCCGGCCAGGGTCACGGCGCCAGCCGTGCGGCAGCGCTGACCAGGCCGAGCGCGCCCAGCCCGACCAGCAGCGACCAGATCAGCCGCCGCAGCTTGGCTTCGTCGAGCCGCAGGTACAGCCGGCTGCCTAGCCACACGCCGAGCAGCGCAAATGGCAGCGCAACGACGATCAGCGGCCAGCCCGAAGTGGTCAGCAGGCCCGTGCCGCCGGCCCAGGCCAGTGCGTACAGGTCGGTGAACAGAAAGAACGCGATCAGCGTGGCACGGCTCACCGCGGTGCCCGCCGTCGAGAAATAGAAAACGATCGCCGGTGGACCGCCGATGCCGGCCGCACCGTTGAGCAGGCCCGAAGCGATGCCAACCGCCATTGCGCCCAGCGGACCGGGCTGGCGTCGTGGCGCCAGCCGGCTGGCCAGGCCGCTGAGCATCAGCAGCGCGATCACGGTCAGGCACATCGACACGAACCATCGCATCGGGTTCGGGTCCAGCCCGGCCAGCAGCAGCAAGCCCGCAGGCGTTGAGACCGCGCAGCCGCCGATCACCCAGCGCAGTGAGCGCCAATCGACCTGGCGCCAGACGCTGGGCAGCAAGTGGACGGTGCTCAGCAACTCGATGGCCAGGAACGCAGGCACGACCTGGGCCGGCGGCAACAAGATGCTCAACGCGCCGATGCCCACCATCGAAGAGCCGAAGCCCGACAAGCCGCGAACGACAAAGGCCAGCAGCGTCGCCGCGGCGATCCAAGCCAGCGTCGCGAGGTCGAATCCCAGCAGCGTGGTCACCGGCTCAGCGCCAGGGCCTGCGACCTGCGAGCGCGTGCGATGTCAGGCCTTCAAGCGAAGCGCGCCCAGGTAGTCGCGCTTGCCCAGCACGACACCCTTGGACCGCAGGATGTCGTAGGCGGTGGCGGCGTGGAAGAAAAAATTGGGCAACGAGAACGACAGCAAAAAGCCTTGAGCGGTGAAAGGCATGCGGGTGCCGCGGATCTCGAAGAACATGTCACCGCCGTCCAGCGCGTTGACCTCTTGCGGCGTGAGCTTGTGCAGCGCGGCGCTGGTGTCGGCGATGAGCGCCTGAAGCCCCGGGTAGTCGAGCGCTTGCAGGTCGGCCGGCGGGCGGAAGACGCCGCTGCGGATTCCCTCGATCGCGCCCAGCGAATGGTGAGCGACGGACTGGATCTGGAAGCGCAAGGGCAGCATGTCGGGTGCCAAGCGGGTCTCGACGAGATCGTCGGGCGCCAGGCCCTGGGCATGGGCATGGGCCAGGCCTTTTTCCAGGAACTTGCCGACCGCGCCCAGCGTCTGCAAGTAGGTCGACACGCTGGCGTCGTAGAGTGAAATCGACATGAGGAGACAGCTTTCTTGGGGGTGCCGCTGCAGTCCCGCAGCGGCTTCGGTTGGGCGGGGCGCGGGCTCAGCCGCGCAGCGGGAAGCCGACCAGGGCTTCTAGCTGCTGCAGTGCGAGGTCGGGGTCGCCCACCTTGATCGTTCGCATGCCCATGTCGCGCGCCGGCTTGAGGTTGACGCCGAGGTCGTCGAGGAACACCGAGCACTCGGGCGCGACGCCTAGCGCATCGCACATCATCCGGTAGATCAATGGGTCGGGCTTTCGAACGCCGGCTTTCGAGCTCTCGATCACCTGGTGAAACATGGCCATCACCTCGTCGCGGCCCGAAGGGTTCAGGCCCACCGAATCAGGGCTCGCGACGTTGTTGGTGATCAGGCCGATCTTGAGCTTGGGCTTGAGCCGGCGCAGCGCCTCGACCATCGACGGGCGGATCGTGCCGCCGAGCAATTCGATCACCTCGCGGCCCCGCACCACATGGCCTAGCGCCGCGCATTCGTCGGCGAATGCCTGGTCGAAACCCTGCAGGTCGATGTCGGCGCGCTCGAACTTGGCCCAGGCGTTGTCGTGGTGGTTGGTCGCGTTCACGCCGCGCAGAAAGTCTTGCGGCAGCCCTCGCTCGGTCTCGAAACGTCTGAAGGACTCGAACGGCGACGAGCTGATCACACCGCCGAAGTCCCAGATCACTGCTTGAATGTCTTGTACTTTCACCTTGCCTCCGAGCTGCCCATGGTTTGTCCGGCTATCGCCGCCACGCATTGTCGGGCGCGCTCTGCGCACCCGCTGTGCCGCAGGCGACGCGCGCGCGGGCCGGGTCTGGCGACTCAGCGGTCTGTCGGGCGGTCTATTCGGCGGCGACCTGCACCAGGCGTTTGCCGATCGCTTCGCCCTTCATCATGCCGATCAGCGCTGCCGGTGCGCGCTCGATGCCCGGCACGATGTCTTCGTGGAAGACGAGCTCGCCGCTGCGCAGCCACGGTGCGACGCGGGCCTGGTAGGCCGCGAGCTTGTGCACATGGTCGTAGATGATGAAGCCGGTCATCGCGATCCGTTTGCTCAGCAAGGCCTGCAGGCCTTTGATGCCGGCGTCGCCGACCTCGTTGTAGGCCGAGATCATCCCGCAGACCGGGAACCTGGCGGCGACATTGGCATGGCGCAGCGCGGCTTCCAGCGTGGCGCCGCCGACGTTGTCGAAGTACAGGTCTATGCCTTGCGGGCATTGCTCGCGCAAGCCCTGGTCGATGGCCAGGGTCTTGTAGTTGAAGGCCGAATCAAAGCCGCAGCGCTCGAGCAGAAACGCCACCTTGTCGTCGCTGCCGGCCGAGCCGACGACGCGTGCGCCGGCGCGCTTGGCGAATTGCCCCGCGAGTTGGCCCACCGCGCCAGCGGCCGACGAGATGTAGGCGGTGTCGCCTGGCGCTGGCTTGCCGATTTCGATCGCGCCGACCCAGGCCGTCAGTCCGGGCATGCCGAGCACCGACAGCGAATGGCTGATCCGGCCCAGCGACGGGTCGATCTTGTGCAGGCCTTCGCCGCGCGGCGCGACGCTGCGCAGCGCCCAGTCGAGAAAGCCCCAGACGATGTCGCCGGTCTGGAACCGGCTGTTGCTCGACCCGATCACCCGCGCGACGACGCGCGAGACGATCGCTCGGCCGATCTCGAACCCAGGCGCATACGAAGGCCCTGCGTTCATGCGGCCTCGCAAGTAGGGGTCGGTCGACAGGTAGATGGACTCGAGCAGCACATCACCCGGACCGCAGACCGGCTCGGCGCAGTCTTCGACCGCGAAGCAGGATTCATCGACCCAGCCAGCGGGGCGTTTTGTCAGCACGATGCGGGTGTTCATGCGGCAATGTAGCGTGGGTTCGGGCCAAGTGCCTGGCGCGCAGTTGACAAGTCAGCGAACTTGCAAGCGTGGCTTCTTGGCAGCGCCCGGCCGCTCCTGCATTGCCGAGCGCCTGTTCTGGCGCTCAGCGAACGGGGTGCGCGTCGGCTTTCATCTCAAGCAAATGTGGCTTGGCGGCTTGATCCCCACGGGCGCGGCCGGCTTCGGCCGGCCTTGGGGCGCTCAAAGCTTCAGCACGAGCATCGCGGCGGCCAAGTCTTCGAGCGCCGTGCCTACCGACTTGAACACGCTGCGCTCGTCCGGGCTGAGCCGGCCGGGTGCGTCACCGCGCGCCAGGCTGGTGAGTGTTCCGCGCACGCTGGCCTGCGTGATCACACCGCGCAGCATCGGCCCGATCAGGTCGCCGCTCTTGGTCAGCGCTTCATCGGTGTCGACATAGAGCGCCGCGCCGGCCAAGCAAGCGTCATCGGCTTCGCGCATCGTCGGCGTGAAGCTGCCGATCAAGTCGAGGTGGGTCCCCTGGCGCAGGCAGCGCCCGTGCAGCAAGGGCTCGGTGGCCAAGGTCGCGCAGCTGACGATGTCGGCTGCAGCCATCGCCGCGTCCAGATCGTCGGCGCTTTGCGCGTCGAATCCTTCGTCACGCCACTGCTGGGCCAGGGCCTCGGCCCGCGCCGGCACACGAGCCCAGACCCGCACCCGCGCGATCGGCCGCACGGCCCGGTAGGCGGCGGGCAGCAGCCTGGCGACCCGGCCAGCGCCGACCACCAGCAACTCGCTCGCGTCCTCGCGCGCCAACCACGATGCCGCCAGTGCAGAGGCGGCAGCGGTGCGTCGCGAGGTGATCTCGTCACCGTCGAGCATCGCGATCGGCGCCCCGGTCGATGCATCGAACAGCAGGTAGGTCGAATGCAGGCTGGGCAGGCCGCGGGCCGCGTTGGCGGGGGCGATGTTGACGATTTTGACGCCGTAGCATCGCCCTGGCAGCCAAGCCGGCATCAACAGCGAGGTGATCGGTTCTCGATCCACGCAGGCGATCTGGTGCACGTGGCGACTCGGCACCTCGCAGCCGCTGGCAAACAACTCGCGCAGCGCGGGGATCAAACGGTCGAACGGCAGCTCGGCGCGGGTCGCCGCAGCATCGAAGATCTTCATGGGCGTTGGCAGTCAGAGCATGCAGGTGCCAAATTTTTGCACGCGGCCCAGGTGCTGCGCTTGCCGGCATCGATGGATGTCAATCCAATCCTGCGGTCCCGGCCGACCCGATGGCTTGAAAAGCTTGGGGCATGGCTTGCCAATTCGATCCCGTGCCGCGGTCTTTCTGACCCCATAAGCTTAGTTAGTGCGCTTGTCGATTCACTTCAAAAAGTTGTCAAAGTGATTAAAATGATATTTTCGAATTTCGATTTCGAGATTCAAGGCCGACGACCTCATGCTGAACGAGTTTCCTTCGATTCATCCCGAAAAACCTGAGCAGAGTCGAGCGGCGTGGCGTTGCGCTTTGGCGTGGCGGACCTCGCTTGTCGCGTGCTGAGGCAGCGCGCTGCGTGGGTCGACACTGGCGCACCGGGCGGGCTTCCAGCCGGTCCAGGCCTTTGCCCGAGGTCGAAGCGGGTCGTCACAAAAAAGTCGTAAGTAATTGTCATGATTGAAAAAACAGCAAATGAGATCGATCTTGAGGCTGGCGACAGTGCCATCGCATCGCGTCACTGCCGGCCAAATCTGGGATTTCAGGCACTAAACGCAGTTGCATCGGTAAATGCAAGGTTCAGCAAGCTTGGGCGGAGTGGCGCCGCTAACATGCGCAAGTTGTGCGAGCCGTTGGGCAAGCGACACAAGCTTGGTAGAGATCACCGATTCGCGAAAAGCGATTAAAGTAGTGAAAACGCCAATGCGGGTTTGGCAGGCACGCGCAGCTCTTCGAGCGTTGGCTGTCGGGCGTCGCTGGCGCCCAGTTCATTCCGGGCGATTTGATTGTTTTACCCGTTAGGCCCCGCTTCGACTGTTGCCGATCAAGATTGGGCAATAGCAGCGGTTTTAATGGTATTCAGGAGCGAACTCAGTATGCATTCAAAAAATATTGCCAAACCGATTGACACTAGCGGAATCATTGGGCTAGTGGCGTGGTTCGGCGTGCTGCTGAAACCTTATGTTCCAAGCTGCCTCCTGATCGGCGTTTGCATACTATTGCAAGTTGGCCTCTATGTGACCTATCCTTTGGGTTTCAGGACAATTTTCGATACCGTCATACCATTCAAGAATATTGATTTGCTGGTCAAGATAATGGTCGGTTTGCTGGTGCTATTTGTCGTCTGCGGACTGGCCGCGGTGGCCCAGGCCCGCTTGGCCTCTGATGTCGGTAGCAAGGTCATGCGAGACCTGCGGGCCCAGATGTTCGAGCAGCTCAACAGGCTCTCGTCAAGCTATTTCATGAAGGTTGATTCGTCTGATTTGCTGTCGCGCTTTTCGCTTGAATTTGCGTCCATCGAAGCAGCCTACGTCAGGGCCTTGCCGGCACTGATCGAATGCGTCTTGGTTGTCTTCGGATGCTTGCTGACGATTGCGATCGTCGATTGGCGAATCGCGATCGTGACCGCCATGCTGGTGCCATTGAGCTTCATCAGCGGCAAGGTGTTGGGGCCCCGGGTTGACGGCCTCATTTACCAGAAAATAGGTTTCGAATCAGGCATGCTGGGCGTGCTTCAGGAATCCCTGCATTCGCGCCCCATCATTCGCGCTCTGGGCACTGAAAAGGAAAGCATTCGCAAGTTCTCGATCAGCAACAACAACCTGATGAGGGCGTCTACTGGTTTCGGCTTTTATGCCAGCCTGATACCGCTGTCATCACTGTACGGTGTCAATGTCATATTGGTGACGATCGTCGGTGCGGGTGCCGCGCTGGTGATCAATGGCGGCTTGTCGATTGGCTCGTTTTTCGGTTGCATCGGCCTGCTGGGCAGCGTGGCGGCCGGCGCCAGTTCCGCGTCCAGTCTGTATGCGGTCGTCATGGCTGCATCGCAGAAGGTCAGGCGGGTCAACGATTTGATAACCGCCGAGATCGAAGTGGTCGACCGCCCGGATGCGATCACGCTGCCGGTCTTCACCTCTGAAATTCATTTCCAAAATGTCGACTTCGGCTATACCAAAGAATTTCCTATTCTGAAGGATCTGACTTGCTCGATCAAAGCCGGCACCTCGGTGGCCTTGGTCGGGGGCAGCGGCTCGGGCAAGAGCACGATGGTCAACCTGATCATGCGCTTCTTTGACCCGTCCTCGGGCACGCTGACGATCGATGGCACTGACATTCGGGATGCGACCCAAGAGTCGCTGCGTGGGCAGATGGGTGTGGTAATGCAGGACGCCTACCTGATCAACGCCAGTATTGCTGAAAATATTCTTGTCGGCAAACTCGATGCGACCCAGGAGGAAGTCGAGGAAGCCGCCCGCAAGGCCGAGATCCACGATTTCATCTGTGCCTTGCCGTATGGCTACAGCACGCTTGTCGGTGAGAATGGTGGGTTTCTCTCAGGTGGTCAGAGGCAACGTATTGCAATTGCCCGTGCGCTCATCAGAAACCCCTCGATGCTGCTGCTCGATGAGCCGACCTCAGCCTTGGACCCGAGCACTGAAGCATCGATCAACCACTCGATCGAGCAACTGGCCCACGGCCGAACCGTCATCATGGTCACGCACCGTCTGAACTCGGTGCAACGCTTTGACAAGATTTTCGTTCTCGACCAAGGGCAGATCGCCGAGCAGGGCAACCATTACGAGTTGCTCGAAAAGCGCGGTCTTTACAGCCAGATGTGGGACAAGCAAACCGGCGTGTCGACCGCGGCGGACGGTTCGGTCAGGGTGACACCGGAACGGTTGAAATCGATTCCGATCTTCTCGAAAGTGAACTTGGACCAGCTCGCCAGCATTGCTTCCAATTTCATCCTCGAGGACTTCGAGGAAGGCGCCGTGCTGATGAAGCAAGGTGATTTGAGTGAAAAGTTCTACATCATTTTCCGCGGCAGTCTGGATGTGCTGAAAGTCGATTCAGAAGGGCATGAAAGCAGGATTGCGATTCTCGATGAAGGTGACCATTTCGGCGAGATCGCAGTGATCAAGCATGTGCCGCGCAGTGCCACCGTTCGGGCCCGCAAGAAATCGACCTGTCTGAGCTTGAACAGAACCCACTTCATGACGCTGGTCCAAAACAACCCCGAGTTGCTCGAAGAGTTGGATGAGTATATAAAACTTCGGCAGTGAGCGCTGCCAGACAGTTTTGATGCCAGCTATAGCAGCCGGCCGGCAAAGGCCGCGCCATCCGATCGCAAGAACAGTTCAAGACAGTATGAAGCCTCTCAATATAACGATCTCATCCTGCCATACCGGTGTCAATCCGGCGCCTGGCATCGGCATCGCAAGGTCTCTCAAAGCAGCTTATCCAGATTGCTTCTTGATTGGCAAAGACCAATCAGCGTTCTCGAGCGGACTGCACAGCCAGTTCTTTGACGAGGTCTGGATCACGCGGCCCTGGAGCGATCTTGATTTGCCCTTGCATCTGGAGCAGATTCGTCATCGTCTCGCGACAGCGGGTGGGTATTTTCTGCCGGCGTCGGATCTTGAGGCGCGCTGGTTGGCCAATGCCGGAATAAAGTCAGTTCTGATTCCTTCTGCAGAGACTTTTGACCGCACGGTCAAACCGTTTGAGAAAGTTTCTGAAATTCTGCCGGCCAAGGTTCCGGAATTCATCGACCTGAGCACCGACCCGCGTGACATCTACAATTTTGCGGTCAGTCATGGCTGGAAAGTGTGGCTCAAAGGCCCGGTCATGGACGCGCGTCGAGTTTACAACTGGCCGCATTTCCAGGCGACTTGGGCTGAACTCCTGACAACTTGGGGTCGCGAGAGTTTCTTCTTGCAACGTGAAATCTCCGGTCTCGACGTCACCGTGGCGTTCGCTGCAAACCAAGGGAAACTGCTGGGTGCGGCTTTCATGGAGAAGCGGCAGATCACGGCAGAAGGTAAATGCTGGGCCGGCGATGTGACCGAATGCCCGGCTGATTTGTTTGAAGCCATTGAAAATTTCACGCAACAACTGAACTGGACTGGCGGCGGCGAGTTGGAGTTTGTACGGGATGAGGCTGGGCAATTGTGGTTCATTGATTTGAACTACCGCTTCCCGGCCTGGATCCATGGCGCGACATTGGCCGGCATCAATCTTCCAGGCCTGCTGATCGAAGCTGTTTCCGGCATCGCGGCGGCTCCGGCAACATCGTCCGGTCGGCAGTTCACGCGTTTGGTCCTTGAGATTCCGGTGCTCAACCAGATGCAGTTGCCAGCGCCACCCACTTTCAGGGAAACCAAGCGCGGTGCGGTCTCAGGCAAACTGTCCAGTTCGAGCCCGGGTGGACTGCCGCAACTGATGCAGCGGCTGTCACCGACGGCGACGCCGGGCGCGAAATTCAAAATCAACGAAGAGTTGACTGAGCATGAGCAGAAATATCTGCCAAAAATGCTCAAAGAATCCGTACTGAAAAATGAGCCATCAGATTTCCAGACGCCGAATAGGGTTTTCCTGGCAGATACTGTCGACGCGCCTTTCAAGTTGATGAAAAAGCTGGCGGCAGCGCGCCGACCGGTTCGCCTGAGCCCGGCCTACAGCATCAAGACGAATCCTGATCGGCGCTTGATGGAGGCGGCACTCAAGGCCGGCTTCCGAGCCGAAGGCATCAGCATGGAGGAGTTGCTCTGGGCGCGCGAGGTGGGTTTTCGTTTCGAGGACATGGTCTACAACGGACCGGTACCGTTGGTCGAAAGACATCTCGAAGGACAAGCCATTCATGTCGTGTTCGCCGACAGCCTCGAATCATTCGTGCGCCTTTGCAAGCTCAGGCCGCTGGTGGCGAAGAACATCGGCTTGCGCTTGCGACCGTTCGATGTGAACTCCAGATTTGGCATTCAACTGGAGTCTTTGGACCAGTTCAAGGCGATCGCCGCTGCAGTTCGTGAACATTTGCCCGCCGGGGTCGGCTTCGGTGTCCATCAACACCACCAGAGCAGTGTTACCGGACAGAAATCTTGGCTCAAGCAAACCCAGGCGTTTTTGGAGCAAGCCAGAACACTTGAGAATATCTGTGGACGCAAGATAGAGATCTGCGACATCGGTGGCGGCTGGACCAGTGAAAGCTTTTCACCCTTTGTCGCTAACCTCCTGGACCCCTTGCTTGGCGATATCAAAAATATCTTGAGCCATGTTCAAGAAGTCATCATCGAGCCCGGCAAGGCTATTTGCGAGCAGTCGCAGGTCTTGGTTTCCAGGGTGCTCGAAAGACGCGGCGAGGGTTATGTCCATGAGGTCGTTGCGGATGCCTGTCTGGCCGAGCTGCCCTTGGCCGTCGACTTTGCTCGCAATGTTTATCACTTGACGCCCGGTGGCAAGCTCACGAAATTGACGAGCGGTGTTGGCAGAATCCTCGGACGGGTATGCATGGAGCATGATATTCTAGCGAACGGAATATTGATTCCAGCAGAAACACGCGAAGGCGACTTCTTGATATTTTCGCATGCCGGCGCCTATGAAGCGAGCATGAGCTATCGGTTTGGTATTGGGAGCATTTATGAACGACAGGCTTAATACACTGAATTTGGCAAGAATGACCGATGCGGCGCCTGGCGATGCCGCCATTCAGGCCGCTTTGACGAAATTCAAACCGCTCAGCCCGACCGTCATCCAGTCGCATCCGGATGCCTGTTGCCGCATAGCCCGTGACTGGCTCAACGGCCAGTCGCGAGTGAACCATGCGATTGCCGGATTGCCATCCCCTTGGCTCAGGGCGCGCTGGCATTGGGGCCCGTTGGAGCGCCCGATTCATTGGTGCCAGATCATGGAGCGCCAAACCATAGACTGCGGCACCTTGGCCGCTTTGACGCTGGAAAGCCTGAAGGCGGTGGGCAAGCCGGCTTTGAGTGTGCAACTGATCCAGAATTACGACATCAATATGGTTCGTGATTTTGAGTATCTTTGGCGCTACCAGGGCGGCGACTATTGGACCAGCGGCACGTTGGTCTACCACGAGTGCGTCGCGGTGCTTGACGCCCAAGGCCCCGGCATACGCGTCTGGGATCCGACAGTTGAAACATTTTCGGATGGCGCGCCGTTGTTCGGGCACGACTCGATCGTCGCGATCAGGGTCATTCGATATGACACCGATCCAGTGACCTGTGGGTCGCAGTTGAACTGGAGAGGCTTTCGATTGACGCTCAACGAGTGGAGCATCGTCGGCCAGGAGCTTTGAGACGCAAGTTGCTAGAATTGCCCACAGTGATGATGCCTGTGTTTGTCATCATCGACTGAGTTATTCGGCTAGGGACTGGTGCTGTCTGCCCGGCTGATCAGCCGCTGCCTTGGCGCACTTCTGCCCGACGCTGGATCTTGACGTTCTGTCAGGGTCAGCTTCGGCGATTGGCGTGGCGCCTGACTTAAGTCGTGCGGCTGTCGGGATGTTCGCGAGCGAACTTCCAGCGCCTTATTGAAATCTACCTGCCGACTCGCCCCTTGCCCCCATCACCCTCTTCCCCGTCGTCGGCAGGCGCAGCCAAAGCTTCGGTCATTGCGCGTCGAGCCATATTGAATGGCAAGCAAGAGGTCTTTGGCTACACGCTCTCTGACCACATGGACCCCGCCGATGAGTCTGCAGCCGCCGCCGATGCGCTGCTGCTTCTCAAGGTGCTGACGCTCACGAACAACAAGGCGGTGGCGGGTCAAAAGACCATTTTCATCAGTTGCAGTCACGACAGCCTGGACTCTAGGGATCTTGAGCTTGTCACCCAGGGCAACATGGTGCTCGAGGTCCTTGCGCTGCCGGAAGCGCCTGACGAGTTGATACAGCAGCGCCTGGCGAGCCTGCAGGCCATCAGGCGCTGCGGTTTCCGGTTTGCTTTTGACGACTCGGTGTTGACGCCAGCTTACGAGTCCTGGGTGCCGCTGGCATCGTTCATCAAGTTCGACCTGTCGGCGGTCGAGGTCGAGGCTTTGGGTGCGTTGGTGAAGCTGGCGAAATCCAAGACCAATGCGATCTTGATTGCCGAGAATGTTGAAACTGCCCAGCAGCATGCTCAAGCGAGCACTGCGGGTTTTCCGTTGTTTCAAGGGCAGTGGTTTGCGCAGCTCGTGCTGGCGCCGGCCCAGAAGGTGCGACCCGCGCAAGCTTCGATTCTGCAGTTGATCAACATGGTGCGACAACAGGCCAGCGACGAAGAGATCGAAGAGCTCTTCAAGCACGAGCCCACCTTGTCTTTCATCCTGCTTCGTTTCATCAATTCCGCCGGTTTCGGCATGCGAACCGAAGTCACTTCATTCCGCCATGCCGTGATGCTGCTGGGGCACAAGCGCCTCTTCAAATGGGCTGCGTTGCTGATGACCAATGCCCATCTCGGGGGAACGCCGCAGGCGGTTGGGGCCACCGCCGTGATCCGCGGGCGTTTGATGGAGCTGTTGACGGCGCAGCTTCTATCGAACGAAGAAGCTGACAGCGCGTTTGTGGTCGGGGTGTTTTCGCTGCTCGACACGATGCTGAGCATGACGATGGAATCCGCCTTGGTCAATCTGTCCTTGCCGGCCAATGTCAGTGATGCCTTGCTGCACCATAGCGGGCCGTTGGCATCATTTCTTGAGTTGACGCTGGCCTGCGAGAGCGGGGACAGTGCGGAGATCGCGCGCTTGGCGTCGGCGCTGGCGCTGGATCGACACCAGGTCAACAAGGCGCATTTGCAAGCGCTGTCCTGGGCTGAGACGCTCGGCGACTGATTGGGTGGCGGCTTAGCGAATGTCAGATGGCTGGAGGGACATGGCCATTCGCAGGTGGGGGTTCATGCCCAGCGGTGGCAGTTCGACGGCCTGGGTTGTGATGAAGCCCATCTTTTGATAAAAACTCACCGCAGGCGTCGTCGCGTCGACATCCAGCGTGAGGCTGTTGAAGCCCTCTGATCGGGCGCATTCAACGACCAGATCCAGCAGCGCCCGCCCGATGCCCTGCCCCTTCAACTCGGGTGCGACGGCGATGTTCTGGATGTAGTAGCTGTGTTCCGGGGCTGGCGCGAACAGGATGGGCCCGATCTGGGTGAACCGGTCAAAAACCTCCTGCCACTGTTGAGCCGCCATCGCTTGCCGGGAATTCGTCATCCGCCAATCGAGCGCGGCTGCGCCGGCTTGTGAGGGAAATGCCAAGACCAGCGCTTTGACGGCCTCGTCAATCTCCAAGACCTTGGCGAATCGATGCGAGTAAATCCCGTCAATGGCGCGCCATTCGGCTTGCGCCAATTCGAGCCAGGCGTCCAGCGTGCCGCCGCCGCAGAACTTGAAGAGGTGTTCGTCGGTGCTGACAATCAGTTGCGCCGCAGCCTGTGCATGTTCCGGGCGGCCGGGCGTGATCGACCCGGGCAGCGGTCGCCGCTGCCAGACGTTTGGGCTTTGCCATGCATCGGCTGGTGCTGGCTGATCCGACGCTGGAGACTGCGGTGCGAGGGGGTCAAGTGACATGGATGCAATGTAATGACATGGGTGCGAGTGGCGTCCCGCTACCAGCTCAGCCTGCTTGGGCCAAGATCGGAGCGGGGAGCTCTCAGAGCTTCTCGGTTTCGCCGCCCGATGGCCGCCAGACCATCAGCCTGGCTTCGATCCAGCCCACGGCGCCGTCGAGCGCGAGCGCGAAACCGGTCAACACCAGAATGCCAGCCATCACGGTGTTGATGTCGAAAACGCCCTCAGCCTGATGGATCAGGTAGCCCACGCCACTGGCCGATCCCAGGTATTCGCCGACCACTGCGCCGACGAAAGCCAGGCCGACGCTGGTGTGCAGGCTGGAGAACACCCAACTCGTCGCGCTCGGCAGGTAGACATGGCGCAGCAGTTGGCGCGGCGACGCCCCTAGCATCCTGGCGTTGGCCAGGATCACCGGGCTGACCTCTTTGACGCCTTGGTAGACGTTGAAGAAGACGATGAAGAACACCAGCGTGACGCCCAACGCCACCTTGCTGGCGATGCCCAGACCAAACCAGACCGCGAAGATCGGCGCCAGGATGATGCGCGGCATCGCGTTCATCGCCTTGATGTAGGGCTCGAGCAGCGCGCTGGCCATCGGTTGCAGCGCCAGCCACAACCCGCCGCCCAGACCGCTGAGCGCACCGATGCCAAAGGCCAGCAAGGTCTCGATCAGCGTGACGCCGAGGTGGCCGTAGATGTCGGCGTCGGCGATGAACCAGTGCCAGATCCGACTCAGTACTTTGAGCGGCTCACCGAAGAAGAACGCCGCCTGCTGATCGTTCTCGAACACCATCGGCGGCAGCAGGCCAGGGCTGGTCAGCAAATGCCAGACCGCAAAGACCGCCAGCAGCAGCGCGACCTGCCAGACCCGCAGATTGCTCGGTTTGGGTTGCAAAGTCTTCCACATGGGTTCAGGCGACCTTGGCGTGGAGTTGCTGCTGGTAGCCCTTGAGCACCTCGTCGCGCAGCACCGCCCAGATCGCCCGGTGCAGTTCGATGAAGCGCGGTGTCGTGCGCACCTCGGCCACATCGCGCGGCCGTTCCAGGTCGACCTTGAATTCTCCGATCGGGTGCGAGGCCGGGCCGGCGCTCAGCACGACGACGCGGTCGCTCAGCGCGATCGCCTCGTCCAGGTCATGGGTGATGAACAGCACCGCTTTGCGCTTGGCCTGCCACAGCGCGAGCAACTCGTTTTCCATCAGCTGCCGGGTCTGGATGTCCAGCGCCGAGAACGGCTCGTCCATCAGCAAGATGTCGGGGTCCAGCACCAGGGTCTGGGCCATGCTGGCGCGCTTGCGCATGCCCCCGCTCATCTGGTGCGGGTAGCGGTCGCCGAAAGCCCCCAGGCCGACCCGGCGCAACCAGTCTTCGGCCTGAGCGCGGGCTTGGTCTGGCGGCGTGCCTCGGAATTCCAGCCCCGCCATCACATTGCCCAGCGCGGTGCGCCAGGGCATCAGGCTCTCGGTCTGGAACATGTAGCCGGCGCGCACGTTCAGGCCTTGCAGCGGCTGTCCGTACACGCCCACCGTCCCCGTGCTCGGCGCCAGCAGGCCGGCGGCCAGGTTGAGCAGCGTGCTCTTGCCGCAGCCGGTCGGGCCGACCACCGAGACGAATTCGCCCGCGCCGACCGCCAGCGAGACCTCCGCCACCGCGGTGTAGCGCTGGTCTGGCTTGTCGCGCGAGACGAAGGTGCAGGAGACATCCTGCAGCGACAGCGCGATCACTTGATCGGGTATTTCAGCAGCGCAGCCCGGACGAAGTCGTCGGTGTAGACCGCTTTCAGGTCTATCGTCGCCTTGCCGATCTCGGGGTCAATGCTGGCCAGCGCGCGGCGCGCGGTATCGGCACCGGCTGCCGGGAACAGCCCGTCGGGCGACAGCGCGCCCTTGGCAGCCAGGAAGGCGTCGATGTAGACCGCGCGGTCACCCAGCAGATAGGTCTCGGGGACGGTCTTGATGATGTCGCCGGGGCCGGCTTTCTGGATCCACTGGTTGGCGCGGACGATCGCGGTGGCCAGGGCCTGCACGGTGTGTGGGTGCTTGTCGATGAAGGACTGCGTCAGATACAGGCAGGCCGCGGGCATCGGGCCGCCGAAGACCTTTTCGGCTTCGGCGACGATGCGGGTGTCGCTGACGATCTTCAGGTCGTTGCTGCGCGTGAGCAGCGAGATCACCGGGTCGAGGTTGGACAGCGCGTCGATCTGGCCCGACCGCATCGCCGCGACCGCGCCGTTGCCCGTGCCCACGCCGATGATGCTGACGTCGCTGGGCTTCAAACCGACTTTGGCCAGCGCGAAGTTGGCCATCACATTGGTGCTGCTGCCCGGTGCCGTGACGCCGATCTTCTTGCCCTTCAGGTCGGCCAGGGTCTTGAAGTTGGGCAGGGTTCGGGGGTTGATGCCCAGCACAATTTGCGGCGCTCGACCCATCAGCACGACCGCGCGCAGCCGCTGGCCTTTGATCTGCATGTTGATCGTGTGCTCGAAAGCGCCGCTGACCACATCGGCACTGCCGCCCACCAGTGCGCGCAGCGCCTGGCTGCCGCCGGCGAAGTCGACGATCTTCAAGTCCAGCCCCTCGGCCTTGAAGTAGCCCAGCTGCTCGGCGATCGTCACCGGCAGGTAGTATAACAGGTTCTTGCCGCCCACCGCCAGCGTGAGCTGGGGTTTTTCCAGCTTGTCCGGCGTCTGAGCCTGCACTGCGCTGGCCAGCAGCGAGGCGGCGGTGATGAAGGTGCGGCGTTGTAAGGTCATCGGGTTCTCGGTTGACGGTAGTCTCAAGCAGCGTGGTTTTGCCACTTTGCTTGACTCCGTGGGGGGGCGGCCGGATGAGGCCGGCCTCGGGGCGCTCAATGGCGCACTGTAACCAAGTGGACAAGCGCCTGCGCCCGAGGGCTGCTAGGACCTGCGCCGTGCGGCAAGCTCAGGCCTGCGAGCTCGGCCTGGCTTTCATCTTCGCGAGCAGCGCTGCGACATGGGTCAGCGCAGGGTTCAGCGGCTGACCGACCGTGGTACCGAACTCGACCATCGCGTAGAACAGGATGTCGGCCATGGTCAGGCGGTTGCCGCAGATGAACTCGCGGCCGGCGATCTGGCCGTCGAGCCAGGCCAACCTTTCCTGGGCGATGGCCTTGAAGTCGTCGGCCGCTTGCGGGATGCAGTGAACCCGCGACGAGAACATCTTCAGGCCTTCGGCGTAGCGAAAGCCGGACAACATGGGCTCGATGATGTTGAGGTCGATGCGCCGCGTCCACATCCGGGTCTCGGCGCGCTCTTGGGCGTTGGCGCCGATCAGCGAGCGGCCACTCGGTGCAATCTCGTCGAGGTACTCGCAGATCGCGGTGATCTCGGTGAGCACGGAACCGTCGGCAAGTTCGAGCGCCGGCGTCTGACCCATCGGATTCTTGGTCATGTACGCGGACTGGCGGTTCTCGCCGCCGCGCAGGTCTATCTTGGTGCTGGGCAGCTCGACGCCGCGCTCGGCGGCAAAGATGCGCACGAAGCGCGGGTTGGGCCCAACGGAGTCATAGAACAGCATGTCGCATCTCCTGCATGGTGTTGGTGAAGGTGGCGGAGGCTCCGCCGACCATCAGCAACAGTACAGGTTCTGCGCCACCTGCGGTATCCGGGGCTGCCCGTACCTGCGCCCTCACGGACGCCACCGCTCAGGCGTTGACGTCGACGACCAGCCGGCCTCGGACCGAACCCGACAGAATCTTCGGCGCTGCCTCGATCGCTTCGGCCAGGCCGATGCGCTTGGCGATGTCGGCAATCGAGCGCCGATCGAGGTTCTTGGCCAGCCGCGCCCAGGCCTGGACGCGCGAGGCTGTTGGCGCCATCACGCTGTCGACGCCGATCAGCGCGACGCCGCGCAAGATGAACGGCGCGACCGTCAACGGCAAGTCCATGCCCTGGGCCAGTCCGCAGGCCACCACTGTCCCGCCGTAGCGTGTCGCGGCGCAGGCATTGGCCAAGGTGTGCGAGCCCACCGAGTCGACCACGCCTGCCCAGCGCTCTTTTTGCAGCGGCTTGCCAGCGGCGGACAAGGTGTTGCGGTCGATGACCTCGGCAGCACCCAGCGCTTGGAGGTAGGCCGACTCGCCGGCCTTGCCGGTCGATGCGACGACGCGGTAGCCCAGGCTCGAGAGCAGCGAGACGGCAAACGAACCCACGCCGCCGCTCGCGCCGGTCACGAGAACCTCGCCGTCACCGGGCTGCACGCCACGCTGCTCGAGCGCCAGCACGCACAGCATCGCGGTGTAGCCTGCGGTGCCGATCGCCATCGCGTCGAACGCGCTAAGCGCTTCCGGCAAGCGCACCAGCCAGTCGCCGTTGACCCTGGCCTTTTGCGCCAAGCCGCCCCAGTGTGACTCACCCACACCCCAGCCGTTGAGGATGACTTTGTCGCCAGGCTGCCAGTTCGCGTCGTCGCTGGCCTTGACGGTGCCGACGAAGTCGATGCCGGGCACCATCGGCCATTTGCGCACCACGGGTGACTTGCCGCTGATCGCCAGCCCGTCCTTGTAGTTGATCGTCGAGAACTCGACGTCGACCGTCACGCCCTTGGCTTCGAAAGTCGGCAGCGCACTGTCGTCGAGCACTTTCAAGGATGCGGCGGTGCTCTTGTCGGGATTTTGTTCAAGGTAGATGGCGCGGAACATGGTTTTCCTTCAGGGGTGGTCGGTATGGGAATTCTGGCTTGAAGAGCGGTTCGCAGCGATTGTCACGCGAGTCGCGTCACTCGGCTTGCCGCTGGGGCTTCATCGCGCACCAAGCGGCGCAAGCACCACAGACCGATGATCGGGCCGGGCAGCAAGAGCCAGGCGACCCGGCTGCCGATGGCCGGGTAGACCGAGGTCGACAGCAGGATGGAAAAAGTCGTCAGCAGGAAACCTGCGCTGTTCTGGATCGTGAGCGCACTGCCGACCAGTTCGGGCGGGCAGGCCTTGACCGACAGCGCCGAGAACTGTGGCGAGTCAGCGACCACCGCGAAGCCCCAGACCAGCAGTACCGCGAGGACGACGCCGGTCGGCAGCGAGCCCAGCAGCGGGTAGGCCAGACAGACCGCGCCCGAGGTCCACAGCGCGATCCAGGCCACTCTTGCGCTGCCGATTTTTTGGCTGATCACGCCGCCTGCGATGCAACCCAGTGTGCCCATCGCGATGACCGCGAAAGCCCAGCCTGACAAGGTCGCCGGGTCGGGTGCGCCGTCCCGACCCAGCACCGGCAACAGCAGCAGCGGCACCAGCGTCCAGAAAGCGTACAACTCCCACATGTGCCCGAAGTAGGCGAAGGCCGATGCGCGGAAATCGGGCAGGCTGAACGCGCTCAGCACAGAGGTCCTCTTGACGTTCGATGCCCGGCCCTTGAGCTTGAGGTGAGGCCCATCGCCGAGCAGACCGATCACGACCGCGGCGACCAAGGCCAGCCCGGACGACGCCAGGATCACGGCCTGCCACGAGACGCCGCCGCCGAGCATGCGGATGCCGTGCGGCAACGCGGTGCCCAGCGTCAGCATCCCGACCAGCAGCCCCAGGCTCTGGCCAGCGCGGGCCGGGTCCCAGCTCACGATGAGTTTCATGCCCAGCGGGTAGATGCCGGCCAGCGCGATGCCGACCGCAAATCGCAAGCCCATCGCGCTGGCCAGGCCTTCGCTGAACAGCGCGAAGCCGGCATTGAACAGCGCGCCCAGCAGGCTGCAGAGCGTGAAGATCCGGCTCGCCGGGAAGCGGTCTGCCAGCCCCGTCAGCGCAAAGCCCAGCGTGCCGGCGATGAACCCGGCCTGGACCGCATTGGTCAGCCAGCCTATGTCGCCGGTCGACAGCCCCCACAGCCGGCTGAGGTCGTCGGCCGCGCTGTTCGCACTGAACCACAGCGAAGTGCCGCACAACTGTGCCAGCACGACCCACAGCACCGGGTGGCGGCGCACCGCGCTAGGCCTGCGCCTTGGCGAAGCGCGCGTCGCGCCAGGCGATGGCTTCGCGCATGCCGCGCTCTCTGGCGACGTCCATGAACGCGCGCTTGTCGGGTGAGCCGTGCGACTCGATCGTGTGGTCGATGTCGAGCGCGGCCTGCAGCGCGGTGCGCATGCCCTGGATGTCGTAGGTCCGGTTCAGCGCCTTCTTGGTCTGCGCGACCAGGTCGGGGTCCATCAGCGCGATGCCGCGTGCGGTTCGCAGCGCCTCGTCGAGTTGGGTGCCTGACGCAACGACGCGGCTGACCAAGCCCATCGCCAAGGCCTCGGTCGCTGCGATCCGGTCGTCGGCCGACAGGATGATCCGCTTGGCGTGTTTGGGGCTTGTCATCCAGGGCAGCAGCATCGTCACGATGCCGGCGCCGAACTTGAGCTCAGGCTCGCCGAAGACTGCGTCCTCGGAAGCGATCGTGATGTCGCAGGCCATCGCGAGTTCGAAAGCGCCGGCCAGGCAAGCACCCTGGACCGCGGCGATCGTCGGCTTGGCGCTGTTCCAGAAGCGCATCGTCGTGTCGAAGTCGAGGTCGAGGATTTCGCGCCAGACCTGCGAGCCCTCGGGGCGTTGTTCCATCTGCGCTTTCAGGTCGAAACCCGATGAAAAAGCCCGGCCAGCGCCGCTGACGACGATGACACGGACTTCGGCGTCGGCTTCGGCCAGGTCCATCGCCTGGTTGATTTCCAGCAGCGCGGCCTTGTCCAACGCATTGAGCCGTGCCGGGCGATTGAGCGTGAGCTGCGCGACATGGTCGGCAAGCTCGTAGCGGATCGATTGAAAGTTCGTCATGTGGGTTCCGAGTCTAGGTGTGCCGGTGGGGGCTTTGTCCATCCGGCGAGCGGCGACATGGCGCCTGATTGCAGCATGGCTTGCAACTGACCCCGGTCGAGTTTTCCAGTGCGCCCGGTCGGCATCTCGGTGCCGACATAGCAGGCATCGGGGTGTTTGAACTTCTCCAGCGAGCTGGCCAGGCCTGCCCGTATCGCGTCGGCCGCCAAGGCTTGGCCGGCTTTGGGGATCAACAGCGCATGGATGCGCTGGCCGAGCACTGGGTCAGGCATGCCCACCGCCATCGCTGCAGCGACCCCAGTGCAGGCGCACAGAGCGCGCTCGACCTCCAGCGGCGTGATCTTGTTGCCGCCGCGAACAATCAGCTCTTTCAACCGTCCGACGATCGTCACGAAGCCCTCAGCATTGCGACTGGCCAGGTCGCCGGTGCGGAACCACCCATCGACGAAGGCCGCGCGCGTGATCTCCGCATCGCCCAGGTAGCCCGCCATGATGTAAGCGGTCTGCAGCTGCAGTTCTCCGGCCACATCGACAGCGCATTCCACAGAGCATTCGGCAGCGCTGTCGCTCGTGATCCGGTAGCGCACGCCGGGCGCCGGCAGCCCGATCGTCGCGGGATGCGCTGGGTAGGCCTGCGGCGTCAACACGAAGTCGCTGGTCGAGGTCTCGGTCAGCCCGTAGACGTCGTAGAGCGAGGCTGGCGCGATGAACGAGCGCAGCTTGACCGACAAGTCCAGGCCCAGCGGCTCGCCGCCGATCACCATGTCGCGGACTCGGCCTTCGGCGCGCAGCCTTTGCTGGGCCAGCGCGACCTCGCCAGACGTGAGCGATCCGAAGGTCGCGCGGATCATCGTCGGCACGACGCCGGCAAGGGTGACGCGCTCGGCGATCAAGGTGTCGACGAACTGATGCGGGCTGAACTTCGCGCGGGTCACCACGGTGCCGCCGTGGTTCAAGGCCAGCAAGGCCATCCAGATGCCGAAGCTGAAGCTGTTGTTGAGCACCAGCAGCGTCACGTCGTCGGGCGTCAGGCCCAGCAGCTTCTGGTTTTGCGCCAGCTTGCCCGCGAAGGCTTGGTGCGTCAGCACCACGCCTTTGGGCAGCCCGGTCGAGCCAGACGTGAAGATCACCAAGGCTGCGCCGCGCAGCATCTCGCTGCGATCGGCGCTGGCTGCGGGGGCCTGGAGCGCGCTGAGCTCGGCCCCCGACCCTTGATCGGCCAACAGGTCGACGCTGTAGCGGCAATGCGCCTTGGCCTGGATGCCGTCGACGACGCCGGGCGGCGAGCTTCGGTGGACTGGCACCGCGACACCCCCGGCCATCCAGCAGGCCAGGAAGGCGACGAAATCCAGCGGATGGTTGGACACCTTGACCATCACCGCATCGTCCTCGGTGACGCCTGCTTCGCTGAACCTGGCTGCCAAGGCGCGCGCGCGGCTCAGCAGTTCGCGGTAGCTCAGGTCCAGGTCGTCGCCGCGCAGCGCCAGCCGCTCAGCATGGGCCATCGCTGCGCGCTCCAACGTGAGTCCAAGCATGTTGTCGGTCATCGGTCCGCCGTCGTCAGTGCTGCGAAGAAGGGCTGCGAAGAAGGGCCGCGAAGTGAGGCCGTAGCGCATTCTCGCAATGCGCCAGCCAAGCCTGGTTTGACCTTACGCGCATCGGCTTGGCGCCGAGCGCAGATGCGCCCAAGCAGAATGCGGGCTCGCCGCCCGGATCGCCCGCGTGCAATTCCCCGATGATCAAGGGTCGAACCCGCGATCAAGAAAGACGATGTGCCCATGACCGAAGCCAACCCCCTGCTGCCCGACCGGTTGTCCACCGACCCGCGCAGCCCACACCATGTCGCTGCTGCGTTCGAGCGCGACATCGCGATACGCTTCAACGACAAGGAGCGCTTCGACGTCGCGGAGTACTGCATCAGCGAGGGCTGGATCAAGGTCCCTGCAGGCAAGGCGGTCGACCGCAAAGGCCAATCGCTGATGATCAAGCTCAAAGGTCGGGTCGAGGCGTTCTACCGCTGAACCACCTGAACCGGCAGGCGGCTGAAGCCGTGGACGAAGTTTGACTTCACGCGCACCGGCTCGCCCACGACCTCGATCGCCTCGAAGCGGGTGCCGATCTCCTGCCACAGGATCTTGAGCTGCATCTCGGCCAATCGGTTGCCGACGCAGCGGTGGATGCCGAAGCCGAAGGACAGGTGTTGGCGAGGTCTGGCGCGGTCGATGATGAATTGCCCGGCTTGCTCGATCGCGGTTTCGTCGCGGTTGCCCGAGAGATACCACATCGCCAGTTTGTCGCCCTTCTTGATGGCCTTGCCGCCGAGCTCGGTGTCGGCCAGCGCGGTGCGGCGCATGTAGGCCAGCGGGGTCTGCCAGCGGATGATTTCGGGCACCAGGCTGTCGACCAGCGCCGGGTTGGCGCGCAGCTTGGCCCACTCGGCCGGGTGTTGGTGCATGGCCAGCACGCCGCCGGACATCGAGTTGCGCGTGGTGTCGTTGCCACCGACGATCAGCAGCAACAGATTGCCCAGGTATTCGCGTGGCGACATGTGGCGGGTGGCCGGTGAGTGCGCCAGCATCGAGATCAGATCGCCTCGGGGCGGCGCATTGACGCGCTCGTTCCACAGTCGGGTGAAGTAGGCCAGGCATTTGCCCAGTTCGGCCATCCTGGCTTCGGGTGACTCGATCCGGTGGTCGGTGCCTGGCACCGAAGTGGCCACGTCCGACCACCAGGTCAGCAGGTGGCGGTCTTCGAATGGAAAGTCGAACAAGGTCGCCAGCATCTGCGTCGTCAGCTCGATCGACACCCGCTCGACCCAGTCGAAAGGCTCGTCGCGCGGCAGGCTGTCGAGCACCTGGGCTGTGCGTTCGCGGATCGTCGCCTCCATGGCCGCCAGATTGGCCGGCGCGACGATAGGCGCGACCGCCTTGCGCTGCTCGTCG
>CAMCTC010000023.1 GCA_945878355.1 Bordetella parapertussis | reverse complement strand
CTCCGAGCCTTTTCGGCTCCCGGCTTTCAGGAGATCTGACCGGTTTCGGGCGATGCATGACGCGCATCAAACGGGCTGACACAGCCAGCAGGGAGTTGAATGTTGCGCCAATTTCAGGAGGACTGCAACAGCAGCCACTGTTGCGGGCGCTTCCCCGGTTGCCCGATTGGTAGGCCCTTCGCCTCAGGGCTGCAAGCACGGCTGACAGCGCGTGCAGCAGTGGCCGAACCAGACGGCTTGCCCACCGCCGCGCGAGTCTTGCGTGAGAGGCGCCGATCGCGCGTCCGTGGATAAGCGCTTTCGATCGCCGATCTGCTGTGCGTCGGCAGCATCCTTGTTCGGTAAATCTGGAAAACTCTCCACCGCCACCTTCTTCGCCGCTGGCTTGCTGGCCGTTGCGATCGTGCTCGATTTCCCTGTCATGTCGATTTCCTTGGTTGGTTTGACGCCGCCAGCCCGAGCAGCGCAAGCGCCGACGCTTCGACATCGGCCCGCGTCATGCCACCGTCGAATTCCATGATCGCGGCTCGTTTCTTGAGGGCTTCATGCTCAAAGTCGTCATCCGCTGCGCCCTGCTTCAAAAAGCTGGGACACGCGGGGACACCGGGGACATGTTGATTTCATTGAGGTTTCTGGGCTCTGTCGCGTGGAGAGCGCACCATCCGGCGATGCCAGGACCTTGGCGCCGCCACCCGCTGATGGCGCCAGGAAGCTCCGTGGCCCACGAAGGACGTGCCGTCTAGACTTCAGGTGACCAGGCCGGCGCGGCCCACGTAGTACAGCGAGGCCGCGCCGGCTGGGGTGATTTCTCACACGTACGGCCAGAAGAGCCCCGCGGCAGGATGTCGCCGTCGCCGCTCAGTGTCTGCAGACCTGGCTTCATCGCGCCGGGGGGTGGTGAGCGCGCCACTTAAGACAAAAATTGACTTAGTCTTCTGACTTAGTCAAAATTTCGCGATGGCCATCACCGTCAATGTTCACGAAGCCAAGACCCACCTGTCTCGTTTGCTGGAGCAAGCGCACGCCGGTGAGGAAATCATATTGGCCAAGGCCGGCAAACCCTATGCGCGCCTGGTGCCGTTGCAGGTGCTGCCACCGCGACGGCAGCCCGGCCGCTTGGCCGGTCGGGTGGGGGACGAGTTTTTCGATCCCCTGCCTGCCGATGAACTTCGGGCTTGAAATCAGGATTGATGCGCCTCCTGATCGACACCCATGCCCTGTTGTGGTGGTGGACAGACGACCCGCAGCTCAGCACCACGGCGCGCTCGGCGGTCGCCGACGAAGCCAACGAGGTCTTGGTCAGCGCTGCCAGTGCGTGGGAAGTGGGCACCAAGCAGCGCCTCGGCAAGCTTGGCGGCGTGCCTGAAGCCCATCGCGCCTTCAGCGAGCTCGTCCTGGCCGATGGCTTTGTCCACCTCCCCATGACCCACTTGCACGCGTTGCGGTCCGGCAACTACCCCCAAGACCATCGCGATCCCTTCGATCGCATGCTCGCTGCGCAGGCCGATCTGGAGCGCTTGGTGCTCGTCACCCGCGACCCAGCGTTTGTTGCGTTTGGCACGCGCACCCTTTGGTGACTTCTGGCTTCCAAACCATGATCACTCAAGACGCAGTGCACCTCGCCCTTGCATCAGGATGATCTGATGGCCGGTTGGTAATTGGTCAGTACTGGCCAAAAACCATTCAAGATCGACCCCATTCGCTGAGGTGACATGGCATGACGCCCGATGTAACTCAAGTTAAAGTAACGCCGGATTTTTTTGTCGAGGCAGATTTTGCCTCGGGCGAGTTCCGTCGTTTCGATATGCGTCCTTATTTGGACTATCCCGCTTTTGCTGCACTAAGAGATTTTAATCTCTTCATGCGTGCCCACGTTGCGCATGGCGTAGTGGTTTGGAACGAAGAGATAGACCTCTCTCCGGATACGCTTTATTTGCGTGGTTTTCCTCGCACGGTCGTACCAAATTCCTGAGACCGGTACTGCCTCTTCGGCGCTGGTACTGGCTATTCAATCCCAACTTCCGCTGGCTGCGCTGTTTGCAAAGGCGGCGGTGCGGGGCTGAGTGGGGAGCCGGTTTGGCCGACGGCCTTTCAGTGGCCGTCGAAGACATCTAGCGATGTGGGCGCATCGAGGATGCGTTCGGCCCAGGTGTCGAGTTGGTCCAGAGTGGCGGTCTTGGGGCTCGCCGTGGTCTGTTCGGCGAGAGGGCCGCTCTCGTCGATAACGCCTTCGTCGAGCAGCAGGTAGCGCAGCCGTGGCGTGCGTCTAGCAGTCGTTCCCGCTGACCAGTCGGTGGGAAGGCTGTTTCACCCACCACCATCCGGCGGCGGCTGGTCCTCTGCGATTCGCTGTGCATTGGATGGTTGCCGCTGCAGCACTTCGAGAACATCGGACATGCCATGCACCGGGCCAGTTTCGATGCCAAAATTTCTCGCCAGAAGCGACGCCCCATATTTGGCGATGGCGTGCTCCAAGCTTGATACAAATAGGTCGGTGCTATTTCGGACGCGGACAAAATTCGGTAGCCATTCAGCAATTGTCTGGGCATCTGCTTGGTCAACCTTGGCCCGTATATCTGCGGATGGCTGCCCGAAAGCGCGCTCGTAAGAAGTGTAGAAAATATCGCGCAGGACTGCCCCGATGATTGATTCAATATCAGGGTTAGCGGTCAGCATTTTATGAAATTCGTCGAGGTTGTTCACTGAAATCGCCTTTCGTATCAAGGGTTTAGTATTACCAGGTGTTGATGCCTCGGTAAATTACCAATGGTTGAAACACACGGTAAAGCTTCGTCGCCGCGAACTCTGTTGCGGAGCAACCAGCCAGTCTGCCGCTTCCCGAGGCTTGCCCGGTGGCGCGTCGGTCGGATGTTCGATGTTGGTGGCGTGGCTCGAGCGCGGCCAGGGTTTTATACCAGAACGTAGGCCGCATGCTTGAGTGCGACGGCGAGCCCGGGGCCAAGATACTAAGGTACGACCACCACGGCCGGCGCCAAGCCGAGCTTCTTGGCCCGCCTGGCAAACTTGCGGTCATCAAAGGTTGCGACGCTGTCGCAAGACTTGTAGCTGGCGTGGTGCAACGCGTCCGCGAAATCGATGCCCGCCTCGCAGTTGGAGAGCGCCTGTTCCACGGCATCACGGCCCTCGACGGTGATGCCAGTCTGCTCAAGCAGGTGTCGGATAACGCGGGTCACCTCGGCTTGATTGAAGCTGTAGTAGCCGCGCATGACCCACTCAAGCTCAAGGACCACCGACTTGCTCACCATCAGCGGCTGGCCCGACTCGATGAGGCGCCGTGCTGCCAGGCGTTGGCGCCGCGCCTCGACGTCAGCCTCGTCGTCGATGTAGTACCGGGCGAGGACGTTGGTGTCGAGACCGATCATCGCCCGAGCTCGGGTTTGAGCAGCATGGCGGGGTCGAAGTCCGCCGGCACGGCGGCACGCCGGCTCTTGAGCATGCCGAAGCCGCTCTGGGCCTCGCCAGCGGGTGAGCTCCGCACCCGCATCTCGACGTGGTCGTCGACCAGCGAGAACTCGATGCGGCTGCCCTGCCGAATGCCCAGTTGTTGCCGAAGCTCCTTCGGGATGGTGACCTGCCCCTTGCTGGTGACCGACGTGACTTCCATGACGACTCCAAGTATTACCGGGTAATGCTAGCAGCGCCAGGCCGATTCGACAACCGGCTCTACAGCCGGCGTTCGGGCCTGTTGGCGCTGGTGTAAACCCGCGTCTATTCGCTGGTGAAGTGTCGGATTTGGTTCTGACCTGATCTTGCCAGAGGCAGTTGCCGGACAGATGGCTGGTTTTCGGTCTTGCGGAACGACGAAGCTCGGCGGTCGGCGCTGTTCGCGCGGCCGAGGCCGCTCCAAAAATGCAATAATAATCTTTCTGATTTTTTGTCAGATAAAAGGTTTAATAAAAATCTTAGATCATCGTGCAAGGCTCCAAGCTCACCCCTGATGCCCTGAACGCCCGCCGGCGCGACGCCGTGTCGCTGCGTCTGGACGGGCAAACGCTGGCCCAGGTGGCGCAGTCCACTGGACTGAGCGTGCCCACGGTGGTGGCGGCGTTCAAGGCGTATGGGGCCGGTGGATGGAGCGCGGTCGACGCTCGCCCTCGCGGGCGCAGGCCGCACAGCGAGCGCTTGCTCGGCGTGAACCCCGAGCAAGCGCTGGTCGCTGAAGCTGCATTGCTGCAGGCCTGGCTGGGCGCGCCACCGGTGGGCGACATCGCAGGCTCAGCCAGCGATCGCTCAACCGGCCATCGCGGGGGCGTTTGGACGCTTGGTCTGGCAGGCGAGCACCTGGCTGGCGTTTCGCCACAGCTCGCGGCGTGGACCGCCGCGCAGCGTGAAGCCTGGGTGACCAAGCAGTGGCTGCGTCACGGCCTGAGCACCACGCCGGCCTGGGAGCTTGGCCGCAGCGAGCGCTGCGCCGAGCTGAGCGACTGGTGGCGCACGCAATGGCCGGGCTGGCGTGAGCAGGCGCGCGCCGCAGGTGCCAAGGTGCTGGCGCTGACCGAGCGGTCTTTGCCGTCCCCGCATGCGCCGGCCTGTCAGTTGGTGGCGCACACGCCGCGTGGCAGCCCTTGGTGGCGCGCCACGTCGGCTTGGCCGACGCAGAGCGACTGGCTGGCTTTCATCCAGGGGCTTCGAGCGCAGGCGGGCGGCCCGCTGTGGCTGGTGACATCGAACCGCTGGCTGGCCCGCGCCCCCTTGTTGAGCGCCTGGATGGCCGCTGAAGGCCACGATGTCCGCTTGATCAACGCGCCACAAGCGCAACCCACCAGCAGTTTTCAGCCCTCCACAAAGCGCGACATGAGCTCATCTGCCACCCCGTTGACCCACTTGCAACAGCTCGAGGCCGAGAGCATCCACATCCTGCGCGAGGTGGTGGCCGAGGCCGACAAGCCGGTGATGCTGTACTCCGTCGGCAAGGACAGCGCGGTGATGCTGCACCTGGCGATGAAGGCTTTTCACCCAGCCAAGCCACCGTTTCCACTGCTGCATGTCGACACGCGCTGGAAGTTCAGCGAGATGTACGCATTTCGTGATCGGATGGTCGAGGCGCTGGGTCTGGAACTGCTGGTGCATGTCAACCCCGAGGGCATCGCCAAGGACATCAACCCCTTCACGCACGGCTCGGCGATCCACACCGACATCATGAAGACCGAAGGGCTGAAGCAGGCACTGGACGCGCACGGCTTCGATGCAGCGTTTGGCGGTGCGCGCCGTGACGAGGAGAAGAGCCGCGCCAAAGAGCGCATCTTCTCGTTCCGCAGCGCTCAGCATCGCTGGGACCCGAAAGACCAGCGCCCCGAACTCTGGCGCCTGTACAACGCGCGCAAGCATCCTGGCGAGTCGATGCGGGTGTTTCCGCTGTCGAACTGGACCGAGCTCGACATCTGGCAGTACATCCACCTCGAGAACATTCCGGTGGTGCCGCTGTACTTCGCCGCCGCGCGGCCGGTGGTCGAGCGCAACGGCACGCTGATCATGGTCGACGACGACCGCATGCCGCTGCGCGCCGGCGAGGTGCCGATGATGAAGAAGGTGCGCTTCAGAACCTTGGGTTGCTACCCGCTGACGGGCGCGGTCGAATCCGAGGCCGACACGCTGCCGGCCATCATCCAGGAGATGCTGCTGGCCACCAGCTCCGAACGCCAGGGCCGGGTGATCGACCACGACGGCGCGGCGTCGATGGAAAAGAAAAAACAGCAAGGGTATTTTTGATGTCACACGCCTCCAGCCTGATCGCCACCGACATCGATGAGTACCTGCACGCGCAGCAGCACAAAGGCTTGCTGCGCTTTATCACCTGCGGCAGCGTCGACGACGGCAAGAGCACGCTGATCGGGCGGTTGTTGTACGAATCGAAGCTGCTGTTCGAGGACCAACTGGCCGCGGTGGTGGCTGACTCGAAGAAGTGGGGCACGCAGGGCGATCAGATCGACTTCGCGCTGCTCGTCGACGGCCTGGCGGCCGAGCGCGAGCAGGGCATCACGATCGACGTGGCCTACCGCTACTTCAGCACCGAACGGCGCAAGTTCATCGTCGCCGACACGCCGGGTCATGAGCAGTACACCCGCAACATGGTCACCGGCGCGTCGACGGCCGACGCCGCGGTGCTGATGGTCGACGCGCGCAAGGGCATCCTGACGCAGACGCGCCGGCACAGCTTTTTGGTGAACTTGCTAGGCATCCGCCATGTGCTGGTGGCGATCAACAAGATGGACCTGGTGGACTATGCGCAGCAGACCTTCCAGCGCATCGAGCAGGACTACCGCTTGTTCGCCGAGAAGCTCGGTTTCGAGAGCCTGACCTTCGTGCCGCTGTCGGCCTTCAAGGGCGACAACGTGATCGAGCCCAGCGCGCGAATGCCTTGGTACCAAGGCCCCACGCTGATGGGCTGGCTAGAGACGGTGCCGGTCGACACGCTGCGTCTGCGCCAGCAGCCGATGCGCCTGCCGGTGCAGTGGGTGAACCGGCCGAACCTGGATTTCCGGGGCTTTGCGGGCACGCTGGTGTCGGGCCAGGTGGCGGTGGGCGAGCGTATCCGGGTGCAGCCGTCGGGCCGTGAATCCACCGTCGCGCGCATCGTCACGAAGGACGCCGACCTGGCGCTGGCCGTGGCAGGCCAAGCGGTGACGCTGGTGCTGGCCGACGAGATCGACATTTCGCGCGGTGACGTGATTTCGGCAGCCGTAGCGCCAGCCGAGGTTGCCGACCAGTTCGAATGCACTATCGTGTGGATGGACGACGAGCCGCTGCTGCCCGGGCGCGCGTACCTGATGAAGATCGGCGCCAACAGCGTGAACGCGACGGTGACCGACATCCACCACCAGGTCAATGTCAACACCCTCGAGCAGATGGCCGCGCGCCGGCTCGAGCTCAACGCGATCGGGGTGTGCAAGCTCAGCCTGGACCGGGCGGTGCCCTTCGACGCCTATGCGGACAACCGCGACACCGGCGGCTTCATCCTGATTGACCGCATGACGCATCGAACCGCCGGCGCGGGGATGTTGCACTTTGCGCTGCGCCGCGCACACAACATCCACCGGCAAGCGCTGGACGTCGACAAGGCCGGTCGCGCGGCGATCAAGGGCCAGAAACCCTGCGTGGTGTGGCTGACCGGTTTGTCGGGTTCGGGCAAGAGCACGATCGCCAACCTGGTGGAAAGCCAGTTGCTGGCGCAGGGCCGTCACAGCTATTTGCTCGACGGCGACAACGTGCGCCATGGCCTGAACCGCGACCTGGGCTTCACGCCCGAGGACCGGGTGGAGAACATCCGCCGCATCGCCGAGGTGGCCAGGTTGATGGTCGACGCGGGCTTGATCGTGCTGACCGCCTTCATCTCACCCTACCGCGCCGAGCGCGAGATGGCACGCGCGATGCTGGGCGAAGACGAATTCTTCGAGGTGTTCGTCGACACGCCGCTCGCGCTGGCCGAACAACGCGACCCCAAGGGGCTGTACGCCAAGGCCAGGCGCGGCGAGCTGAAGAACTTCACCGGCATCGACGCGCCTTACGAGCGGCCGCCCCATCCTGAGCTGCACATCGACACGACCACTTGCACCGCCGAGCAGGCGGCGCAGCGGGTGATCGAGGCGCTGAGGCTGGCGCGGATGCTGGCTTGACCGTTTGCTGGTCGAACTGATTGCGTTGGGTGTTGGAAAAACTGAACATCTACCCTGATAGATGTAGACCCATACGGGCTTTCCGGCAGTGGTTGTAAGATGTTCAGATCGCTTGAAATATGCATGAAGCAATTCAAGTAATCAATTTGCCAGTGTCTTGATCATCTGATCCATTCAACCCGCTGGCCGGTCTTTCAAACCAAGGTGAACCAACCCTATGCAGCCATCCGCTCAGATCGTGATCACAGGCTTGGGCGTCGAGGACTGTGGGGCCTACATCGCCGCCTGCAACGGCGCGGGCAAGCGATGGACTTACAGCGCCGCTGACGAGTTGCTGGCAGCGCCAGCGCTAGGCAGCGATGGGCCACTCGTGTTCTGGTTGTACCGGGCGCCCTGGCATTTGCCGCCTGGCGGACCGATGGCCGATGAATGGTTGGCGCTGCATCGCCGCTTGCTGCGCGGGCGTGCTGCATTCGGTGGTCGCCTGGTGCTGATCAATGCGGACGACGAGCAGCCATCGGATGTGTTGGCCAGCCTGGGCTTGGCCGGCGATGGGGTGGCATCGAGCGTCTCGGGGCCCGCGATCGATGCCGGCATGTCTGCGTTGTTGGCCAAGGTCTTCGACTGGGCAGCGCCTGAATTCTGGGATGTGTTTGAGGCGCTGGAGTCCGCAGCGCCGCCGACAGGCCGGATGCCGCTGTTTCGCAGCGCTTTGCAAGCGCCTGGCGCAGACCAGGTCTTGACCTTGCAGCGCTTGGTCGCCGCTGGTGCGCAGGCGCCCTCTCTGGCGTCGGACCTGCAGTCGGTGCAACAGCAACTCAGCGCGTCGCAACAACTGGCCGAGCAGGGTCGCACCCAGGCCTTGGAACTTGAGAGAGAGAACGAGTTGCTGCTGCTGCAACTGCACCAGGTGCAGGAGGAGTTGGAGCAGGGTTTCCTCGACCATCGCAAACAGCTTGCGAAGGCCGATGCCGCGCAGGCGGAACAGGCAGTCTTGCTTGCCAGCTTGCAGGCCGAACTGAATCAACAGCTTGACAAGCTTGGTGTCAGTGCTCAGGCGCTGAGCGCTGCGCAACAGCTGGCCGATCAGGGCCGCACCCAGGTCTCCGAGCTCGAGAGCGAAAACGAGTTGCTGCTGCTGCAACTGCACCAGGTGCAGGAGGAGTTGGAGCAGTACTTCCTGGACAATCGGCAATTGCAGCAGGTGATGGGCCAGTCGCGCCACTCGCTGGACCGTGCCCGGCACTTGATCAGCCGTTTGATGCTGCCGACGCAGGATGCGAGCGCTGCGCAGGGCTTGGCGCTGAAAGCCTCTTGATCCCGGCTGCGAGGCCAGTGCCTCGCTGTCTCAAGCCACCGCGCCGAGCAACGCGGGATCGGTCACCAGCTGGTCGAACCCGGCGGCGGCACGGCGATGGAACAAGGCGTGGTCCAGCGCGTTGACGGCGCGCCCATCCTTGTCGTGGTCGATCTCTACCAACAGCGCGTGCGGGTGGTAGCACAGCGCTTGCTGTTGGCGTGCGATCAGCGTGAGCTCGGTATCACCGTAGTGCTGGGCGTAACCGGGATGAAACAGCCCGCCACCGTAGAGTGGCGCCAGCCAGCTGCGACGCACCAGGCCGAAGGCCGCCAGTTGGCCGAACCACTTGCCGTCGTTGAACGCGAGCAGACCGGCACCAGTTTGTTTTTGCAGGGCTTGCAGCGCAAAGCGCAGCCAGTAGCGGCCGGCAAACGCGTCTTCGGCGCAGTACAGGAACCAAGGGCTTCGGCTGCAGGCGATCGCGCTGTTCCAGATCGCGATCGGTCCGGCGCCCAGGTCATCGTGTACCGCCAGCACCAGCAGCGGCGCCCCGGCGCGCGAGACCATCAGCTCGGCGGCGCGGCGTGCCGATGCACGCTGGAGGTAAGGCATCACCGCCAGCACCTCGCAGTCGGTCTCAGCCAACATGGGCTCGGCGCGCAGCTGCGACAGCGTGGTCCAGCGCAGGTTGTCGCTCACGTGCGGCACCATCCCAGCAACTGCGCTGCCAAACCGGCGTGGTGGTCGAAGCCGCTGGCACCCAGGTGGGCCACGCAGTGCCGCTCGCACATCAGCGCGCCTGGGCTGCGCGGCGCCGCAGCGATGTGCTTGCCCAGCAGGCGCAGCTCGATCGCGGTCAAGCCCATCGAGTAGGGCAGGGTGTCGACAAAGCTGGCGTCCAGCGCCTGCAGGGTTTGCAGGTATTCGGGATGGTTGGCGGGGGTGACGAACTCGGCCTTGTCGAGCAAGCTGCCGAGCCGCCGTTGTGCCGCGTCGCGTGTGCCTTGGTGGCGCCAGCGTTGGTCGATCAACACCAACCGGGTTGGTTTCAACCGTCGCAGTGCCGCGGCGGTGGCATCGCTGATCTTGGCCGGGTTGGCCACGAGCGCGAAGACACCCTTGGCGGGCCGACCTACAGGTTTTGGCGGGCGGGCGGCCGCGACGGCCAGGGTTTGCGCGTAAGGTGGTGCGCTGTAGGTCACATAGCCTTGCTCGGCGTGGAGCATCGGTTCGGTGTACAGCGTGGCCGCAGCTGCCGGCACCTGGCGTGCATCGGCCACGAATCCATCGAAGCAACGCAGGCCGGTGCTCGAGGACTGGCCGCCCACCCATTTGAGTTGCCTGGGCGCAGGGCGGCCGGCCAGCGCGCACAGCGCTTGCGGGTCGGTCCAGCCGCTGAGGTCGATCACGGCGTCCAAGTCGGCTGCCACCAGCAGCTGGTGCAGTTGGTCGGCGTTGAGTGCCGCACAGCGCATCCAGCGATGCGCCGTGGCCTGGAAAGCGGCTTGCGCCCAGTCGAGCTTGGCGCCCCGATCGAAGTACAACAGATCGGCGTCACTTGCCAATGCCGACAAGGCGCCCAGCGCTAGAAAGCCCACGGGCGAGGCACAGAACTGCTGCGACACCAGGCCAATTCTCAGCCGTTTGCCTTGCGTGCGCGGGGGCTTGTCCGGCGGCTGTGGCGGCCGCAGGCGACCCGCCAGCGCCACGAAGCCGGCGGTGATCTGCGCGGCGCTGCGGCCGCCCAGGTAAAGGTCTGCCACCAGGCTCGCGAGATCGGCTTCGAGAACCAAGGCTGGATCGACCCGCGCGGCCACCTGCAAGGCTTGCGCGGCGCCGCTGGCATCGCCAAAGGCGTTGAGCAGAACCCTGGCCTGTTGTTGCAGCGCATTGGCACGTTGCGTGTCGGGCAGGCTGGGATCGGTGAGCGCGAGCCCCAGGTGCCGTGCGGCTTCATCGGCTTGCTGCAGCTGCTGATGGGCCGTGGCCAGCACCAGTTGCAGGCGCCACCCCGCTGTGCGCTGGGCGGCTGCATTGGCATGCGCGAGCGCCTGGTCCGGCGTGCCGCAAGCCAGGCAGGCGGCCGCCAGATCGAGCCGGACCTGGGGGTCTTGCGGCGCCAGCAGGTGGGCTTGCTGGTAAGCGCGGTGGGCTGCAATGGCGTCGCCACTGGCCATCGCCTGCCGTGCTTGTTGGAGCACAGTTTGCAGCACAGGCTGAGCCTCGCCGCTTACCAGAATTCAATCTTGGTCGGGCTGAGCAGGGGCAGGTAGCGGGTGCACCAGTCGCGCCCCGCCGTCTGCAACAGATAGAGGTTGCGGTAATGCAGCCAGCAAGAGTACAGCCACTGCGACCGGGTCTTGTGGGCCACGTCTTTCATTTCGCGCAGCCGCTTGAGGTGCGGGTTGATGCGTGCCTCGGCTGCCGGCGAGGCGATCTTGCTGGTCTTCAGGCCGGCGCCGGGTCCGCGCAGAAACAGCGGCAGCAAACGCTCGATGATGAAAGGCCAGTAGCTGGCACCGGCGTGCAGCTTGCGCGGGTCGCTGGTGTCGGAGTCCAGCAAGCGCAGCACCGGTTTGGGCAGTGCCGCGCGAGCGCGGTCGACGACGCCTCGAACATAAGGCAGGTACAGGCTCCAGAAGCGCTGGCTGCCGACGAAGTAGTTGCACGACGAAAAGCCTTGCGACGGCGTGATCTTGTCGAGCTGCTGCAAGTCCAGCCCAGCGGCTTCGAACACCGCTTCGCAGACCTCGCGGAACGCTGGATGCACCGTCACACCCTGCTGCCAAAGGTTGGCATAGACCGCTTCAGACTCGGCGCTGGGGTTGCCGTAGTACAGGTCGCAGCCGGGGCTGGCTTGCAGCGCCTGGTGCAGCGCGGCGGCGCTCAGGCCTGTCTTTTCTTGGAAGCGCCACGACACCGCACCCCACAGCGGCGCGATCTGCACGCCTTGATCGGCCGCCAGGCGCTCGAAGACATCGAACTCGCGCAGCAGGCTGTGATGCCCGGCGTTGTCCCAGGGTATGAAACCTGGATCGAGTTGTTTGATTTGCGAGGGGTCGAAGTAGATCTGGAAGATCGGGACAGTCTGCGGCGATTCAGCCAAGGCCTGCGGTAGCGTCAACGGCAGGTCCTGGTCGGTGCCCGCCGTGCTGGCTTGCTGACGAGGCGCGCTCGGCGCCTTCTTTTTCGCGGCAGTCTTTGGCCGCACTGGTTTTGCAGCAGCAGGCTGCGCGGCGGTCTTGGCCGAAGGCGATCGGCTTGGCTTTTTCTTGTCGGTCATGGCAATCCAGTCGAGGTCCGCTCAATGCGGAGTATTTGAGCGCGAGGCATCTTGCCGCGAACGAGGCGAAGCGGGAACTCACAGACCGCGTTAAATCATCACTTTGGCGTAAACACCTTAAATCATGGTACACCACAGGCGACGCGGCTTTTCAAGCTTCGCGGGAGCGCCGCTTCGGCGCACATTCACCGCCACGGCCAGCAAGCCGAGAAAAGTTGGCCAATCCAACCACTGGGGAAACTACGGACTCGGTGCGGCGCTGTTCTTCGGGAATCTGGTTTAACGTAGTGCATGACCTGGGTCATAGCGCCTTCAGACGCTGTGAAACGGATATTCACTCGATGCTGCGCCGTCCTGTCTTGAGCCAAGCTCGAATCGATTTCACTTTGCCTGAGGTTCAGACATGACATCCAGCTTTGATTTGGTCATCCGCGGCGGCGAGGTCGCCGACGGCCTGGGCGGCGCGCTCATCAGCGCCGATGTCGCGATTCGCGACGGCCTGATCGTCGAGGTCGGCCAGCTGACGGGCAGCGGCAAGCAAGAGATCGACGCCCGCGGCCTGCTCGTGACGCCTGGTTTCGTGGACATCCACACCCATTACGACGGGCAGGTAATGTGGGACTCGCAGCTTGCGCCCTCGAGCTGGCACGGCGTGACCACCGCGGTGATGGGCAACTGCGGCGTCGGTTTTGCGCCGGTCCGCACGCGCGACCACGAACGCCTGATCGAGCTGATGGAAGGGGTTGAGGACATCCCCGGCGCGGCGCTGCATGAAGGCCTGGGGTGGGGCTGGGAGAGCTTTGCCGACTACCTCGACGCGGTCGAGCGGCGGCCGCACGACATCGATGTCTGCGCCCAGCTGCCGCACGGCGCGCTGCGGGTCTATGTGATGGGTGAGCGCGCGGCGCGGTTAGAGGCGGCAACGCCCGACGACATCGCCCAGATGCGCAGGCTGGCTGCCGAGGCGATGCGTGCCGGCGCGCTCGGGTTTTCGACCTCGCGCTCGATGAACCATCGCAGCATCAAGGGCGATCCGATCCCGTCGCTGCGGGCGACCCGTGACGAGCTGATGGGCATCGCGCTGGGCTTGCGCGACGCCGGGCGCGGTGTGCTGCAGTTCATCTCTGACTTCAACGCGCCCTCGCTGGAAGTCGAGTTCGCGATGCTGCGCGAACTGGTCGAGGTCTCGGGCCGCCCGATGTCGATTTCACTCGCGCAGCGCCACAGCTCGTCGCGTGGCTGGCGCAAGCTGCTCGATCTGGTGGGCGACGCGGTCGCCGCCGGCCTGACGATGCGGGCCCAGGTCGCACCGCGCCCGATCGGCGTGCTGTTCGGTTTGCAAGGCAGCCGCAACCCGTTCTCGGCCTGCCCCAGCTTCAAGGCCGAGGTCGCTGCGCTCCCCTTGGCCGGCAAGGTCGAGCGGCTGCGCGACCCGCTGTTGCGCGCGCGACTGCTGGTCGAGATCGAAGCGCTGCAGGGCGACTCGATGGGGCTGCGCTTGACAGCGTTCGACCGCATTTTTCCGTTTGGCGACCCGCCTGACTACGAGCCTGCGGCCAGCAGTTCGCTCGCGGCGCAGGCCGTCAGCCGCGGCGTCAGCGCCGCCGAGCTGGCCTACGACCTGCTGCTGGAGGATGAGGGGCGGGCGTTTCTGTTCGCGCCGTTTGCCAACTATGCCGACTACAACCTCGACGCCTGCCGCGAGATGCTCGACGACCCGAACACGGTCGTCGGCCTGGGTGACGGCGGCGCCCATGTCAGCATCATCTCGGACGGCAGCTTCCCGACTTATCTGCTGACGCACTGGGGCCGCGATCGGCCGCAAGGCCGCTTCGACCTGGCCTGGCTGGTCAAGCGCCAGACCTCGGACACTGCCCGCGCGGTCGGCTTGCTCGACCGCGGCGTGATCGCGCCCGGCATGAAGGCCGACCTCAACGTCATCGACATGGCCAAGCTCGGTCTGAGCGCGCCGGTGATGAGCGCTGACCTGCCCGCTGGCGGCAAGCGTTTGCTGCAGCGCGCCAGCGGCTATGTCGCGACCGTTGTGTCGGGGGTGCCGGTGTACCGCGACGGTCAGGCCACCGGCGCGCTGCCGGGCCGGTTGGTGCGTGGGCCGCAGCACGGCTGAGGAAAGCTTGGCGCCGGCTTTGGCGCCGCTGCACGTGCATGTTGAACGTGCATGTAATGGATGCCAACAATGACCGATGAAACTGTGCCCTACCAACCCCCGCCTGACAGCAGTCGGCTGACCGGCCGGGTCGCGATCGTCACCGGTGCGGGCTCCCGGTCGTCCGACATCGGCAACGGCCGTGCCGCAGCGATCCTGCTCGCACGGCGTGGCGCTCAGGTGCTGCTGCTAGACGCGAACCTGGCCGCCGCGCAGCAGACGCTGCGCATGATCGAGAGCGAGAACGGCGTCGCGCTGGCGCTGCAGGCCGACGTCACCCAGCCCGAGCAATGCCGGTCCGCTGTCAGCGCTGCGGTCGCAGCCTGGGGTCGGGTCGACATCCTCGTCAACAACGTGGGCATCACAGGGCCGGCCGGCACGGCGGTCGAGGTCGATCTCGACGACTGGGACCAGGCGCTGCGCGTCAACCTGACCTCGATGATGCTGATGGCCAAGCACGCGATCCCCGAGATGCGCAAACTCCAGGCCGGATCGATTGTCAACATCGCATCGGTTGCGGGCTTGATGGGTGGCACCACCAGCCTGCTGTACCCGACGACCAAGGGCGCGATCGTCAACATGACCCGGGCGATGGCGGCACACCATGGCACCGAAGGCATACGCGTGAACTGCGTCGCCCCGGGCATGGTCTACACGCCGATGGTGGCAGGGCGGATGACGCCTGAGCTGCGCGAGACCCGGCGCATGCGCTCCCTGTTGCAGACCGAGGGTTCCGGTTGGGATGTCGGCCATGCGGTGGCTTACCTGGCCAGCGACGAGGCGCGCTGGCTCACCGGCGTGATCCTGCCGGTGGACGCTGGCGCGACCGCGGGCATCGCCAGGATGCCGTCGCTGCGCAACGATTTCAAGCGCACGCCGGACTGAGCGCTGCGGCCTTGGGCTGCTTGCTCGGGCTGCGCCGATTCGGCGCGTTACAGCAAAGACTTCAGCGCCACCGCTGCATCGCAGGCCAGTTCGGGCGTCGGGTGGCGGCCGGCTTCGAGCAGCTTGCGCGACATCATGTGGTCCATCGGCGCGTTGACCGATTCGACGCAGACCAGTCTTTGGTCGATGTAATGCAGCACTGAGAAGCTCGCGGCGTTGGCACCAGGCCTGCGGTGGCGCGTCACGCCCGGCAGTGACGGATCGGGCATCAGTCCGGCCATCTGCAATCGCATGCTGCCTTGCTCTGACCAGAACCAGGGCAGGGCGGCGTAGCTGGCCGGCAGGCCTTGCAGCGTGGCGGCGGCGGTGCGGGCCTGGTCGTTGGCGTTTTGCACCGACTCCAGCCTCAGCCTGGTGCCGGGTTGGGCCCAGGCTTCGGCGATCGGGAAACGTGCGACGTCGCCGATCGCCAGGATCGCCGGGTCGCTGCTGCGCATCGCCGCGTCGATGACGATGCCCTGGTCCAGCGCCAGTCCGGCGGTCTCGGCCAATGCGGTCTCGGGCTCGGCGCCTATGCCCAGCAGCAGCAGTTCGACCGGCAGCCGTTGGCCATCGACTTGCAGCGACTGCAGCTTTTTGCCGTCGTGTTCGGCTTCGCCGACCTTGGCGCCGAAGCTGAACGCGATGCCCGCAGCCCTGTGCGTGGCCTCGATGTGCTCGGCCAACTCGGCCGAGACCGAGCGCGCCAGCAGGCGCGGCGCCGACTCGATCACCCGCACCGACAGCCCGAGCGCGCGCGCCGTCGCGGCGACCTCCAGGCCGATGAAGCCAGCACCCAGCACCACCAAGGATTGAACCTGGCCGAGCTGGTCGCGCAGCGCCGCCGCATCGGCCGCGCCGCGCAGCACCGCGACGTTGGCCAGCGTTGTGGGCAGCTGCGCCAGGCGGCGCGCGCGCGCGCCTGTGGCCAGCACCAGTTGCTCGTAGTCCAGCAGCTGGCCCGACTGCAGGCGCAGCTGGCGCGCCGTGCGGTCTATCGCCAGCACCGGGTCGGCCAGGTGAACGGTGATGCCAGCCTGGGCGTACCACGACTCGGCGCGCTGCAGTTGCAAGGCCTCGGTCGGGCTCTTCAAAAAGGCCTTGGACAGCGGCGGGCGCTGGTAGGGCAAGGATTCTTCGGCGCACACCAGGTGCACGCGCGAACCCAGTCCGGCTTCGGCGAGAGCGCCACAGAGCTGGGCTGCGGCATGGCCGCCGCCGACGATCACGATCTTGTTCATGGGCTGGATTGTCAGGCTTGGATCGGGGTTGTTGAAGGGTCTGGGCGGGCAGACTTGGCGCTCAGACCTGACGTTCGGGCAGTCTCAGCACCAGGCCTTGCAGCGCCGGATTCAGCTGGATCTGGCAGCTCAGTCGGCTGCCGGGCAGGCGCTCGCTGGCAGTGCATTCGAGCATTTCGAGCTCGTTGGCCAGCGGCGCGGGCAGTCGGTCTATCCAGGCATCGTCGACGATCACATGGCAGGTGGCGCATATCGCCGATCCGCCGCATTCGGCCAAGATGCCAGGCACGCCGTAACCGGTGGCGGCTTGCATCACCGAGACGCCGTCGGGTGCCTCGAAGCCATGCACGGTGCCGTCGGCTTCGATCAGGCTGATGTCGGGCATGGGTTCAATCCTGTTGGCTGTTGAAACATTCTGGTCACTCGGCTCACCAGCTGTTGCGCAGCTCCCGCAGCTTGATGAACACCGTCTTGGCGTCGGGTTCATCGGGCAGGTCGGGGAAGTTTTCGCGCAGCTTGGCGATCACGCTCGGGCTGCTCAGGCGAAAGAAGGTGTTGACCTGGTACTCGTCGGCCAGCGTCAGCACCGGTGAGGTCGCAGCATCGCCGCCGGCCACTTTTTGCAGCAGCGCCTGGGCGGCGCTGTTGTCGGGTTCGCGGGCCAGCGTGAACTTCAGGTTGTTCTCGATGTAGTCGTGCCCGGGGTACAGGCGGGTGGTCGGCGGCAGCCGCGACAACTGCGTCGCAAAGGTCGAATACATCGCGTTCGGGTCACCGCCGTTGTGGCAATTGCCTGCGCCGGCATTGAACAGCGTGTCGCCTGAGAACAAGGTCGGCTGGTCGCCATGCGATCGCAGGCAGATGTGACACATCGTGTGGCCGGGCGTGTCAAGGCACTCGAGTTCGACCCGCTTGCCGACCTTGACCACGTCGCCGGCCTGCAGGCCTCGGTCGACCCCGGCGATGCGGCCCGCTGCGCGGTGGTGGGCCAGCAGCTTGGCGCCGGTGGCGGCGACCATCGCCTCGTTGCCGCCGGTGTGGTCGTGGTGCTCGTGGGTGTTGAGGACTTGCGTGATCTGCCAGCCCTTGGCCTTGGCCGCGGTCAGGCACTTCTGGTGGTCCAGCGGGTCGATCGCCAGCGCTTCGCCGGTGTCCGGGCAGGCGATCAGGTAGTTGAAATTGCGGTAGGCGTTGCCCGTCCAGACGCGTTCGACGATCATCTTGCTCTCCTCGCGCCGCCGGTTGGCGGGCCAATCATTGTAGAAATTATTGTAGGAATTTGAGGCCTGCCACGGCATTGGTGGCGCCCTGACAAGCGCTGCTGGCCCGGGCGCCGGATACGCAAGCGTCGCTCAGCCTGGCTTGAACATCGATTCCATCTCTTGGCGGACCTTGTAGGCCTGGGTGTTGTGGTCGATCGCCACATCGGCCCAGCACAGGCTCTGGCCCTTCTTGACCGCGCGCACCAGCTTGACCTGGTGTGCCAGCCCTAGCGGCAGGCCGCCGATCTGGACCGAGGTTGCGGCCGGCAGCAGCTTGCCCCAGACCGTGTAGCCGCCCTCGCCGTCGAGCATCTCGCCGGCCGCCAGGTCGCGCTTGGCCGTGGCCACCACGTCGGCGTTCCAGCCTGTCGCCACGCCTGTGGGCTCGCCGCGCAAGGCCACCGAGGCCACCGAGACGCCGACCTCCAGGCCGATCAAGTGCCAGCGCTTGTACAGCGTGAAGTAGCGCCCGCTCGGGTCGGTGTGGGCGTTGTATTCCTCGAAGCAGTTGCGGATGTACTCGGTCTCGCCCTCGACCGTCACCCAGACCCCCATCCGGATGTCGTAGGGGATCTTGCGGCCGTCGGCCTCCAGCGACGAGATCACCTCGACCATGCCTTTGCGCTCGAGCACGCCGCCTTCGCTGCGCGGTCGGGTGACGAAAGGGATGTCCTCGACGCTGGCCGGCGGGTAGAGCAGGCCATTGCTCGGCACGCCCAGGCCCGTGGCGTTGGACACCGCGGTGCTTTCGATCGAGGGCTTGGAGCCGTCCAGAAAGCTGTTGAACATCTTGGGGTTGAGCCCGCCGCGCTCGGCCTGCTCGGGCGTCAGGCCGTAATAGCCCCAGACGGTCTCGGGCGTCGACTCGCTGAAATGCGGCAACCACTTGTGGCCGCGGCCAGCGGCCACGACGGGGAAGCCGCAGGTGCGCGCCCAATCGACCAGATCGCAGATCAGCGCGGGCTGGTCGCCGAAGGCCAGTGAATAGACCACGCCGGCTGCGGCCGCTTTGCGTGCGAGCAGCGGGCCGCAGAAAGCGTCCGCCTCTACCGTCACGTTGACCACATGCTTGCCATGGGCGAAAGCCTCCAGGCAATGGTCGACCGCCGCGATCGGGTTGCCAGTGCACTCGACGATCACGTCGATCGCCGGGTGCCGAACCAGCGCTCGCCAGTCCTCGCCGACATGGGTCGAGCCGTCCTTGATCGCCGCGTCCAGCGAAGCGGCTTGCGACTGCTGCGGCGTCCAGCCGACCCGGGCCAGGTTGGTGCGCGCGCTGTCGGGCGACAGGTCGGCGATGCCCACCAGGTGGACGCCGGGCGTGCGGGGGATCTGTGCCAGGTACATCGAGCCGAACTTGCCGGCGCCGATCAAACCGACCCGCACCGGCTTGCCCTGGGCAGCGCGGCTTTGCAGCTTGGCGTAGAGGTTCATGCGGCTTGCTTCATCTCGTCGAACGGGGTGGTCGAGGTCTGCAGCGCAGCGGCCGGCAGGCCGTTTTGCCACGGCAAGTCCACCGGGTAGTCTTTGAGCAGGCAGTCGTCGGGCAGGCAGGTGATCGGTGTGAAATCGCGGTGGGCGATGTATTCGGGCCGCTTGGGCCGGCGGATGTGGTTGGACACCGCGCACAAGCTGAGGTAGACGCTGACCCGGTTCCAGGGCGAGAGGTTGCTGGTCGAGGCGTGAACCAGGCAGCTGTGGAACACGATCATCGACCCGGCAGGCCCCTGGGGGCTGACGATGCCGCCCTGCTTGCCGCCGGCGCGCGCCACAAGCGAGGCGATCAACTCGTTGTCCACGGTCCACAGCGGGTAGCTCGTGGTCGTCAAGTCGTGCTTGGCTTCGATCACGCCTTTCTTGTGGCTGCCCGGGATGAACATCAGCGGGCCGTTGAACTCGTTGACGTCGTCAAGGAAGATCGCGACGTTCATCGCCCGCTCGGTCGGCATCATGTCGTCGTTCATCCAGGTGCCGTAGTCCTGGTGCCACTGCCAGATGTCGCCTTCGAAAGCCATCTTGCCGTTGATCTTGAACTGGTGCATGTACAGCGCTTCGCCGAGCAGGTCCTGCACCGGCTGCACCATGCGTGGATGGCGCGCCAGCTTGGCGAAGGGCTTGCTCGACATGTGGGCGGCGAAGTTGGTGCGCACCGCGTCGCTGCCGCTCTCGCGCACGTTCCAGGCTTCGTGCCTGCTGTACAGCTCTGGCACCGCGTCGTTCAGCGTGCGAGTCTCCTCGGGCGTGAACAGACTGGGGAAGAAGAGGTAGCCGTCACGGTCGAATTGTTCAAGTTGTTCAGGGCTCAGATTCATGATATTTGCTCCAGATTCAGTGAAAACTTGTCCGCCTGGCGCTCATTCGACCTTGGCGCCCGAGGACGTGACCACTTTTTCCCACTTGGCGGTCTCTGCGGCGATGATCTTGCCGAAGTCTTCCGGCGTGCCGGCGATCGACTTGCCGCCCAACTCGGCCAGGCGTTCGCGCATTTTCGGGTCGGCCAGCGCGCGGTTGACCTCGGCGTTGACCTTGTCGATGATCTCGCGCGGCGTGCCTTTGGGCATGCCGATGCCGAACCAGGCTGTCGCTTCGTAGCCCGGGACGGTCTCGCCCACGGTCGGCAGTTGCGCCATGCTTGGCTCGCGCTGTTCTGAGGTGACCGCCAGCGCCCGAACCTTGCCGGCCTTGATGTGGACGACCGACGACGGCAGGTTGTCGAACAGCACATCGACCTGACCGCCGATCAGGTCGATCAGCGCCGGGCCTGCGCCCTTGTAGGGCACGTGGACCATGTTGCAGCCGGTCATCGACTTGAACAGTTCGCCCGACAGGTGCACCGAGGTGCCGCTGCCCGACGAGGCCATGTTGAGCTTGCCCGGGTTGGCTTTGCAATAGGCGATGAACTCTTGCACCGTCGTGACTTTCAGCGAGTTCGTGATCTCCATCACATTGGGCGTTCGCACCAGCCCCGCGACCGGCGTGATGTCGCGGATGAAGTTGTAGTTCATCGTCTTGTACAGCGACGCATTGATGCCGTTGGCCGGGTTGACCAGCAGCATCGTGTAGCCGTCGGGTGCAGCGTTGACCACCGCTTCGGTGCCGATGTTGTTGCCCGCGCCGGGCCTGTTCTCGACCACGAAGGGCTGGCCCATCTTCTCGCTCAGCCACTGCGCAACGATGCGGGCGAGCACATCGGTGGTGCCCGCAGGCGGATAGGGTACGACCCACTTCACCGGCTTGACGGGATAGTCAGCCGCATGGGCGGGCAGGGCGATGGCCAGGGCAAGCAGGCAGGCGACACGGATCATGGTGGGCTCACTTCACGGGGTTGACGGTGCATTGTGTTCGGCGATGGCTCGCGGCTCAGCCCGCCGGCGTTTCGCGTTCCAGCAGTTTGCGAAGCTCGGCCTTGGCGACTTTTTCCAAGGTCGACCGCGGCAGCTCGGTCACCAGCCGCACCTCGTGCGGTCGCTTGAAGTCGGCCAGTTGCGCCGCACAGGCTGCGCTCACCCGATCGGCCAGGTCGGCCGGCGCGCCCGGTGTTGGCAGCACGAACACCACCGGCACCTCGTCGAGCATGCGGTGCTTGCGCGCAACCACTGCGCACTCGTGCACGCCGACCACCGTGGCGATCACGCGCTCGATCTCCGATGCGGCGACGTTTTCGCCGCCGACCTTGAGCATGTCCTTGGTGCGGTCGCCAAAGCGTATCGACCCATCGGGCTGCAGGTCGACCCGGTCGCCGGTGCGAAACCAACCGTCTTCAGTAAAGCTGGCCTCGGTGGCCGCGGCGTTGCCCAGGTATTCCTGGAACAGGCTCAAGGCCCGGATGCCACGCACCAGCAGTTGGCCCGACCCGCCGGGCTCGATGGCACGGGCTTGCGCGACCGGCACCTCGTCGTCATCGACGATCGCGATGCCGTATTCGGGTGCTGGCCGGCCTATCGTCAGGCTGGGGCTGGGCCAGCGCAGGTCGCTGACGATGCCGTGGGTGATGGTCTCGGTCATGCCCCACCAGCCCATGGTCTGGACCCTGAAATGGGGGTCGGTAGGCAGGTCGCAGGCTGCTGCGCCCCACAGCCGGTAATGGTGGGCAGCAGGCACCTCCAGCGGCATCAGCGCTTTCAGGCAGAACGGGATCATCGAGGCCCAGCTGCAGCGGTGCTTGATCGAGATCGGCCAGAACCGGCTGGCCGAGAACCTGGGCAGCACCACGGCCGTGCCACCGGCCCACAGCGTGGCCAGCACCGAGTAGGCCTGGGCGTTGGTGTGGAACAGCGGCAGGTGCACCAGATGCACGTCGCTGGCTTGCAGGTCTTCGTGCACCGCGTTGATGCGCGCGCCCCACAGCGCGTTGGCATGGCTCCACAGCACGGCCTTGGGCCGCGACGTGGTGCCCGAGGTGTACTGCACGCTGCAAGGGTGCAGCGGGTCGGGCGTGCGGCGCGGTGGCGGGTCGGCGTCTAACGTGGCGAAGCGCTGGCCAGCCTCGACCGCTTGCGCTGGTGCCGCGCCGTTGTCGGTGGCCGTGACGACGACCCAGCGCAGGTGGCGGCAATGGCGGGCTACACGCTCGGCAAACTTTGGTTGGGTGATCGCTGCCACCGCGCCACAGTGCTCGGCGTAGTACGACAGCTCGTCGTCTGCGGCGCGGGCGTTGGTGGTCACCGCCACCGCGCCCAGCCAGCCGCAGGCATACCAGGTCAGCAAGGTCTCGGGGCAGTTGTCGAGATGGATCAGCACCCGGTCGCCGGGGAGCACGCCGCGCCGCGCCAGGCCACCCGCGATGCGACCGACCTGGTCGTAGAAGCGGGCATAGGTCCAGGTCTCGGCTGGGCCCTCGAAGGGTTCCCAGATGATGAACGGATGGTCGGGCCGGGTCTTGGCGCGGTGCGCCAGCAGCGAGGGCACGTCCAGGCCACTGAAGGGGTGGAGGTCGGTACGCGAGAGCAGAGGCGGCATGGCGGGTGATCGGCGGGTTGGCGGGAGGGTCCGATCCTGCCTGTTCTTGCGGCGCAGCGCCATGCGGGCAAATGCGCAGGTACTAGGCGCAGGTCCTAGGCGCAGGTCCTTGGCGCCAGCCCCTGCGTTCGGTGCTGCGCAGAAAAAGCTCGATAAACTGTGCATCTCCTTGCGGGAGGTTTTTTGCGCCAGTTTCTGGTGCATCCGCGCAAGCTGTTGGGACTCGGTGACATGACGACGGTGCGAGCGACGATTCGGGTGTTGGTGGCGGCGCTGATCGCGTTGGGCGGCAACGTTCCGGCATGGTCTGGTGAGGTCGAGGAAGCTCATGCGGCGCTGATGCGCAACGACCACGCCGCCGCTTTGAAGAAATACAAGAGCGCTGCGACCAAAGGCAATGCCCAGGCCCAGAATGAGGTCGGCAACCTCTACGCTGAGGGCTTGGCCGTGACGCAAGACTACGTCGAAGCCGTGCGCTGGTACCGGATGGCGGCGGCCCAGGGTTTTGCGCCCGCACAGTTGCAGCTGGCCTACATCCATGACCTGGGGCTGGGGGTCGCGCAAGACCAGACCGAAGCCGCGAAGTGGTATCGTCCGGTGGCCGCCCAAGGCGACCCGACGGCGCAGTTCAACCTCGGTTTGCTCTACGACATGGGCCAGGGCGTCGCGCAAGACCCGGCCGAGGCCGCCAAGTGGTACGGGCTGGCGGCAGCACAGGGCAACGCCAGAGCGCAGTTCAACCTGGGGCTGCTGCATGCCCAGGGTCGGGGCGTCGCGCAAGACGATGAAGCCGCCGTCCTTTGGTACCAGCTGGCTGCTGCGCAGGGCGACGCGGTCGCGCAGCTGAACCTGGGCGTGATGCACGGCAATGGCCAGGGTGTGGCGCAGGACTATGCCGAGGCCGTCAAGTGGTACCGGCTGGCTGCTGCGCAGGGCAACGATGTGGCGCAGACCCACCTCGGCAGCCGCTATGGCAACGGCCAGGGTGTGGCGCGGGACTATGCGCGTGCCCACATGTGGTTCAGTCTAGGCGCGGAGGCCGGCAATGCCGACGCGGCCCAACGCCTGAGCTTGGTGGCCAAGCTGATGAGCCCGGCGCAGATCGCCGATGCAAGGCGGCTGGCGATCGAATGCCAGGCCCGCAAACTCAAGGGCTGCGACTGAAGCGCCCCGCCGAGTTCTGGCGGGACGGGTTCCAGAAGCGACCCGGCGACCTGTTCATGTCTTTGGAGACGCGATCAGGCTTGGTTGGGAGGGGCTCATCGCAGGAATTGGCGAGGGCCCGCCCGCCGGTGCTTCGCGGCCGAGCAGCTTGCGCAACTCAGCCTTGGCGATTTTCTCCAGCGTCGACCGCGGCAGCTCGGTCACCAGCCTGACGTCGTGCGGACGCTTGAAGTCGGCCAGCTGCGCCGCGCAGGCCGCTTCGCCCGGGCCGGCAACCCGGGCTTGGGCGTGGGATCGCCTGCTTTGTCAAGGCAGGTCGGTGCGGGCTCTGATCACCAGATCGACCATGTCCGAGCCGCCGCTGGCGAAGTTGTTCGATGGGTTGTGGGCGCTCTGCACCGCCACTGCGTAGGGTTGCCCACCCCAGTAGCCCCAGAACGGGCCGCCGCTCTGCCCTGGCCAGACATCGCCCCGGTGGCTCATGCTCTCGTGCGAGTCCGGGCTCCAGAAGTCGCCGTCCAGCGCGATCCCGCCTTGCCAGATCGGCCGCTGGGTACCGGTCAGGTCGCCGGGATAGCCCACATGGGTCCAGTACGTGCCGCCATCCCAGCTGTCGCTGTAAGACTTGGTGCCCAGCCAGCCGGTGGCGTTGCCGGCCAGCCGGTCCAGCACCACGACGACATAGTCGAACTTGGCCTCGGTGCTGTCGATCGTCGGCGGCGTCACCTTGACCTTGCAATAGGTTCGCACAGCCCAGGCGCTGCCGTAAGGTGCGCTGCCGTTGTAGTACATCGGCGTGAACTTCAACCAGCCGGTGGTGTTGTTAGGGCGCCAGTCGATCATGTGGGATGCGGTCAGCAGATGGCGCGGCCCGACCATCACCCCGCTGCCGACGCCCAGCGAGCTTTCCACCCGGCCGTTGCAGCGCCAAGGGTAGGCTGTGCTGTAGAACACCCGGCGACCGTCGTCACCGAAGACCGTCTTGACGCCGCCCTCAATGCGCTCGACATCGCCGCGTTCGATGAATTTCGGGCGGCGCAGGCTTTGTGGTTCCAGACGGGCGACATACTCGACATCGACATGGTCTGGAATGTGGCCATCGGTGCCGGCGTCGATGGTTTTGCCGGCGGCCAATCCGCCTTTGGGCAGCGCGCTGACCGCAACGGTCTCAGACCCGCGCGGGTAGAGCCGACCATCGATTTCGATCATCGCAGGGGCCTGACTGAGCAACTTCTCGACCAAGCCTTGTTGCAGCTTGGCAGAAGCCTTCTTGCTCTTGAACTTGAGCGCTTCTGCGTTCAGGGAAGGGGCGGGAAAGTCCTGGTGCAGATCTGAATAGTCTTCCATGTCGAACTCCTGACAGTCCTGGCCGTGACGCCAGGCCTGCGCATGCCTACTCTAGGAACCCTTTTCGGCGGCCGGGTGGTGGCTCTGAGCAGGTCATTGTCTCGATAAACCCATCATTTAAAATAAGCGTCTTATTCCAAATGGAATCACGACTGATTCACGGCTGATTCACGGCCGATTGGCTTGGCGGTGCCGGCGAGCAAATGCCGGAAGGACCGCGTTGGGTTCTGTTCTTGCACCTGCCTGTGCCATCCTGCGAACCAATGCTAGGCAGCGCTGGCATCGCCGCAACCCCTACGTTCAAAAGTTTCTAGCCCTGCCTCGACCTCGCAGCGCGGCGGGTCTGAAAAATCGCGCTAGCTATAGACTGTGCCCGTTCAGCAGCGGGCACGGCCAGCGTGCCGGCTCTACCCTTCAATTTCAAACCTCACGGGACAGACACCATGCAAGCAAGATTTGACGGCAAAGTAGCCCTGGTGACGGGCGCGGCCAGCGGCATCGGCCTGGCCATCGCGCAGCGCATGGCCAGCGAAGGTGCCATCGTGGTCGCGGTCGACGTGCAGCGCGACCTGGTCGCGCAATGCGCCGAGGCCATCATGGCGGCCGGCGGCAAAGCGCTGGCGGTCCAGGCCGATGTCACACGCCGCGAAGACATCGAGCGCTACGTGAAGGCCGCGACCGATGCTTATGGCCGCATCGACTGCTTCTTCAACAACGCCGGCATCCTCGGTGAGGTCGGGCCTTTCATCGATTGCCCGGACGAGTTGTTCGACCGCGTGATGGCGGTCAACGTCAAGGCCGCCTGGCTGGGGATGAAACTGGTCGCGCCGGTGATGATCCGCGGCGGCGGCGGCGCGATCGTCAACACCGCGTCGGTTGCCGGTCTGCGGGCCAGCCCGGGGCTGCTGGCCTATTCGGTCAGCAAGCACGCGGTCGTGGGCATGACGCGCAGCGCAGCGGTCGAGTTGGCGCCGCACAAGGTGCGTGTCAATGCGATCTGCCCGGCGCCCATCGACACGCCGATGGGCCAGCTGCTCGGTGAAGGCTTCAACCCCGACAACCCCTCGGCATTTCGCGAGCGCATGAATGCCAGGATACCGCTGGCGCGCTACGGCTCGGCGCAGGAGGTGGCCGCGCTGGCGGCGTTCCTGTGCTCGGCCGACGCTTCTTACATCAACGGCGGCCTCTATCCAGTCGACGGCGGGTCTACGGCCTGAGCTTGGCTTGGCTTTAAGCCTGCTGCGCTTCGCGCACCTGGCGTGGCAGGTAGATCGCGCTGTGCTCGATGCGGGCTGCGGCGGTCTTGCCGTCGATGATGACCAGCACGTCGAGGTCGACGATCAGGTGGCCCTTGTGCTCGTGGTTGCGCAGCACCACGGCCCTTGCGCTCAGGCTGGCGCCGACCGGCATCGGATGGAAGTTGCGGATCCGGCTGCCGGTGTGGATCCACGGGCCGAGCAGCACGTTTTGCACCAGCACCGCGTTGCACAGCCGCAGCAGTGTGGCCGGGTGCATCAGCTGCTCGGATTCGTACAGTGGGTCGGTCTCGCGCAGGTCGGCCAGCCAACGGCTCGCCTGCTCGCGCGTCGTCGCTTCGCTCAGTGTGCACAGCACCAGGCCCTGGGCCAGTGAAGCCGGGTTTGCCGCAGGCCGCTGCGCGGGCGGCGTCGACAGCTTGAACGAATCGACCGACGGCGGAGTTTCTGGCGGCGGCAGCGCCGCAGACCCGGTCGCGCAAAGCTGGCCCTGGCTGTGGACCTGCAGCGCCAGGACGCCGTCGGCACTGTCGGCGCTGTGGGCACTGACGGTGGTCGTCGCGCCTTGGTAGACCGGATGGCCGAAACGGCAGTCCGCGGTACCGCGAGTCAACCAGTCCCGGCCCCAGCGTGCCACGGGCTGGTGTGCCATGTAGCCAAAGACCGCGCTGCCGGGCACCAGCGCGCCTGAGAAGCCGAATCGGCTCGCCACAGCGTCATCATGGATCTTGTTCTCGGAGTCGGCAGCGACGTTGAACGCTTCGACGGCATAGGGTGTCATGGTGTAGGTCATCAGGGCGCCTTGGCTTGAGGCTCAGCGCGTGGGCTTGATCTTGAGCGCTGCGTCCAGCAGCGAGCGCGGCGCGATCAGGTCTTGCGCGCTGGGAGGCAGCTGCTTGATCGCCTCGGCCTCGACTGCGATGCGGGCCTGCTGCTCGATCTGGGCCAGCAAGCCGGACTTGGCCGTGAACGACAGCGGTGAATCGGCCGACAGCAGGGTCTGCAGCGTCGCAGGCGGTTGCGCTTTGAGCAGTTGCTCGGCAGCAGCGCGGTCAACCCCGTTGGCCTTGACGATCGCCGCGTAGACAACCTCGGCGTCGGCGCCGCCCTTGGCCAGCGCGTCGCGCATCTCGATGTTGGCCTGGTTGAGCGCCGCGACATAACGCGCTGCGACCTCTGGCTTGGCGGCCAGGAACTCCTTGGTCATGGTCCAGATCGAGCTTGACGCGAAACCGACATCGACCGCTTTTTGCACCAGCTTGGCGCCCGAGGCCTCAAGCCGCGCGCCCCAGACATCCCAGACGTAATAGCCGTCGATCTGGCCGCGCTGGTACGCAGGCACCGCGACGGGCGGCGCGAGAACGACCATGTTGACGTCCGATGGCTTCAGGCCCGCCTTCTGCAGCGACCAGCGCAGCGCGTAGTCGGCCTGCGAGTTCTTGGCCACGCCGATGTTCTTGCCCTTCCAGGTCTTGGGGTCTGCCGTCATGCCCGAGGCCGGGTTGGCGTACAGACCGAGCTTGGTCGTGCTGGCGTCGGCGTACACCACCCGCAGGTTGATGCCGATCGAATTGGCGACGATCATCGCCGACGGTGCCATCGTCGCGGTCTGGATCTCGCCGCTGCCCAGGAACGACAGCAGTGCCGCGCCATTGGCGCCCTCGACCATGTCGATCTTCAAGCCGAAGCGCTGCCACAAGTCCACATGCTGGGCATAGGCGAAGTCCCAGGACGCACCGGGGCCCCAGGCCAGCTTGACGACCTCCAAAGCGCCGCCGGCTTTGGGCGCTGGATCTGCGGCGACGGCCTCGACGCTGAGCGTCAGGCAGCTTGCAGCGGCCAGGCCGGCAGCCAGGTTTCTGAACCATGACCGCAATCTCGTTGGCAATAGCATGTCGCTGTCTCCTTGCTGGTTGTAAAAGTTGTAATGACTGTCAAATCTGTGAAAGCGTGAGCGCCCGCATGGGCCGGCGCTTGTCAACCCGGTACCAGACGCTCGAGCTGGTCGATCAATTCGTGCTTGAGCTCAGTAAAGGCCGGGCTCAACACCAAGTCGCGGTAAGGCTCGTGCTTGCCGAACGGCACCTCGACATGGCGGATGATGCGACCCGGCGAGGCCGACATCAGGAACACATGGTCCGAGATCAGCAGCGCTTCCTCGACATCGTGGGTGATGAACAGCACGGTTCGCAGGCTCTGTTCGGACTTGATCACCTGCTTGAGCAACTGCTGCATCGCCAGCCGGGTCTGCGCGTCCAGCGCAGCGAAAGGCTCGTCCATCAGCAGCACCTCGCTCTCGGCCATCAGCAGCCTGGCCAGTGCGGCGCGCGACTGCATGCCGCCCGACATCTGGTGCGGGTGCAGGTCGCGCGCGTCGCCCAGCCCGACCCGGGCCAGGTAATGCATCACCTCGGCCTCGATCTGGTCGGCGCGGTGTGGGCGACCCAAGCCATGGCCGTGGCGGCAGGGGAAAGCGACGTTGTCGAACACCGTCAGCCAGGGCAGCAGCGTGGGGCGCTGGAACATGAAGCCGCGGTCTGGCCCGGGCTCGGTCACGTCTCGGCCATTGACCATCACCCGGCCGGCGGTCGGATGGGTGAATCCGGCGACCATGTTGAGGATCGTCGTCTTGCCGCAGCCGGTGGGACCGATCACCGTCGCCGTCTGTCCGGCCTTGACGCTCAGCGACACCTGGTCGAGTGCGAGCCGGCTCGCAGCCCGGCTGCCGAATGTCTTGGAGGCGCCGATCAGCTCGATCTGTGCGCCCGTTTCCTGCCCGCTCATCGCCCCACCCAGTGCAGCAGTCGCCGCTCGACGGCGAGGAACAACAGGTCGATGGTCACGCCGACCAACCCGATCAACGCGACACCGACATAGACCTTGTTGATCGCGTAGACCTGCGACGCGCTCTGGATCAAGTAGCCCAGCCCCACCTGTGCGGCGATCAGCTCGGACGCGACCACCACGGCCCAGCTCAACGCCATCGCAGTGCGCAGGCTGACGAAAATCTCGGGCAGCGCCGATGGCAGCACGACGCGCAACAGCGTCGAGAAGGTCGACAGGTGGTAGTTGCGGGCCAGCCTCAAGTAGTCTGCGGGCACCGACCTGACGCCGCTGACCGACCCCAGCAGCACGTACAGGAATGCCGTCATGAAGATCACGAAGACCTTGGCGAATTCGCCGATGCCGAACCAGATCACGACGATAGGGATGAAAGCCAGCGCTGGGATCGGCCGCAGAAAGCCGAAGATCGGCAGCAGAAAACTGCCGGCGCGCTGGTGATAGCCCAGCACGATGCCCAGCGGAACGCCTATGGCCGCAGCGATGGCAAAGCCGGTGACGGTTCGAAACAGGCTGGCTCGCACATGCTCGAACAATCCGTGGCCGCCATATCCGGCGCTGGCGAGCTCCATCGCCGCCACAGCGATGCCCGAAGGCGTCCCCAGGTATTCGGCTTTGACACCGGGCACGATGCCCAGCGGTATCAGGTATTGCCAGATCAGCAGCGCCACGGCCACCACCGACAGCGGCGCAAGTGTTTGCAGGCCTGTGGATTTCGCCGTGTTCAGCCAGGTGCTGGCGCTCAAAATGACTCCGTTCCGGCGTCTCGCGGATTGATCAAACCCGGGGTCTGTCGACCCTTCAATGGGATGAATGTACCATAGATAGATCCTTAGTTATGATGCCTGGGCCAGCCCAGCTCTGCCAGCACAATTGCAGCGCTTTGTCGGGCATCTTGTCGACAGACGCGATGCCCCGAAACGCCGCAGCCTTGCGCACCTGACGACGGCAGCCCACCCCCAACAGCAGGAGTCGCCCATGCAGCCGCTGAACGCCGAAGAACTGGCCCGTTACCGCGAAGACGGCATCGTTGTGCCGAAGTCTGGCTTGAGCCCGTCAACGGTCGAGGCCTTGAGCACCAAGCTCGACAACTTCCTGGTCGAGCAAAAGATCAGCGACGCCGACTACGTGCCCGACATCATCGAGCGCGACCCGAGCTGGCTTGACTACGCCACTAGGCCCGAGATCCTCGACGCCGTGGCGCAGTTGATCGGCGAGGACATCATCGTCTGGGGCTCGGCGCTGTTCTGCAAGGCCGGCAAAGGCGGCAAGGCCACACCTTGGCACCAGGACGGGCACTACTGGCCGATCCGCCCGCTCGAGACCGTGACGGCCTGGATCGCGATCGACAATGTCAACGCCGAGAACAGCTGCCTGCGGGTCATTCCCGGGTCGCACCGCGACCGCGTCAGCTACAGCCACGATGTCGACCACAGCGACGCGATCATCCTGAACCAGGTCCTCAAGCCCGAGCATCTGCAGAGCGCGCCGCCGCGTGACATCGAGCTCGAGCCGGGTCGTTTCTCGATCCACGACGTCTACCTGATCCACGGCGCGAACCCGAACAACTCGGGCAAGCGGCGCGCCGGGCTGGTGTTCCGCTACATGCCAGCGAGTTCGCACTTCGACCGCATCCTCGCGGCGCAGCAGGTGCGCGACATGGGCGTGCTCGACCTGAGCCGGCGCAAGCTGCACCTGGTGCGCGGCGTCGACCGCTCGGGCCGCAACGACATTCAACGCGCCGGCTGAGCGCCGTGGCGAACATCGCCTTCTTCGGCCTTGGGGCGATGGGCAGCCCGATCGCGACCAACTTGTTGCGGGCCGGCCACCAGCTGAGGGTCTACGACCTCTCGCCGACCGCTTGCGCCCGATTGGCCGATGCGGGCGCGAGCGTTGGCGCCGACCCGGCCGACACGGTTCGAGGATGCGACATCGTCGTCACGCTGTTGCCGACCTCGGTCGAGGTTCGCCAGACCCTGGTCGGCGTGAATGGCGTGAAGGGCGTGAGTGGTGTGAATGGCGCGTTGGCCGCGGCGTCGCCGGGCACTGTCTTCGTCGACATGAGCACCGGCGCGCTGGCTGACTTTATGCAGCTGCGCGACCGGGTCGCCGAGCAGGGTGCGGTGCTGGTCGATTGCCCGATTGCGCGCGGGCCCGACCATGCAGCGGCCAAGACCATCTTGCTGCTGATGGGCGGCGACGCAGCGCTGGTCGACCGGTTGCGCAGCGTGTTCGCGCCGGTCTGCGAAGAGCTGATCCACTGCGGCCCCGCGGGCAACGCGCTCAAGACCAAGATCATCAACAACTACCTCGCCGCCGTCAGCGTGGTGGCCAATGCCGAGGCGCTGGCACTGGCGCGCGCCGCCGGCCTGGACCGCGATTTCCTGCGCAGCCTGTGGAAGCGGACCGTCGCCGGTCGCGGCGCGCTCGAGACCGTCTACCCCGGCAAGGCTTTTGTCGGCGACTTCGAACCGGGTTTCTCGGCACGCCTGGCCAGAAAAGACCTCAAGCTCGCGCAAGAACTCGGCGAGCAGTACGGCCTGCCGCTGGCCACCGGCGCGGCGGCGCGCGAGATGTTCACGCTGCAGCAGGCGCAGGGCCGCATCGACGAGGACTGGACCGCGCTGCTCGACGTGCTTGAACGGCTTGGCAGCCCGGCCCGCTGAGGCCGGCTGGGACCGGGCTGCAGCCGGTCAGGTCGTGAGTGCCATCTCAAAGTGGATGTAGTCGCCGCGGTAAGTGATCTCGCCCAGGTAGATCACCGTGCCGTCGGGGGCGGTGCAGACACGCCGCACCTCGGCCACCGGAAAGTGCAGCGCAACACCCAGATGCTCAGCGACTTCGACATCGGCCGTGCCGATGTGAAGGGTCTGGCGCGCATTGGCGATCTTCACCGCGGGCAGCGACAGCATCACCGGCACGACGGTCTCTTGGCGAAACCTGCGCGGCGCGAGCTTGAAGACCCGCTGGTCGAGGTAGATCGAGATCACGCAATAGGCCTGGCCTTCGCGTGAGTGCACGCGGCGCATGTAGTGGTACTTCGGCGCGGGCAGACCGTCTTTGGGCTGCAACTGCGGCGTCGCATCAGCCTCCTCGATCAGCGTGAGCTTGGGCTTGTCGTCGCGGTAAGCGTCGGCCAGGCCTTGCAGCGAGGTCTCCAGGCGAAGCCAGCGGTCGTGGCTGGGCAGGCCGGTCACAAAGGTCCCGCGCCCGCGCTGCGGTGACAACAGGCCGTCTCGTGCCAGCAACTCGACCGCCTGGCGCACCGTGACGCGCGCCACATCGAACTCACGCACCAGGTCTTCCAGCGAAGGCAGCTTCTCGCCCTGTGCCCACACGCCGCGCACGATGCGCTGGCGCATCAGCGCTGCAAGCTGCGCATAGCGCGGGATAGGACTGTCCTGGAAGATGGGGTGCATGGGGTCGCGCCGAGACCAGCAGGCCTAAGGTTGCATCGATGGTACTTGATTGAAGGTTCCGGCAGCTCAGCCAGCCGACCGCTGCTGGCAAGCCCGCGCTACAGTCTCTCAATGCCGCCGACCGCACCCCCGCCAGCCACCCCGCCAGCCACCCCACCAGCCACCCCGCCAGCCGACCGGCCTGATACCGCCGCGCCGAGTCTGGTGATCCTGTGGGGCAGTTCAGCCTTGGATGCGGCCAGCGCTGGCGAGCTTGCTTTTCGTTACGCGGCAAGCGCTGCCGCGATGGACTTGGCGGTCGAGTTGCATGCGGTGAGTGCCGGCGCGGTTCAACAGCTGGCCGAAGGCGCTGCCGACCAGGTGTTGCTGGAGCGGATCCGCCAGGCCGTCGAGGCGGGCGCTTGCATCTATGTCTGCCCGGCAGCGCTGGCCCGGCAAGGCCTGGTGCTGCGAGACCTGATTGAGCAGGTCTCGGGCGTGCGTGGCGCGGCGTCTTTGCTCGCTGCCGGTTTGGCGCCTGGTGCGCGGTTTCTGAACTTCTGACGCCCCCCGAGATGGGCTGTCACGGGCGCATGCCACAATCGCTTTTTTCTTGAGCCCGCCACGCAGGGTCTCAGGTCGGCGGTTCCGTGAGATCCGCGCAGGCTTCAAGCGCCCCCGGCGCGCCTGGTTGACCTGATTCGCTCGCGCCATCGCGCCTTCGCGCCGTCGTGCCCTAATGTCCTCGCTGAGCTCGCCGCTGACGCGGCCTGCCGCGCATTGTTTCAACGTTCATCGGTCGCGACGCCAGCGGCCAGTCTGTCATCCAAATGCATCACGACCACGAATGGAATGCCGGCGACATGAGCTGCGGCGATCTGGTGCTGGCCTTGCGCCAGCGCATGCGCCAAGCGCCCGGCCAGGTGCTCAAGCTGATCGCGCTAGACGCTGGTGCGCCGGCTGACCTGCCGGCCTGGTGCCGCATGACAGGCAACCCACTGCTGGCGCAGGACCCCGAGACCCACGCTTACTGGATTCACGCCAAGCCTTGATGTCCCCTTTGGCGCAGTTTGCGTCTGATGCCCGGCCAACAGCGGCCCTGCCAACAGCGCAACTTGCGCCTTGATTCACCCCCACCATCCCCCAAAGGAGCCCAGCATGCCCGGAAAATACGTCATCAGCCTGACCCACGGTCTGGACAACACCGACAAAGCCACCGTGGCTTTTGTCGTCGCCAACGCCGCCGTCGCGTCTGACAAGGACACCGTCGTCTTTCTGTCGATCGAGGGCACACGCTTGGCGCAGCATGGTGCGGCAGACGGTGTCCACGAAGAGGGCTTCGCGCCGCTGAAGGACTTGATGGAGAACTTCGCCAAGGCCGGCGGCCGGATCTTTGTCTGCTCGCCGTGCTTCAAGAAGCGCAAGCTCGACGAGGACAAGCTGGTCGCAGGCGCACTGATCGTCGGCGGCGCCAAGCTGGTCGAGTTCATGAGCGAGGGCGTCTGCCCGAGCATCAGCTACTGATCGGGATGCAACCCATGCCTGCCTCAAGACGCAAGATCCTGATCGGCACCGCCAGTCTGCTCAGCGTGGCTGCGCTGCGCCCGGTGATGGCGCAGAGCAAGAAATTGCGCTTTGGCGTCGGTCCGCTGCTGCCCAACCCCGAGGACACCAAGAAGGCCTACATGCCGGTGTTTGCCCACTTGGCCAAGCAGCTTGGCGCCGACTTCGAGCTCTTCGCCACCACCGACTGGGCCGGCATGGCCGTGGCGATGGCCTCTGGCAACCTGGACGTGGCGTGGATGGGCCCTTGGGGCTACATCATCGCCAACAACCAGACCGGCTGCCAGGCGGTGGCCACCGTCAAGTACGACGACAAGCCGATCTACCACGCGATCGTCATCGCCCGGCCTGAGCTCAAGGTGGCCAAGTTCCCGGACGACACGCGTGGCATGAGCATGTCGTTTGCCGACGTCGGCTCGACCTCGGGCTGGTTGATTCCCAGCTATTACGCCCGGGACGTCTGGAAGATCGAGCCCAAGACCTTCTGGAAGTACACCGAGGGCGCGACGCATGGTGCCAACGAGATCGCGGTCAGCAACGGCCAGGTTGACTTGGCGACCGATTTCGACCGCAACCGCAACGCGATGATCGCCGCCGGCCGGGTCAAAGCCGACGCCAACAAGATCGTCTGGCAATCGGCGCCCTTGCCCAACGACGCGATCGCGCTGCCGGCCGGTGCGCCGCGTGAGCGCGTCACCCAGGTGCAACAGGTGCTCACCGCCATCGACAACGAGGCCGCCAAGACCTTGCTGCCGGCCCGCTACACCGGCTTCGTCGCTGCGACGCATGCCAGCTACGCGGACATCGAGAAGGCCGGCATCGCGGTGGGCAAGATCAAACCGCGCGCGTGAGTTCCGTCGACCAGGTGTTGGCGGCGCTGGACATCCGGCCGCGCGGCCAGCGCTGGCGCCGGGCCGGCATCGCGCTGCTGCTGCTGGCGTTTTACGCGCTGTGCTGGCAGCTGGCCGACATCGACCTCGTGCGCCTGGCCAACGGATTGCCGAAGATGGGCCGCTGGATCGCGTCGGCTTGGCCGCCGGTGTGGGCCGAGTTGCCGACCTTCCTGCTGCGCACCGCCGAGACGGTGGCGATGGCCGCGCTAGGCACCACGGCCGCGGTGCTGCTGGCGCTGCCGATGGCGGTGCTGGCCGCGCGCAACGTCACGCCCTGGCCGCGCGCGGTGGCGCCGGCACGGTTGCTGCTCAACGCGCTGCGCGGCATCGATTCCTTCGTCTTCGCGCTGCTGTTTGTCGCAGCCGTCGGGCTGGGGCCGTTTGCTGGCGTGTTGGGCATCGCGCTGCACACCTGGGGCAGCGCCGCTAAGAACTTTGCCGACGCGATCGAAAACGTCTCGCTCGAGCCCTTTGAGGCCGTGCGCAGCACCGGCGCATCGCGCGGCACTGCGCTGGTCTATGCCGTGCTGCCCGATGTGCTGCCGGTGCTGCTGTCGACGGCGCTGTTCTGGTGGGAGTTCAACGTCCGGGCTTCGACGGTGCTGGGTGTGGTCGGTGCCGGCGGCATCGGTCAAGAATTGAAAAGCAGCATGGACTTGCTCGACTTCCCGCGACTCTTCACGATCATCGTCGTGATCGTCATCGTCGTGACGCTGCTCGACCGCTTCTCGGGCTGGCTGCGCAGCCGACTGACATGACGGCGCCGCTGCTCGATGTGCGTGGCCTGGGCCACAGCTTCGGTGGTCGCGCGGTGCTCGGCGGTGTCGACCTGTCGGTGCGGCGCGGCGAGTTTGTCGCGCTGCTCGGCCCCAGCGGTGCCGGCAAGACGACGCTGATCAAGTGCATCACCGGCCTGACGCGGCCCGAGCGTGGCGAGGTGCACATCGCTGGCGCTGAAATCTCGACGCTGCAGGGCCGCGAGCGCCGGCGTGTCGCGGTGATCTTTCAGCAGTTCAACCTGGTGCGCCGTCTGTCGGCACTGGACAACGTGCTGGCCGGCCGCTCGGGCCATGTGCCGGCCTGGCGCGGCTGGTTGCGCCAGTTCGATCGCGCCGACCGCCGACTGGCATTGGCCTGCCTGGACCGGGTTGGGCTGCTGGCCCAGGCCGGGCAGCGCGCCGACACGCTCAGTGGCGGCCAGCAGCAGCGGGTAGCGATCGCCCGCGCGCTGGCCCAGCAACCCGAACTCATCGTCGCTGATGAGCCGGTGGCCAGCCTGGACCCGGCCAGCAGCGCCGGCATCCTGGAACTGCTGTTGCGCATCTGCGAGGATGACGGTGTGGCTGTTATCTGCAGCCTGCATCAATTGCACTTGGCGCAGCGGTTTGCGCACCGTCTGGTGGGCTTGTCGGCCGGGCAGATCCGGTTTGATGCGCCGGCCCAGGGCATAGACACCGAGGTCACTGCCGCGCTGTATGAAAGCAGCCCGGTGTCGGCTTGAAAAATTTTTGAGAGCGACGACACCATGAACAAGTACCTGACCCCGTTGGCATGACCATGCAGCCCAGCACCACACACCCGATGGCGGCGGATGTCGATTTCGACGGCGGCGACCTCGACTGCGGCAACGGCTTGCTGCTGCTGATCCGCAAGCACATCGACCCGATGCCGCGCGGTGGCCTGCTCGAGATCCGCTCGACCGAGACCTCGGTCGACGAGGACTTGCCGGCCTGGTGCCGGATGACGGGCAACGAGCTGGTGTCCTTCACCAAGCAGGGCAAGCAACGCAGTTTTCTGGTCGCCAAAGGCCAGCTCGCCGAGCGCCGCGTCGCAGCAGCAGGCAGTGCCTGCATGGTGCTGGTCGATGTCAAGCCGCTCAGCCCCTGGCCTGCGGTGGCGCCTGCGCCGGCGATCCGGCCGCTGTCGGTGATGGGCATCGGCAGCTGGCCGCGGCCGCGCTGGATGCTGCAGGCCGCGCACGAGCACATGGAGGGCCGGCTCGACGAGGCCTCGTTCCAACGCACGGCAGACGACGCCGTGCGGCTGGCGGTCTCAGCGCAGTTGCAGGCCGGGGTCGACGTGCTGACCGATGGCGAGCAGCGCCGTGACAGCTACGCGAGCTTCGTCGCATCGCGACTGGACAACTGCCAGCTGATCCCGTTGACGGACTTGCTGCCGCTGGTCGACGACCCGGAGGAGTTTGCCCGCGAGCTTCGCGCGCTCGACGTGCCGGCCGGCGATGTTCGTCATCCGGCGGTGTTCGGCCTGCTCGGGCGCAGCCGCGGCATCGCCGTGCACGAGGCTGAATTCGTCAGATCGCTGAGCCCGCTGCCGGTCAAGGTGGCGCTGCCCGGGCCTTACCTGCTGACGCGAACGATGTGGATGGAGTGCATCTCGGACCGCGCCTACGCCAACCGCGAGGACTTGGCGCGCGACGTGGTGCGGGTGTTGCGCGAGGAGATTGCCTGTTTGCTCGCAGCCGGTACTGCGCTGATCCAGCTCGACGAGCCAGTGCTGTCGGAGGTGGTTTTCGCAGGGCCGGCGACCCAGCGCAGCTTCATGTGCGGGGCTTTGTCGGCACGCAGCGACAGCCCGGTTGAGCTGGCTTTCGCGCGCGACCTGGTCAATGCGGTGACGGCCGGGTTTCCGCTAGATCGCCTTGCGCTGCACATGTGCCGAGGCAACTGGACCGCCGACGAGGGCAAGGCACTGAGCGGCGACTACCGGCCCTTGATCGACACACTGGCGGCGATGCAGGTGGGCACCTTGCTGCTCGAGTTGTGCACGCCGCGCGCCGGCGAGATGGAGATCCTCAAAGCGCTGCCAGAGCATTTGCGCATCGGCGTGGGCGCTTGCAACCAGAAGCATGCCCATGTCGAATCGGTGGCGTCCATCGTCGCCCATGCCGAGCATGCGATCTCGCTGTTCGGCGCCGAGCGCTTGTTGCTGACGCCTGACTGCGGCTTCGCGACCTTTGCCGACAACCCGGTCAGCTCGGCCGCGACCGCCCAGGCCAAGCTCGCTGCGCTGGCCCAGGCGACGCAGATCCTGCGTGACAGGCACCGCTTGGGTTGAGTGCCTGGGCCGCGCCGGCTGGCGCTTTCTCTGCGAACAGCGCGGCGCGGTTGGGTCAGAAGTTCAGAAACCGCGCCGGGCGCCAAGCCGGCATCTAGCAAGGACGCCATGCCACGCAGGCCATCACCACCAGACGATGTGCGTCATTTGTACTAACATTGCGGCCATTGATCTCACGAGAGAGGTGCTGCCATGACTGCTGTTGCATCGTTGCCTTCCGCCCGGTCTGCCCGCCTCGGGCTACGCGCCACCCCCGAGCAGGAGGTGGTGCTGCGTCGTGCCGCTGAGGTGGCGCGCAAGTCGCTGACCGACTTCATCCTCGACAGCGCTTGCCTGGCCGCCGAACAGACCCTGCTCGATCAACGATTGTTCATGGTCTCGGGCAGCCAGTATCAGGCCCTGATGGATCTGCTGGAGCGCCCCGAACAGTCCAACGACGGCTTGGCCGAACTGTTTGCCCGCCAGGCGCCTTGGGACGCGAAGTGACCTTGCGCGCACCGGAGCCTCTGGCCGCGCAGCATCGGCTAGAAGGCTTTGACTGCGGCAAGCCCGCGCTGAGCGACTGGCTCTTGCGCCATGCTCGCCAGGCGCAGGGCAGTGGCTCGGCCAAGACCTTCGTTGTTGCCGAGGACGATGGCTGTGTGGCGGGCTACTGCAGCCTGACCGTGGGTCAGGTCGATACGCTGGAAGCACCGGAGCGCATCCGCAAGGGGATGGGGCAATACCCGTTGCCGGTGGTGATCCTGGCGCGGCTGGCGGTGTCGACGCAGGATCAGGGTCGAGGCATAGGCTTTGGCCTGCTGCAGGATGCGATCCGCCGCACGATGCTGATCGCCGAGCAGGCCGGCATTCGAGCCATGCTGACGCACCCCATCGATGACGCCGCAGCGCGGTTCTATACCCGGTTTGGGTTCATCGCATCGCCGCTGCGTGAGTCGCAACTGCTGCTGCTGCTCAAAGATGCTCGTCGCTGGGTACGCTGAATTGAGCAGCAATTTGCAGGGGCGAGTTGGCGCTTCACAGAGCGCTGCCAGAGCATTTGCGCATCGGCGTGGGCGCTTGCAACCAGAAGCATGCCCAAGCTCGCTGCGCTGGCCCAAGCGACGCAGATTCTGCGTGATAGGCACCGCTTGGGTTGAGCGCCTGGGTCGCGCCGGCCGGCTGAGCGATCAGATTTTCTGGGCGCTCGGTGCTGCTGTCGATCTCAGCGAATGTCGACGTCTATCTGCTGAAATGCTGATTTCGGCAATCTTGCGCCGCCCGAAACAACTGTTTTCAGCGCAATTCTTTGGGCGTTTGCCCGGTCTTTCGCGTCTTTGGCTTCGATGTCGGCAATACTGAGTTTGTGCTCGGCCATCATGGTCTTGACATGGGCAATTGCGCCCGACCTGCTCTGGCGTTGAAGGTCGGCGATGCGCCGCTGCAGCTCTTCGGTTTGTGCCAACAGCGATGTCAACGAAGTCAAGGCTTTCTCCATCTTGCCGATGGCTTCAATTGTAGCATCGCGAGTGCCTGCCGTTGTGGCGCGCAGCGACGGGTTGCGCGCTTGGTGGCGGACTGCGCAGCGCAATTCAGGCGAGGCCGCGATGGCGCTTGGGCGTGGTTGCGCCATTAAATTAATTTATATAGTTTCGGCAACCAACTTTGTCGAAATTATTGCGGCGCCCGAACTTTCGGCTGCGATGAATCTACTTGGCAAGCGCGCGTGGCTTGAATGAATTGATGCCTTTGACGTGCCAGTCGGTCAATCGACGCTGCCAGAGCGGCCTTGCGTTGAGGCCAGCTGGTCGCCGAGTCTTTCCGTAGCGTTGGCGGTGTCTCGGAAATACGCGATAATCGGGCAAAGCTATCAAAGCGGACCGGGGCTGTTTGTGTGCATCAGCATGAGCGTGGATCGACAGGCATTCTTGGCGGGATTGAAGTCCTTCCGGCTTTGCTGTGCCCCGATGCCGAACGCTCGGATCTTGGCCATGAACCCAGCGCGACAATGAAGGACGATGTGGTCAAGAAGTTGCGCAGCGCCGAGGCCTCACCAGCGCCGATGACTGGTAACGCTGTCGGCGCCCGTTCACGGCAATTCGATCCTTGGTCCGACAGCGTGGACATGGCCGCGCCGCGAATTGATCCAGCGGCCAAGCCCAAGGAGCCCGTTGCCACCGCTGTGCTGGTCGGTCGCCTTCAGGCCTTGCTGAGGGAGCATTTTGAAGCCGCGTTCAGTGATCACGAGCCTGCGCGACTGCAGTTGATGCTCGATGCGGTCGACACCGCGATCACGAACATCGCGCGCACCGATGCGCCGTATCACAACTGCGAGCACACGCTGCTGGTGTGTTTGGTGGGCCAGCAGATTCTCAGCGGCAAGCAAGCACTCGGTGACTCGATTTCGGCGCACGACTGGGTCCACTACATTGTTTCCTTGCTGTTCCACGACGTCGGCTATGTCAAGTCTTTGCTGCCTGGCGACCTCGTCGGGTCGCGGGTGGCCGATGGCTTGGGCGGCTGGCGGCATCTTCCAGACGGGGCGACAGATGCGTTCCTGACGCCTTTCCATGTCGATCGTGGGGTGGCATTTGTCCGCCAGTTGTTCGCCCATACCCCGTTGATCGACGTCGAGATGCTCGCGTTCAACATCGAGAACACGCGATTTCCGGTGCCCGAGCAAGTTCGAAGCCGTTCGCGCAGCCGCCTGCAATGGCAGGACCTGACGCGCGCGGCCGATCTGATCGGGCAACTCGCGGATCCGACTTATCTACAGAAGCTGCCGGCGCTCTATGCCGAGTTCCTGGAGTGCGGCACGGCCCAGTCCAGCGGACTCAAGAGCCACGTTGACCTGATTCAGCAGTTTCCTCACTTCTACAGCAATGTGGTCGATCCGCTGGTGCAGGTCGGACTCGAGGCGCTGGATGCGCATGCCGTCGGCCGGCGCTGGGGCGAATCCTTGCAAGCGACGATCGCCCAATGTGAAGCGGGAGAATACTGACAGCAATATTGGCGGTTTTGACGCCAGACTGCCAATATCATCGGCCCGAGCGCTCAGCGCAGGTCAGAGGCAAGCGGGGCTCAATTTTGAACTGATACTTTTTTTGATCAGCGAGAGAGATTGGAAATGATGGCACCTTTAATGCTGAACAAAATCCCGTTCTTTGCCGACCTGACCCACGAAGACACTTTGACATTGATGGGTTGCATGCATCAGGTGTCGTATTCGCGCGGTGAAAAAATTTTCAGAGAAGACGATCCAGCAGATCACCTGTATCTGATCATCGAAGGCTCGGTCAAGATATTCAAAGAGGGTTTGACCTACCCGACCATTCTCGCCACTGTGCCGGCAGGGGGATTTTTCGGGGAATTCGGCCTGATTGATGGCTTGCCGCGCTCAGCGAGCGCGGGTGCGAACACCGACTGCAAATTGATGCGATTGTCTGGAAAAGATTTCGAGACCGTCATCCGGGTGAGTCCAAGCATCGCCCGCAACGTCATGAGAAATCTCGTGAGACTGTTGCGGGAAAAGCCGGTGCCCAAGAAGTAGTGGCGGTGGTGGCGCCAGCCCCAAGGCTGCCACCGCAGTGCCACCTGCCACAGCGCAGAGGCCAGGCCGGGTCGCGGTGTCGATCCGAGAGATCGAAGCGTGGTGCATCTCCTCGGGCTGGGGCTGAGACCGCTTAGCCCCGCGCGTCGAAAGCCAGGATCGCTCGGGCCACCTGACCGATCGGCATCACCTCGTCGACCGCGCCCAGCGCGATCGCTTCCTTGGGCATGCCGAAGACGACGCAGCTGGCCTCATCCTGCGCGATGGTCCGCGCGCCCAGGTCGTGCAGCTGCTTCATGCCTCTGGCGCCATCGTCGCCCATGCCGGTCAGCAAGATCGCCAGCAGGTCGCGACCTGCGCAATCGGCCGCCGATCGGAACAGCACATCGACCGAGGGCTTGTGGCGGTTGACCGGCGGGCCGTCGACCACCTGCGCGAAGTACTGGCCGCCGGCCTTGCGCAGCTTCAAGTGGCGCCCGCCCGGCGCAATCAGCGCGACACCGCGCTCAAGCCGATCGCCGTCACGGGCTTCCCGGACGTTGATCGCACACAGGCCGTCCAGCCGCTGGGCATACATCGCGGTGAACTTCTCGGGCATGTGCTGGGTGATCGCGATGCCGGGCGCGTCCGCCGGCAGTGCGGTCAGCACCAGCTCTAGCGCCTGGGTGCCACCGGTCGAGCTGCCGATCACCACGGGCTTGTTGACCGCCAGCGCGTGAACGCCGGCCAGCGCCGGGCGCGGGTTGTCCAGCCGTGGGCCTGTCGATGGCGTTGTGGCGCGCGGCCTCGCCCTGGCGGCCGTCTTGAGCGTGGCGACCAACTCGCGCCGCGAGTCCTCCAGAAACTGCTTGAGCCCGAGCCGCGGCTTGGCCAACACAGCCACCGCGCCCGCCGCCAACGCCTCGAGCGCGACCTTGCTGCCATGGGTGCTCAGCGTCGAGCAGATCACCGTGGCGATCGGCTGCTCCTGCATCAATTGGCGCAGAAACGTCAACCCATCCATGCCCGGCATCTCGATGTCGAGCAGCAGCACGTCGGGTCGGCTCTTGCGGATCACCGGGCCGGCGATCAGCGGGTTGGGCGCGCTGCCGACCAGCTCGATCTCGGGGTCGCCAGCCAGCAGGTGCATCAGCGTCTGCCGCACCACTGCCGAGTCGTCGACCAGATACACCTTGATGGCCATGCTTGCTCCTGAAATTTCGTGCCTCAAGGCTTCAAACGATGGTGGCGCAGCTCACACCGGCACCGCGATGACCTCGGGCGCGCCCGGCCCGACGGTCCAGCCGACGCGTCGGTAGGCTGCGCCTCCCAGGTCGGCCAGCACCACCCGCTGGCCGTCACGTGCCAAAGCGGCCAGCGCCCAGCGCGCGTTTTGCAGGCCGACATGGGCTGCGTTGAACTGCTGCGGAAACATGTTGCCCCCGCCCATCACATAGGCTTCACACAGGCCGGGCGTGATACCGCGCGAATGCAGCAGCCTGGCCATCGCGGCCAACGCCACCTCGCCATAAGCACTGTCGTGCGCGCTGCGCTGGCCAGGTTGGCCAGCGTGCACCACATGGCACATCGTCGCCACCGTGCGCCGCGGGTCGGTCAGGATGATCGCGACGCAAGAGCCCAGCAAGGTCTGCAACCGTTCGCCGCATCCGGCGTACACCACGTCGCCGGGGTGCAACACCTGGCCTGGCGACTCGGCGCGCGGCGCCGCCGGCATGGCCGATACGGCTTGCCCGGACACTGCGCGCTGGCTCACGCCGCGAGCTTGCGGAAAGCCCCGGGCGCCAATGTCTGCAGCGGCGTGTTGCAAGCCACCCGGCCTTCGGCGGTGCCGATGAAGAACAGCCCACCTGGCTTGAGCTGTGTCAGCACCCGATCGACCACCTCGCGCTTGGTCGTGGCGTCGAAATAGATCAGCACGTTGCGCAGCAACACGATGTCGAAAGGCCCCAGGTCCTCGATCGGATGGCACAGGTTGAGCCGACCGAAACGCACCCGGTCGCGCAGCTTCGGCGCGATCTGCACCAGACCTTCGGAGGCGCCTTCGCCGTGCCAGCAGTAGCGGCGAAGCCGCTCTGCGGTGACGGCGCGCAGCCGGTCCTGCGGGTAGACCGCCTCGACCGCGCTGCGCAGCACCCGATCGCTGATGTCGGTGCCCAGCAGCGACCATTGGTCGCCGATCCGACCTTGCTGCTGCATGTCGGCCAGCAGCATCGCCAGGCTGTAAGCCTCGTCGCCATAGGACGCCGCAGCGCTCCATACCGACAGCGTCTTGGGCTTGGTGCGCTTGATCTCGCTCTCGATCAGCTCGTAATGCGCGGGCTCGCGAAAGAAGTATGTCTCGTTGGTCGTCAGCAAGTCGATGGCGATCTGCAACTCGCTGCCGTTGTCGCCGTCACCGCCTTCTGCCGGCTCCATGATCATGCCGACATAGTCCTCGAAGCTCGACACGCCCAAGTGCTGTAGCCTGGGTGCCAGCCTCGAAGAGACCAGTGGCTTCTTGCTGTCTGTGAAGTGCAGTCCGACCTGCTGGTGCATCAGCGAGGTGATGGCCTGGAAGGTGTCGTCCCTGAGGGTTTGCATATGGGCTCCGAAAGTTCTTGCAAAAAGTAAATTTCAAAAGACGCGTTTCATACCGCTACTGCGTCCTGTGCGGACGCGCAGAGCTGTGCCATCTCGTCGACATCGAATGCCTTGTCGGGCGCCAGGATGATCACGAAGCGCGAGCCGACCTTGCCCATGCCGCAGATGAACTCGCGTCGCACAGTGGCGCCGAATTGAGGCGGCGGCTCGATGGCTGCGGCGGCAATTTCGATCACCGCGCTGACCGAGTCGACCAGCAGCCCGAGCTCGATGCGATCGCCGTCGCGCAGCGCGTCGAAGATCACGATGCAGCTCTTCTTGCCGATGCGTGCTGTGGCGCGGCCGAACCTGGCGTGCAGGTCGATCACCGGCACCACCGCGCCGCGCAGGTTGATCACGCCGCGGACGAACGAGGGCATCAGCGGCACGGTGGTCATCGCGCCGTGCTGGATGATTTCGCGCACGGTGCGGATGTCGGTGGCGAAGACCTCGTCGCCGAGCGCGAAGGTGAGGTATTGGCCACTGGGCTCGCCGCTGGCCTGGTCATGGGGTGGGTGGGTCATCGTCGATCCTGGCGGTTGAAGACGCTCGCTATGGGAGATGGGTTCAATAAGGCCTGAAGTTGCCGCCGCCGGCCGCCCGAGCCGGGCTGGGCGCGGTAGCCGCCACGCGTAACGCCGGTGCTGACCTGCGTTTGGCACCGATCTCGGCTGGTGCTGCTTTGGTTCTGCGCGCTGCTGCCGGCTCGCTGGCGAGTTGGAAGAAAGCCACCGCCTGTTGCAGCTGTTCGGCCTGGCCTGAGAGCTCCTCGGAGGTCGCAGCGAGCTCTTCGGACGCCGAGGCGTTTTGCTGCGTCGCCTTGCTGAGCTGGCCCATCGCGCCGCCTATCTGCGTCACCGACTGGCTCTGTTCGGCCGACGCCGCAGCGATCTCCTGTACCAGTTCGGACGTCTTTTGGATCGACGGCACGATCTCGTCGAGCAGCTTGCCTGCGCGCTCGGCCGTCGACACGCTGTTGCCTGCCAGCGCACCGATCTCCTGCGCCGCCTCCTGGCTGCGCTCGGCGAGCTTGCGCACCTCGGCAGCGACCACCGCAAAGCCCTTGCCGTGCTCGCCGGCGCGCGCGGCCTCGATCGCGGCGTTCAGCGCGAGCAGGTTGGTCTGGTAGGCGATGTCGTCGACGATGGAGATCTTGGCGGCGATCTGCTTCATCGCCGTCACCGTCTGCGTCACCGCCGAACCGCCTTCGCCGGCCTCCTTGCTGGCCTTGGTCGCCATGCCGTCGGTGACGCGGGCGTTGTCGCTGTTCTGCGAGATCGATGCCGACATCAGGTCGATCGACGCAGTGGTCTCCTCGACCGAGCTGGCCTGCTCGCTGGCCGACTGCGACAGGCTTTGCGCGGTGGCGCTGACCTGGTTGGCTGCGCCGGTCAGCGCGTCGGCCGCGGCGCGCACCTCCTCGATGATCGCGCTCAGCTTCTCGCTGGTGGTGTTGGCGTCGTTCTTGACCTGATCGAAATGGCCTTCGGCGTGGCGCGTGATGCGCTGGGTCAGGTCGCCTTCGGCCAATCCCGAGAACACCCGGCCGACGTCCTCGATGATCGCCGAGAGCTTCTCGCTGGTGGCGTTGGCGTCGTCCTTGACGCGGCCGAAGACGCCGGCGTAGTCGGCGTTGATTCGCTGGCTCAGGTCGCCGGCCGACAGTGCGCCGAAGACCCGGCCGACGTCGGCAAAGATCACCGAGCTGGTCTCGAGCAGCGTGTTGACGCCGTCGCACAGCTGGTGGATCGGGCCGCTCTTGCCCTCGAGCGGGATGCGCTGGCTCAGGTCGCCCTTGCGCGCAGCGGTGGTGACTTGTTGGGCTTGCTCCACCGCTTGCGCCAGCATGTTGTTGGCGTTGACCTGCGTGGTGACATCGGTGGCGATCTTCACCACCTTGAAGACGCGGCCCATCTCGTCCTTGACCGGTGCGTAGACGGCCTGGATCCAGATCTCCTTGCCGGCCTTGCTGAGGCGCTTGAAGACATCGATCTGGGCCTTGCCGTCGTTCAAGTCGCGCCAGAACTGGGCATAGCCTGGCCCCATCGAGGTGGCGGTGTCGACGAACATGCGGTGGTGCTTGCCGATGATCTCGTCGGTCTGGTAGCCCAGCACTTGCAGGAAGTTCTTGTTGGCGCTGAGCACATGGCCGCCGAGGTCGAACTCGATGTAGGCGTAGCTGCTGTCGATTGCCGCGAGGATGCCGCGCGCGTTCTGGCGCTCGATCTCGGCCGCCGTGATGTCGTAGCGAACGCCCAAGTACTTCATCGGCTTGCCGTTCTCGCCCAGGATGGGCGCGACCACCGCGTCGACGTAATAAGGCGTGCCGTCCTTGGCGCGGTTTTTGATCACACCGCGAAAGATGTCGCCGCGGCCTATCGTTCCCCACAGCTGCTTGAACACCTCCTTGGGCATGTCGGGGTGGCGCGTGGTGTTGTGCGGCGCACCGATCAACTCGCTGCGGCTGTACTTGGAGATTTCGACGAACTTGTCGTTGACGCTGAGGATGTCGCCCTTCTTGTCAGCCTCGGAGACGATGCTCGTGACATTCATGATGTCGGTGCGGACCTGCAGCTCGGCCTCGACCGCGTCCAGCCTGGCTTTGAGCTGGGCCAGTGTGGCCTGGGCGTCGACCTGCGCTGCCTCGGCGGCTGCACAGGCTGCGGCTTGCTGCCGCGCCTGGTCTAGCGCTCGCTCGAGCTCTAGGCTCGATTGCTGCAGTTCGGCGCCAGCCAGCAGGCGGGCGATCCAGGAGGGTGTGGTGTGGTTCATCAGGCTTGTCCTTCCAGGGACGGGTGGTGGATCGCGGTTTGGCGCTTGGGGGAATTGCTTGATTCGGCCGGCGTGGCAGGCTGTTGCGAGGCGAGTTGGCTCAGCGAGATAACGTCGAAGATCAGTGCGACCTCGCCATTGCCGAGGATCGACGAGCCCGACATGCCGCGCAGGCTGCTCAGCATCCGGCCCAGCGGCTTGATCACGGTCTGGTGCTGGCCCAGCAACTGGTCGACGATCACGCCGTAGCGGCTGCTGCCGGCGCGGATCACGACCACGCTGCTGCGCTCGGGCTCGGGCGAATCCAGCCCGTAGAGCCGGCGCAAGTCGAGCACAGGCAACACCTGGCCGCGCAGCTCGACGACGCCGCGGCCTCGCAGGTCGGGGCCATCGTCCCGGCCATGCGGGCTGCCCATCGCGGCGGGCCCGCGCTCGATCACCTCGACCACCGCGTCGAGTGGGAAGACGAACTTGGACGCCCCGACGCCGACCAAAAATCCGTCGATGATCGCCAGCGTCAGCGGCATCCGGATCTCGATCTGGGCGCCCTGGCCGGGATCGCTGGTCACCGTGACGGTGCCGCGCAAGGCCTCGATGTTGCTGCGCACCACGTCCATGCCGACGCCGCGGCCGCTGAGCTTGGTGACCTCGCTGGCGGTGGAAAAACCCGGCTCGAAGATCAGCTTGACGATCTCGGCGTCGGCTGGCTGGCTGCCGCGCTCGACCAAGCCGCTGTCCCAGGCGCGCTGCAATACCTTGTCTCGGTTGATGCCGCGGCCGTCGTCGCCGATGCGGATCAGGATGCTGCCAGACTCATGGCAGGCCGACAGCGTCAGCCGACCCTGTGCCGCTTTGCCCGAGGCCAGGCGTTGCGCGGGTGTCTCCAGGCCGTGGTCGAGTGCGTTGCGCACCAGGTGCATCAGAGGGTCGGCAATGCGCTCGACGACCGATTTGTCGAGCTCGGTCTCGCCGCCTTGGATCTCCAGCGTGACCTCTTTGCCCAGTTCGGACGCGGTGTCGCGCACCACGCGGCGCAGCCGCGAGAAGGTTTCACCGATCGGGACCATGCGCAGCTGCAGCGTGCCGTTGCGGATCTCTTCGATGAGCCTGCCGATCTGGGTGTTGGCTTCGATCAGCGCGCGTTGCCGGGTCTGGCGCGCCAGCAGTTGTGCACCCGCGCCGGCAATCACGAGTTCGCCGAGCAGGTTGATCACCGCGTCGAGCCGGTCGGCGTGGACGCGGATGAAGCGGTGGTCGTCGGCGGCGCTCTGGCGTTGGCGCGCGGGCTTGGCGTCCAGGCTGGGGTCGGTGATGGATGGACCGGCGGGTGGCAAGGCGGTTGGCAGAGCCGGTGGCTCGACGTTGGCATGCGCTGGCGCAGCGGGCATCGGCTGTGCCTCGTCGATGACCGGATCGCCGCTGGCCAATCGCAGCACGCAGTCGTCTCGGACGAAGCTGAAAGCCGCTTCGATCTCGGCTTGCGCGGCATCGGTGACCAGGCTGAAATCGAAACCCAGGTGGCAGCTCTCGGCGTCTAGCGAGTCGATCGCGGGCAGCGCGGCCAGGTCGCAGCGCAGGCTGGAGATCTCGCCGATCCCGGCCAGGTAGCCCAGCAGCGCCAGCGGGTCCATGCCGTTGCGGAAGGTGTCTAGGCCGAACTGCACCGAGACCTGCCAGGTGCCGGCTTGGCGAGGTGCCATCGCCGCGGCTGGGACTGCCGGGTTGCCGTCATTGCTTGACCGGTTGGCCGAGCCGCTGGCTGCTTGGAGCCGATCGACCAGCATCGCGCGCGCGGCCAATGCCTGGTCGGCCTCGACTTGCGGGTCTAGCGCTGCGGCCACCAGCGAGCGGATCTGGTCATTGCACTGCAGCAGCAACGTGCTCAGCTCGGGATTCAGTGCGATCTGGCCCTCGCGCAGCCGGTCGAGCAAGGTCTCGACATGGTGGGTAAATCCCACCACCGCGTCCAGGCCGAAGATCCCGGCCGATCCCTTGACGGTGTGGGCGCAGCGAAACAGCGCGTCCAGCAGTTCGCGGTCCTTGGGTGCGTCCTCGAGCTGCAGCATCAGCTGCTCTATGGTTTCGACCTGCTCGCGCGCCTCGCTGATGAAAGCCGGCAGCGCGTCGGCGATGAAGTCTTGCTCGCTGGGTTTCACGCGTGGGCCTCGTTGGCCGCGTCGTTGGCGAGCAAGGCTTGCAGACCCAGGGTCTGGCAGGCGCTGCGCAGCGGCTCGCTGGGCGCGACCAACTGCAGCCGGCGAGGCGTCAAGGCCAGCGCCAGCGAGGCCAGCAGCTGGACGCCGGCCGCATCGACCTGGTCGACCGCGCCGGCATCGACGAGCGCTGCGTCGGCGCGCTGCTCACTGAGCGCCCCAAGGCCGGCCGAAGCCGACCGCCCCCCGTGGGGATCAAGCAAAGTGGCAAAGCCACATTTGCTTGAGAGCTGCGAAGTCAGCCAGGGCAGCCAGGCGCTGCGGGTTTCAGCGACGGTGTAGATCGTCAGCTCGGTAGGCAGGCGCAGCACCGCGTCGGACGACGGGGGCATGGTGGTGATCGTCACGTCAGGCATGAGGGTCCTTCCGGGGTTAGGGCAGGATCAGCTTGGACACCGCGTCCAGCAGCTGCGGCGGGTTGAAGGGCTTGACGATCCAGGCCTTGGCACCGGCTGCGCGGCCTTGCGCCTTTTTTTCGTCCTGGCCTTCGGTCGTGAGCATGATCACGGGGGTGAACTTGTGGCGCGGGTGCTGCTTGACCTGGGTGACGAAGGCGATGCCGTCCATGTTGGGCATGTTCACGTCGCTGACGATCAGGTGCACCTTGGCCGCTTTGTCGAGCTGTGCCAGCCCGTCGCGCCCATCGACACCTTCCAGCACCTCGTAGCCGGCGCGCACCAGCGCCATCTTCACAACGGTGCGCAGCGAACTCGAGTCATCGACAATCAATATGGTTTTGGCCATGGCAGGGGTTTCGGGCGTCGGGGCAGGCAACTTGAGCCCCCTGAGCGCCGGCCTTTCAAAAGAATGTGGTTTCGCTACTGGCTTGGGCTGCCGCATGGCCGCTGCCAGCGCGTTGCTCTGCTGTGGTGTAGCCCTGGCTCAGCAGCGCGACCCAATCTCCGGCATCGGGCGCACGGCCCTCGGCCAGCGCGGTCTTGAGCTGCGCGGTGGCGACGTTGATCGACGCGCTGACCTGGTCGAGGATCTGGCTGACACGGTCCTGGAACTGGAAAGCCTGCATCAGCTGCTGTACCTGGGCTTTGACGGCCTCGCCGCGGGCGCGCAGCTCGGCCGCGCGGGCGTTGAGCTGCGACACCGCGCCGTCGACATCGACCACCACCTGTTGGATCGTCGCCTCCGAGGCCTGGATCGCACTGGCGCCGCGCACTGCTTGGTCGTCGGCCTGGGTCAGCGCTTGCTGCATCTGGTGGCCGAACTGCTGCACCTGCACGGCGATGCGCCTGCCGGTCTCGCCCGATTCGCTCGACAGCCTCCGCACCTCGCCGGCGACCACTGCGAAGCCACGCCCGCTCTCGCCGGCGCGCGCGGCCTCGATCGCCGCGTTGATCGACAGCAGGTTGGTCTGGCGCGCGAGCTTGCCCACGTCCTCGGCCATGTCGCCGAGATTGGCCGATGCGGCCGAGAGCGAGCGGACCGAGCCCAGCACCATGTCGCGCGATTGCACGAAGCCTTCCAGCGTGACGAGCAGCCCGCGCAATCGATGCTCGCACAGCGCGAGCATCGCGGCACGCTCGTCGATGTTGGCGCTGGCCGGGCCGATCGAGCCAGCGTCGGGCGCGATGATCAGCAGGTCGAGCTCTTTCAAGATCGCACCGAAGCCTTCGAGCAACTGGCTGGTGGCATCGCGCATCTGCGATTGCGCGATGCCCACATGCGCGGTCCAGAGCTGTGCGGCCTGGTCCAGGCGATCGCCGAACTCGGTCAACACCAAGTTGGTGGCGGGCTTTGTGGGCGCTGGCGCGAACCAGCGTTGCCACAACGACGGCCGGCGCTGGGCGGCAGGCAGCAGCGCCGACAAGTCGATGGTGGACAGGGCAGCGCTGGGGTCGTTCATGGGGATGGGGCGGATCGTTTCGTGCGGCAGATGGTCACCTCACTATCGGCGCAGCGCCCGGCAGGCTTTAGGTCGAAAAGCGGCGGGATCAGGGCGTTGTTCCGGCACGGGTGAGACAGGCCGTCAGCGCCCGTCAGGCGCTGCGCTGGTGCAGATTTCGGCACCGCCTCCTGCGATGATGGACAAGGCCAATCTCAGCTGGCTTGACAAAAGTAAGGAATATTCCTTACGATATCCCATTCAATGGAAGAAAGCTTGGCCATGCCCACCATTCACGAGGTTGCGACCATCACATCCAAGGGCCAGATCACTTTGCCGAAATCCATCCGCCAGGCACTGGGCGTGAACGTTGGCGGGAAGGTTGCGTTCGACTTGCGGGCGCAGCAAGTCATCGTCTCGCGTGTCGATGACGAACCCCACGCAGACCCCGCTATCGGGGGCTTCTTGGCGCTGCTGGAAAAAGGCATTGCCTCTGGCCAACAGGTCGCCACGCTGCCCGATGCTCTGGCGCAGGCTATGCTGCAGGCCATCAAACGGCCTGTCGATCTGGGGGAAGACATTGACGGCGATGTGGCGCTGTGATTGAGCGACACGGTTGGAACTTGCTCTTCCACGACTGTCTGATTGCGCAGCTCCAGAAACTGCAAGCTGCAGCGCAACGCGCACAAACCAAGGACCCGCAAGGGTGTGGGTCAAACGCCAATGTCAAACTCTTCAACGCCTTGTCTCAGTTGATGCTGGAGGTCGTGCCAAGTGACCCCAATCGCGAAGAGTACCGGCAGGGCAACACGATGGGCCCCGCATTCAGGCACTGGCGGCGTGCCAAGATCGGGCGAAGATTTCGATTGTTTTTCCGCTTTGACTCCAATACCAAGATCATCATCTTTTCTTGGGTGAACGACGAGAACAGCTTGAGATCCTCCGGCAGCAAGAGCGACCCGTACGCTGTGTTTCAGAAAATGCTCCAACGCGGACATCCCCCCGACGACTGGGCCGCGCTTTTGTCAGCAACCAAGACGGATTGGGCCTAGCACCAGGTCAGGGCAATCCGCGATTGCACCCCCTGAACTCCCGAGGCAGACTTGGTCGCTGGCGCTGACAGGTCCAAGCGCTGTCGCGTATTCGATCAACCTGCCAACCCAAGCCATCCCATGAAAAAACTCTGTACCTTGACTGTCGCGCTGCTGGCAAGCCTCGGTGCCCTGGCGCAGCCTTTGCCGACCACGACCGCCGCCCAGGCCGGTTTTTCCGACCCTGGCTTGGCGCGCATCGACGCCTTCTTCGCCCGTGAGATCGAAGCCAACCGTGT
>CAMCTC010000022.1 GCA_945878355.1 Bordetella parapertussis | reverse complement strand
CGTGCTGAAGCGCCAGGCGCCGCTGGCGTCTGCCTGCGCGGTGCCGAGCAGCTCGGCGCCGTTGTAGACGCTGACCTTGGCGCCGGCCTCGGCCGTGCCGCGGATCTCCAGCAGCGTGTCGTTGCTGGCGCCGCCACTGACGACCGCGCCGGTGACCGGCAGCACATCGTCGATCACCGCGGTGATGCTGGGCGCTGCAGGCGCCAGCGTGTCGACGCTGATGGTGCGGGTTCCCGCCGGGCTGGTGTTGCCCGCGGCGTCGGTGGCGGTGGCGGTGGCGGTGATGGTCTCGCTGCCCTGCCCCATCGCGGCGATGTCGGCCGCTGCCAGCGTGTAGCGCCAGACGCCTTGCGCGTCGGCGACGACGCTGCGCACATTGCCAGCGCCCAGCGTCAGCGCCACGGTCGCACCGGGCTTGGCGCTGCCGGTGACCACGCTGCGTTGCTCGGCGGCGTTGACCAGGTCGTCGGTCGCGACGACATCGATCACCGGTGCAAGCACGAGGCTGTCAACGCTCAGGTTGAATGGACTCGACGCCGACTGAACCTTCTCGCCCGACAATGCGCCCGACAACACCCGCGCGCTCAGCCCGTGCGTGCCATCGGCCAGCGGCGTGCCCGGCGTGAAACTCCAGGTCCGGCCGCTGACCGTCGCGTTGCCCAGGAACAAAGCGCCGTCGTAGACCGCGACGCTGTCGCCCGGCGCGAGCGCGAGGCTGAGCGATCCGGTCAGCGTGGGCATCGCGTCATCGGTGATGGCGCCCTTGGCCAGCGCGCCTTTGACCGAGCCGATGTCGTCGACCGCCGCATCGAGCGTGACCTGGTTGATCGCGGGCAGCGCGCCGATTTGGATCGCCAGCGTGCCGCTGTAGGCTGTGCTGGTCTTGCCGACCAGGTTGGTCGCGGCCAGCGTCAGCGATCCCGAGACCACCGACGCCGATCGGATCGCCAGGTAGCCGGCATCCTGCGGCGCGACCGCGTATACGCCACCCGCGGGCTGCAGGACAGTGGCCACACCGGTGAGCGGGTCGATGCGCAGCAACTCGACGCCGGCGGGCAGGCCCGACAGCAGCAAGCTGTCGACTGCGTCGCCCAGTCCCAGCGAGGGCAGCTGGATGTCGAGCTGGATCAGCCGCCCGACCTTGCCGACCGCATCATTGGTCTCGAACACCGCAGAGACCTGGCTGACCGCGTCGCTCTGTGTCTTGACATAGGCCGCGACGTCGGCCTGCCCGGCCACGCCGCTGCTGAGCGTGGCGAGCGATGACGACAGCGAGATGTCACCGCCGCGGTCACTCGCCGCTTCGCTGCCGCTCTTGTTGAGCAAGGGCAGCAACTGGTCGCTGGCCGCGCGCAGCGTCGCCACCGCGTCGGCGGACTGGGGCCCAGCCTGGGTGGTGGTGTTGACGCGGGCGTTGTAGCCGCCGATCACGCTGCTGAGCAGCGTCAGGTCGGCGGGCGTGCTGGCGCGCAAGTCCTGCGTGAAGCCGCTGGTGTTGGCCGCGTCCATCGTCCGCTGCACCGTGGCCTCGATGTCGGCGGTGTTGCTCAGGCTGACGGCCGTCTGGGATTGGTTGCGCACGAGCACCAGGCCGGCCAGCGCACCGATGCCCATCGCGCTGCCAGTGCCGGTGGGTGCATCGCCCGCCGCGCCGTCGACGATCGCCGCGGTGGCCGAGAACAGCAGGCCGAGCTGGCGGTTGGCCGAGAGCATGCCGCGATCACCGGCGCTGGCACCAGCCGCAGCAGACGCCGCGACCGGGTCGAAGTTCAGCAGGCCGCCAGGGTCGCTGCTGCCCAGAGACAGCACCTTGTTGACGACCTGGGCCGCTGCCAGCAGCGCCGCGCCATCAATAGCCTGGCCCTTGGCAGCCGCCTGGTCTGCGACCGCTGCGATCAGCGACGACAGCGGCGACAACACGATGTCCACGCCCGCGGCCGACGCGTCGATCGCGCCGGTGTAAGCCCGGTAGACCACGCCGCTGTTGGCCGCCCCGGAGGCGGTGTCGACACCGCCTATCGCCAGCACCGGCGCGCCCTGGGGGTCGAACGCGAACTTGAAATAGCCTCGCGCATCGGTTTGGGTCGTCGCCTCGCCGGCGTCCCAGCGGTTGTTGCGGTTGCTGTCGACGAAGACAAAGGCATTGGCCAGGTAATCGTCGTGCACCAGGCCGGTGAAGACCGTGAACGCCGCCGTGTTGGAGACCGGGAGACCCTGGTTGCCGGCCGGGTCGGTCAGCTGGGTCGTGACGCTGTAGCGCCCGTCGACCGTCACGGATGCGGCGTCCACATGCACGCTGAGCTGGCCTGCAGCAATATCTTTTGAACTGAGCGTGCTGCTGATCGTCTGCACCACGACGCCGTCGCGCGCGACCACCGTCGCGACGATGTCGCCGGCGTTGGCGCCGGGCGCCAGCGTGACCCGCAGGTCCACCCCATTGGTGGCGTTGCCGTCGTCGGCCGGGTCGAGCGCGACGCGCAGCACCTGGGGCGCGGCGGTGTCGACGGTGAATTCGATCGCAGCGCTGGTCGCGCTCTGGTTGCCAGCGGCGTCGGTCAGGCTGTAGCTGACGCGGTGCGCGCCGTCGGCCAGATCGGACGCGGGCGTGAAGCGCCAGCTGCCGTCGGCCGCGACCAACGTGGTGCCGAGCACCACATTGCCTTCGACCAGCGTGACGGTGGCGCCGGCTTCTGCGCCGCTGCCCGAGAAAGTCGGCCGGGCGTCGTTGGTGCTGGCCTTGTCGGCGATCACGCCGGTGATCGGTGCGACATCGTCGCTGGCGACCCAAGGGCTGGTGGGCAGCAAAGGCGCGACGCTGTCCTTGGGCGGGGCCACCGGCGCGACAACGACGGGCGCGGCCTGACCGCCACCGCCCGCCATGCCCAGCAGCAAAGCAGCACCGACCCACCCATAGCCGGCCAGCGCGGACGAGTCTGCGGGGATGTAGCTGATCTGCGCGCCCTGCAAGCCGGCCAACGCCGACAGCATCGCCGGCTGGCCCTGGGCCATCGCCATCAGCGTGTCGGGCGCGCCGTGGGCGTAGACCAGGTGGCTGCCATCGGCCAGCGCCGCGCCAGCAGCGCTCTCGGCACCGGGCCGGTACAGCCCGCCGTCGGGCCCCGGCAACGTGATGTCGCAGGCCGCCAGCGCCTTGCACTCGACGTAGTAGTTCTCCAGCGTGACCTGGGTGCCGTCTTGGTAGCGCAGTTGCAAGTCGTCGCCGCTGCGCTTGGCGACCACGTTGTCGAGCAACTGCTCATCGCCGCCTTGGCGCTTGACGATGCGGTAGCGCTCGCCCGCCTTGGCCTTGAACTTGTGGGCTTGTCCTGCCTGCAGGGTTTGCTCGGTTTTACCGTTGTGCAGGGCGAGGGTAGAGTTCTTGGTCATGGTCTGGGCTCAGGCTGTACAGCGCGTCAAGCGACTCCATCGGTCCCCGCCCAGTGCGTTGCCCAAGCCTCACGGACAGACCGAGGCAGGGTTCCCACGCGGGGAGGAAAACCAGGTGAATCGCTAAAACGGTTGTTTTATGTCAAAGCTTTGAACAGATATTTCGACTCATTTCAGGGTGCGCGGCCTGCGCAGCAACCGATCCGGTCGGCTGGGCAGACAGCCCAGGGCACAGCGATCGCCGACAATCACCCATGAACGATCTCTCTGCGCCCAAGACCTCTGCCGCCGCCGCAACGAACGGACCGGCTTTCAGCGAGTTGCCGCTGTCGCCTGCAGCGCTGGCCAATTTGGTGTCACTGGGCTACACCACGATGACGCCGATCCAGGCCGCGAGCCTGCCGCTGGCGCTGGCCGGGCACGACCTGATCGCCCAAGCCCAGACCGGCAGCGGCAAGACCGCCGCGTTTGCGCTGGCGCTGCTGGCCCGGCTGCAGACCAAGAAGCCCGACACCCAGGCCCTGGTGCTGTGCCCGACCCGCGAGCTCGCCGACCAGGTGACCCAAGAGATCCGACGCTTGGCCCGGTCGGAGGACAACATCAAGGCCTTGACGCTGTGCGGCGGCGCGCCGATCCGCAGCCAGCTCGACAGCCTGGCGCATGGCGCGCACATCGTCGTCGGAACGCCAGGGCGAATCGTCGACCACCTCGAGCGCGGCTCGCTGCAACTGGCCAGCCTGAACACGCTGGTGCTCGACGAAGCCGACCGCATGCTCGACATGGGCTTTGCCGAGGAGATCGCAGCGATCGCAACGAAATGCCCGCGCGACCGGCAAACCCTGCTGTTTTCGGCCACCTATCCGGAGGGGATCGAACAGATCAGCCGCAAATTCCTGCGCAACCCGCGCGAGGTCAAGCTCAGCGCGCAGCCCAACGCCAACAAGATCCGCCAGCGTTTCTACGAAGTGGCCGAGGACCAGCGCCTGCATGCGGTCGGCCTGCTGCTCAACCACTACCGGCCCGAGCGCACGCTGGCGTTTTGCAACACCAAAGCGCAGTGCCGAGACCTGGTGGCCGTGCTGCAGGCCCAGGGCATCGCCGCGCTGGCCTTGCACGGCGACCTGGAACAGCGCGAACGCGACCAGGTGTTGATCCAGTTCGCCAACCGCAGCTGCCCGGTGCTGGTGGCCACCGATGTGGCCGCGCGCGGGCTAGACATCAGCGGGCTGGAGGCGGTGATCAACGTCGACATCACGCCCGACGCCGAACTGCACACCCATCGGGTCGGCCGCACCGGCCGCGCCGACGCGCAAGGCTGGGCCTTCAGCCTGGCCAGCCTGGACGAGATGGGCCGGGTCGGCCGCATCGACGAGATGCAGGGTCGGGCCGGCGAGTTCCACCCGCTGGCCGAGCTCACGCCCACGGGCAGCGGGCCGCTGCTCGCACCCATGGTCACGCTGCAGATCCTGGGCGGGCGCAAGGAAAAAATCCGCCCCGGCGACGTGATGGGCGCACTGACCGGCAGCGCCGGGTTTGCTGCCGCGCAGATCGGCAAGATCAACGTCAACGAGTTCTCGACCTATGTGGCGGTGGCGCGCGAGATCGCCGACGCGGCGCTGCGCGCCCTCAACGCCGGCACGGTCAAGGGCAAGCGGGTCAAAGCGCGGCCGATGGAGGGCTGAAGCGCCGGGCGGCAATCCGGTGCTTGTTGGCACGGTCGCCGCGGCCTTCGATACGTCTTGATGAATGTCAACCGTCACACTCGCAGGCCTTGGTAGCCTAGGCTTTTACCTAGCCAAGGAGTGAGAAATGCCTGACGTGAGCACAGCCCAGAAAGACCGCCTGATGAACGATTTGCGCGTGGTGATTGCCGACGCCGAGGAGTTGATGCGCACGACGGTCAGCGAAGTGGGCGAAGGCGCTGCCGAGGCGCGCGGGCGCATGCAGCTGCGGGTCCAGCAGGCCAAGGAAAACCTGTTGCACCTGCAAGAGGCCGCGTTGGCCAAGGCCAAGGCCGCTGGCCACGCCGCCGACGACTATGTGCACGACAACCCTTGGCGCGCGATTGGCGCGGCGACCGGGATCGGCCTGGTGGTCGGCCTGTTGATCGGCCGCCGCTGATGCGTCCAGGCCGATGAGCGGCCCAGCGGCCGGGCCCGGCCTGCTGGCATCGCTGCGGCGCTTGGTCGCCACCTCGATTGAGATCGCCCAGGTCAGGATCGAGCTGTTCGCGGTCGAGCTCGAGCAGGAAAAGCTGCGCGTCTTCGACGGCTTGATGTGGGCCGCGCTGGCCCTGCTGCTGCTGGCCGTGGGCCTGAGCTTGGGCGCCGGGCTGCTGCTGATGCTGTTCTGGGACGGCTACCGGCTGCCCGCACTGGCCCTGCTGTGCGCGCTGTTTCTGAGCGCCGGGGTCTGGGCGGCGCGGCTGGCAAGGCGCCGCTTGAGCAACCCAGGTGGCAGTGCGGTGGACGCCAGCCTGGGCGAACTGGCGCGCGACCGCGAATCACTGCGGGGCCGCGAATGAACGGCAGCCCCCGGCGACCGTCACCCGCGCAGCGCCGCGAACAACTGCTGATCCGCAGCACCACGCTGCGCGAGCAACTCGCGCAACAAGCCCAGGTGCTGGCCGCACCGCTGGCGATCGCCGACAGCCTGCGCAACAGCCTGCACTGGCTGCGCCAGCACCCCGAATGGCCGCTCGGCGGCTTGGCGCTGCTGGCGCTGCTGCGCCCGCGCCGGGCTTGGCGCTGGGCATCGCGGGTCTGGTGGGGCTGGCGGCTGTGGCGGCGCGGCAGCCGCTGGCTGGCGGCGATGCAGCGCTGAGCCCTCAAGCTTTCAGCGCTTGGATTTCAGCGAACTTGCGCAACAACACATATTCGCCCTGGCTGCCCATCGCGGTCTCGGTCTCGATCCAGCCGCAGCGTGCATAAAAGGCGCGGGCCGGCGTGTTGATCGTCACGCACTTCAATCGCCAAGGCTTGGGCAACCAGCTCTCTAGCGAGTTCAGCAGCGCCACGCCGACCCCTTGGCGCTGGCGACCCGCCTCGACATAGAGGTGGTGGATGAATTTGCCAGGCGTGTAGAGCGACAGGAAACCTGCGACCTCGCCCTGCGGCGACAGACCGACATAAACCGTCTCGCCGCCTGAGTTGCGCAGGAAATCGGTGTCGGGGTCAGCGCCTTTGGGCAGCCATTCGGCTTCGCGCAGCGTGCGTTCGAAGATGCGCTGGATGTCGGCAGCGTCACGGGGCTCGGCGAGTCGGACTGTGATCATGTTGGAGCAAGCTGGCGTTGTGCGGCAGGCCGCAGGGGTTGAAGCGGCCGTCAGCCGCGAGCGCTCGAGGGACGCGCAACCCGGCTGGGGGCTGCGGCGGCAAAGGCCAACGCGAGGTACTCGGTGACGTTCTTGTTGAACAGGTCGGCACCGACCTCGAGCCTGATGTAGCGCCGCTTCTTGCCGTCGCCTTCGAGCACCTTGTGCTTGTCCGTCAGCGTTGCCCCTTGGCTGAATTCCAGCGCCACATGCTTGGCGTAGGAAAAGATCGCGCAAAACGGCGGGCCCACTGAAAACAGCAGCCCCCCGTAACGGACCTCCTCGGTCACCCGGGGACCGAGCGCCAGCACCAGCCTGCGCAGGCGCTCGACGAGCAGGTAGCGGTCCTGGTCGAGGCTGCGGATGCTGGCCAGCAGGTCCGCGACGGGTTCTGAGGTCTTGGCGAGCGTCTTGTCGGGCTTGGGCATGGTCAACGGCTTGAAGGCACGGAAGTGGCGCGCCGAGGTTACACGAGACCGCGCTCAGGCGAACAAGCCTTGCAAATACCAGCCCGACGCGCGCGGGCCAGCCTCCGGATCCGGCAGTCGGTGGCGGTAGATCCACACCAGCGTGCCGCTGGCCGTCTGGGCGATGAAATAGTCGCGCACCGCCGGGCCTTGTGCGTCCCACCAGCCGCTCTCCAACCGGTCGGGGCCGGCCAGCAATTGCAGCGCCCGGCCGTCGAGCAGCGGACCTTGGCCTCGTTCGACCAGCGCCCGCGGGACCGGCAGCAACCACAGCGGCTGGGCCGCCAAGGCCTTGCTGTGAACCTGCACAGCGGCCTGCGCACCCAGGCGCGCCGGGTCGGCGCTCTGCCAGCGGGTGCCGAATTCGGGTCGGTGGTCTGGCACAGCGGCCAGGCTTTGCACCTGCGCGGGGCCCAGCCTGGCCTGCAGCCGCTCGACCAGCCGGGCCAAGCCTTCGCGCTCGCTGGCCTGGCTGGCAAACAGCTCGCGGTTGGGCGGCTCGCCTGCGCGCCATTGCTCGCATTGCAGGCTGAGTTCGAGCGCAGGCGCTGCCAGCGGCAAACGGCCCAGGCGCTCGGTCAGCAGGCTGAGCAAGTGTCCGGCGTCGGCTGAGGGCTCGGCCGGGGCGATCTCCAGCGTGGTTTGTGCGGGGCTGTCTTCGCCGCAGGGGTCGCGGCGGCGTCTGGGCTCGTGGTGCATCACCAAGGTGAAGCGCACGATGCGGGCCTGCCGCGCGGCGGCCCAGACCAGCAGCCGGGCCAGCAGCAACTGCGCGCCGGCCAGCACCTGTGCGCTGGTGTCGGCACGGCACAGCAGCTCGATCCGGCTGGCAAAACGCTGCGGCAAGCTCAGCCAGGCCTGGACCTCAGGCGCCTGGCCTCGGGCGCGGTCGACCTCGGCCAGCAACTGAGGGCCGAAGCGCCGCGCCAGGCCGGCACGCGGCAGCGCGCGCAGGTCGGCCAGGCAATGCAAACCCATGGCTTGCAACGCGGGCTGCAAACCGGGGTCGAGCAGGGCCAGCGGCACGGCGTCGAGCAGGCGCTGCAAGCCCTGCATCGGATCGGGCCCTGGCGGGCCGAGTGCCAGGTCGTCGCGCCAGGCCGCCAGCAAGGCCGCGCCCAGCGCCGTCGGCGCGCTGGCGATGCGCACCTGGTGACCCAGCGGCGCCAGCGCGGCGCGCAGCCGGTCGAGCAGCGCTGGCAAGCCGCCGAAGTAGCGCAGACAGGACTGCACCTCGAGCCGAACGCCCACCAGCGCCGGGCTGGGCGCCGGGTTGGCGCTGGCGCCGCGCAGATCGGCCGGCGTCGCCCAGGCCACCGAGGGGCTGAAAGCCAGCGCCACATGGGCCACCGCCAGCAAGGCCTGGGCGTCGCGCCGGACATCGGCGGCGCCCAGCAGCAGGTCAGGCGCCAGCGCCAGCGCGGTGGCGCGCTTCATGCCGGGGCGCACGCCGCAGGCCTGCGCCAGCGCATCGGCGTGCAAGACCTGCTGCGCCTGCAGCAGCGCCAGCGGCAGGCCGGCCTGGTCGGGCCCGCGCGTGGCAGCCCAGGATTCGAGCGACAACGCAGGCAGGTGCAAGGCAATCCACAACATGGGCGGTGAAAGACGGTGAGAACCAGCAGGCAGGGCCAGCGCGGCTCAACAGTCAGAACCCCCAGGCCCTTGACGGAACCCGGCCAGCGTCGTGGCGCGGCGTGGGTCTGGCGCTGTTTGAGACGCTGCCGTCTGAAGGCTCAGGTCACGCGCCTGGGCTTGCTGGCGCGGCGTCAACGCCGAGGGCAGCGCCAGGCGCAGCGGCTGGGCCAGCGATGGGCCTCGGCGTTTGAGCAATCGCAGCGACAAGCTGTCAACACCCGCAGCTTGCAGCAACAAGCGCAGCGGCGCCGGGCTGGGCTGGCTGCGGGCCTGAGCATCCCGAAAGACGAACACCGGCCCGTCCTGCGCCTGGGCCGCGATCTGCAGCCGGCGCAAGGCATCGGCGCCCAGCTTGATCGGCAACCAGGCCAGGATCGCACCGACATGACCGCTCTTGAGCGACTGCTCCAATGCCCACAGCAGGTCGGCACTGGGCAGCAGCGGCGCCAACCGGTTGGCGCTGCGCGGGGCACCGTGTTGCAGCCCGGGCGCAGCCCGCCCCAGCGGCACTGGGGATGGCGCAGGCCCCTGGCCCGCACGCGACTGCACCACCAGCCAATGCCGGCTGTCGAGCCCGCATTGCAGCAGCGCCCAGGCGCTGAGCGAGGCCGGCGGGTCGAACAGCATCACGCAACGGCCCGGATCGCCCAGCGGTGCCACGGCGGCCAGCGCGGGGGCCAGCAGGCGCAACTCGCCCACGCCGGGCTGGGCCAGCAGCAACTCGGTCAACACGCCGTGCGGCCAGCCACCACCGGGCAACTCGGCGTCCAGCGCGTCGAAGCCGCTCGCAGTGACACGCCCCGGCGCGCCGCCGACCTGGCTGGCGCGCCACAAACCGGGGTGCAGCGCGGTGAGCTGGGTCGCGCGTTCGATCGCACGCTCGGCCGAAGCGCAGGCCACCAGTCCGGCAGGACCGGGCGGCCTGCGGTTCGAGGCGTCGTTCGGGGCGTCGTTCGGGTCGTCGTTCGATGGGCCGAACAGGGGCAGTGACAGGTTCACACCGATACTGTACTTTCATACAGTATTGCTGGCAAGCCAGACCAAGCTGTCGGCGCGCCACCACAACCGACCGTGCTGCGGTGCGGGCGGGCCGGATAATCCGGCTCCGAACAGGCGCCACGCCCAGGCTGCCCGATACCTGCGCGCTGCCTGCCGAGTTCGCCCCAGCCCATGCCCACCTTGTTGCAGCGCTTTGCCCGCATCACCCCGTACTTTCGCCAAGGCCGGATCGGCATCGTCGTGGCCTTCGTCGGCTCGCTGGTCGGCGCGGCCACCGAGCCGCTGATCCCCGAACTGATGAAGCCCTTGCTCGACCAGGGCTTCAATGCCGGCAAGCTGGCGCTGTGGATGGTGCCGGTGGCGATCGTGGGCATCTTCGCGCTGCGCGGCGCGGCGGGCTTCATCGCGCAATACGCCTTGTCCTGGGCCGCCTACCGCGGTGTGCAGTCGCTGCGCGAAGCGCTATTCCAACGCATCCTCAACGGTCAGCCCGCGATGTTCAGCCTGCGAACGGCCAGCAGCCTGACCAACACCTTGGTCTACGAAGTGCAGACCGGCGCCACCCAGTTGGTCAACTCGATCCTCACGCTGGTCAAGGATTCGCTGACGCTGCTGGCCTTGCTGTCCTACCTGCTGTGGCTGAACTGGCGGCTCACGCTGTTCGTCGGCGTGCTGTTCCCGGCCGTGGCGCTGCTGATGCGCAGCGTGGGCAAGCGGCTGCACCGGCTCGCGCGCGAGGGCCAGGAGGCGACCGATTCACTGGCTTATGTGGTCGAAGAAAACGTGCTGGCCTGGCGCATCGTCCGGCTGCACGGCGCGGCCCAAGCCCAGGCCAGTCGTTTCGACCAGCATGCGCTGACGCTGCGCCGGGTGCTGCTCAAGATCGTCGCGGCCAGCGGCGCGATGACGCCGGTGACCCAGTTTTTCACCGCGATGGCGCTGTCGGCGGTGATCGTCGTCGCGCTGTGGCAAAGCAGCAGCAGCGGCGCGACCGTCGGCGGCTTCGTGGCCTTCATCACCGCAATGCTGATGCTGGTCGCGCCGGTCAAGCACTTGTCGGACGTGATGGCGCCGATCACCCGCGGCCTGGCGTCTATCGAGCGAGGCCTGGAACTGCTGGCCGACAGCCCGGCCGAGCAAGGCGGCTCTTACCAGGCGCCAGGTGGCCGCGCCCAGGGCCATCTGGTGCTCAGCGATGTGCTGCTGCGCTACCGCGACGACCAGGCCCCGGCGATCAACAGCCTGTCGCTGGACATCGCCGCCGGTCAGACCGTGGCGCTGGTCGGCCCCTCAGGTGCCGGCAAGTCATCGCTGATCAACCTGCTGCCGCGCTTCATCGACCCCACGTCCGGGCGCATCACGCTCGACGGCGTAGCACTGGCCGACTGGCAGACCGACTCGCTGCGCCGACAGTTCGCGCTGGTCAGCCAGGACGTGGTGATGTTCAACGACAGCATCGCCGCCAACGTGGCGCTGGGTGACGCGCGAGGTGGTGCGCCGGGTGGTGCGCCGGGTGGTGCGATAGATCCGATCAGGGTGCGCGCCGCACTGGACGGCGCCCATCTGCTGGACTTCGTCGACAGCCTGCCGCAAGGCGTCGACACGGTGATAGGCCACAACGGTGGCCAGCTCTCGGGCGGCCAGCGCCAGCGCCTGGCGATCGCCCGCGCGCTGTACAAGGACGCGCCCATCCTGATCCTCGACGAGGCCACTTCGGCACTCGACAGCGAGAGCGAGCGCGCGGTGCAGGCAGCGCTCGAGACCTTGATGCGTGGCCGCACCACGCTGATCATTGCCCACCGCTTGTCGACGGTCGAACATGCCGACCGCATCGTCGTGATGGACGCCGGCCGCGTCGTCGAACAAGGACCCCATGCCGCGCTGCTGGCCGCCGGCGGGCTGTATGCGCGATTGCACGCGCTGCAGTTCAGAAGCTGAAGGCGCTGCGCGCGCGCTATGCTGACCCTCTACAGGACTTCAACCCCACACCATGACAAGCCACCCGATCAGCCGCTACCCCGTGCCCGAGCTCAAAGACCTGCCCGATGACTTGCGCGAGCGCATCCTCGCGGTGCAGGAAAAAGCCGGATTCGTGCCCAATGTGTTCCTGACGCTGGCGCATCGACCTGCCGAGTGGCGCGCCTTCATGGCCTACCACGATGCGCTGCTGGTCAAGGACAGCGGCTCGCTGACCAAGGGCGAACGCGAGATGATCATCGTCGCGACCTCGGCCGCCAACCACTGCCTGTACTGCGTGGTCGCGCATGGCGCGATCCTGCGCATCTACGAGAAGAAGCCGATGATCGCCGACCAACTGGCGGTCAACCACCGCAAGGCCGACATCACGCCGCGCCAGCGCGCGATGCTCGACTTCGCGATGAAGGTCTGCCAGCGCTCGCACGAGCTCGACGAAGCCGATTACGCTGCGCTGCGCGCGCACGGCTTCGACGACGAGGACATCTGGGACATCGGCGCGATCACCGCGTTCTTCGGCCTGAGCAACCGCATGGCCAACCTCAGCGGCATGCGGCCCAACGACGAGTTCTACCTGATGGGCCGCTTGCCGAAAACCAAGCCCTGATCCTGCCGATGGCGCTGATGCACAACCCGGCAGCGCTGTCGCCGGTCATCGCTGGCGCCTGGCGGCTGGCCGAATGGGGTTGGACCGCGCAGCAGCGCCTGGCCTGGATCGAGGGCAACCTCGAGTTGGGTGTGACCAGCTTCGACCATGCCGACCTCTACGGCGGCTGCAGCGTCGAGTCGCTGTTCGGCGAGGCGCTGGCACTGCGCCCTTCGCTGCGCGACCGGGTGCAGCTGGTCAGCCAATGCGGCGTCGGGCTGGTGAACCCGGCCCGGCCCGGCGACAAGCTGACAACGCGGGCCAAGCCCTGCGACAGCTTGGCCGCGCGCATCCGAGCCTCGGTCGAACAGTCGCTGCGCGCACTGCGCACCGATCACCTCGACCTGCTGCTGCTCCACTGGCCGGATGCGCTGATGGATGTCGACGCGCTGGCCGAGACCTTGGCGACGCTGCGCGCCGAAGGCAAGGTGCTGCACTTCGGCGCGTCCAAGCTCAGCCCAGCGCAACTCGCGCTGCTGCAACGCCGCATCGCGCTGGCAACGCACCAGCTCGAGCTGTCGCCGCTGCAGCATGACCCGCTGCATGACGGCACGCTAGACCAATGCCTGGCACTGGGCCTGCGCCCGATGATCTGGTCGCCGCTGGCCGGCGGGCGGCTGTTCAGCGCCGACGACGAGCGAAGCCGCAGCCTGCGCGACACGCTCGAGACCCTGGCGGCCGAACTGGGCGTGACGGCGATCACGCTGGTGATCGCCTGGGTGATGCACCACCCCAGCGCGCCGCTGCCTATCCTGGGGTCGCGTCGCCTCTCGGTGGCGCGCGAAGCGATGGCCGCGCAAGGCTTGCAACTCGACGCCGCCGCCTGGTGGCGGATCTGCGCTGCGGCGGCGGGGCCAGCCTTGGCCTGATTCGCCTGGGCCGGCCTGCCAGGCCCAGCGTCAGGCCAGATCGAGCTCGGGATAACAGCGAAAAATGCCTTGTTCGTTGAACGGGATCCGTCGCTCGCTGCGCAGGTAAGCCGCCAGCTTGGGCAGCGCGGCGACGCGGTCGTGCAGCTGCACGATCTCGGGCGTCTTGGCCAAGGCTTTCTTCGCAGCGTTCGGGAAAGCGTAGCGCAGGCCTTCGATCAACTGGAACAGCGACAGGTCGGCATAGCTGAGCTTGCCACCGGCGAGTTGCCGCGGCCCGGCCGGGTTGCGCACGATGATGTGCTCGAACCACTGCAGGTACTTGGGCATGCGAACGCGGCAGAACTCGGTCGCCCGCCGCAAGGCCTCGGGCAACTGGTCCTCGTAATACAGGCCGCTGCCCACAGGGTGGTGGGTGTCATGGGCTTCGGTCACGGCATCGGCGATGGTGAGCTGGATCTGGTGCGTCCAGACCCGCAGCTGCTCGCTGCGACCCACCAGCTTGAGCGTCGGCGCCAGGTACAGCAGAATCGCCGCGGTCTGCCCGACGACGACCTCACCATCCTTCAGGAAGGGCGGCGCGAACGGTGGATGGGGCAGCTTGCTGTCGTTCAGACAGCGCAGCATCGCAGGCACGCCCTGCCCTGCGGTCTCGGCGCCGCGCGCCACATCGATGTACGGTGCGCCGGACGCCTCCAGCGCCAGGCGAACAAATTCGCCTCGGCCCTGGATGCCCGGCCAGTAATGCAGTTCATAGGCCATGACGCGCACTGTAGCTTGCGGCACTCGATCGAGCCTGACCCAAGACAGCCCACCCACACACCAACCAACACACCAGCCAACACGTCAGCCAACACATCCGCAGCGGCATGGACGAGAATGGCCAGCTCACTCTTGACCCAGGGGACATGATGATCGAACAGAACGGCGCCGAATCGCTTGTGACGACACTGGCTGCCAGCCAGGTCGAACTGTGCTTTGCCAACCCAGGCACTTCGGAGATGCACTTTGTTGCGGCGCTAGACCGCATCCCCGGCGTGCGCTGTGTGCTCGCGCTGTTCGAGGGCGTGGCCACCGGCGCTGCCGACGGTTACTGGCGCATGGCCGAAAAGCCCGCTGCCACGCTGCTGCACCTGGGCCCCGGCCTGGGCAATGGCTGGGCCAATCTGCACAACGCGCGCAAAGCGCGTTCTGGCATCGTCAACGTCGTCGGCGACCACGCGACCGGCCATGTGCATTTCGAGTCGCCGTTGAAGTCTGACCTGAACGGCATCGCGCAGTCGATCTCGCACTGGGTGCGCAGTTCGCAGCGCGCCGCCGATGTCGGCGCCGACGGCGCTGCGGCGGTGCAGGCCACGCGTGACGGTGCGGTCGGGCGCATCGCCACCTTGGTGTTGCCGGCCGACACCGCATGGGGTGCCGGTGGCCAGGCGCATCAGGCGGCACAGCCGGCCGCGCCGCAGGCCGTGCCACAAGCGGCGGTCGACGCCGCCGCGCAAATGCTCAAGTCGATGGGCGCACGAGCGATGCTGCTGCTGGGCGCTGCCGGTTCGCGCGACGAGCGCTCGCAGATGTTGGCCGCGGCGATCGCTGCCAAGACCGGCTGCAAGCTGATGGCCGAGTTCTACAACGCGCGCATGCCGGGCGGACGCGGCCGGCCGCGGATTCCCCGGCTGCCCTACGCCGTCGACCCGTCAGTGGCCGCACTGGCCGGCGTGCAAGCGCTGGTGCTGGCGGGCAGCGTCGATCCGATCGGCTTCTTCGCCTACCCCGGCAAGCCCTCTCAGCTCAAGCCGCCAGGTGCTGCACTGCTGACGCTGGCCGAGCCACGGCAGGACGTGCCGGCGGCGCTGCAGGCACTCGCCGATGCCTTGGACGTTCGCGTCGAACGCGACCTGGTCTTGGCCGTGCCAGCGGCCGTCAACGCCCCCAGCGGCGCGTTGACGCCCGAGTCAGTGGCCGCGGCGATCGCCTCGACGCTGCCAGCGAACGCGATCGTGGTCGACGAGGCCGTGACCACCGGCCGCGCCTTCGGCCCGCAGATGGCCGCAGCCGCACCGCACGACTGGCTGCAAGGCATGGGCGGGGCGATCGGTTTCGGCCTGCCTTGCGCGGTGGGCGCGGCCATCGGCGCGCCCGGCAGGCCGGTGCTGTCGCTAGAAGGTGACGGCAGCGCGATGTACACGCTGCAAGCGCTGTGGACGATGGCGCGTGAATCGCTGCCGGTGGTCGCAGTCGTGTTCGCAAACAGCCGCTACGCGATCCTGCAGGGCGAGCTCCAAGGCGTCGGGGCGCAGATCAGCGGCCAGAAAGCCGTCGACATGCTCACGCTAGACCGGCCGAACCTGGACTGGGTGGCGCTGGCCAAAGGCCACGGCGTCGCGGCAGTGCGCGTCGAGGATGCGGGCGCGTTGGTGCAGGCCTTGCAGCGCGGCTTTGCGAGCCAGGCGCCCTGCCTGATCGAGGTCGTGATCTAGCCTGCTGTCAAGCAGCGGCGTACACCGCCAACGCCGCTGCCAGCCGCCGCTGCACCGCATCGCGCAAGCTCTTGGGCGCGATCACCTGGACTTGCTCGCCCTGGCGCAGCAAGTCCATCACCAGCTCGGTCTCGTCGACATAAGGCAGCTCGAGCTGCCAGCTGCCGTCGGCGAGAAACCGGCCTTGCTGCTCGGGGTGCCACTCCTCGCGGCTGATCCAGGGCGCGGCCTGCGCCGAGAACAGCAGCGTGGCGAGCTGGCGTGTGCCACCGGCGTAGATACCGTAGCCGCCGTCCATCTCGGCCTGCACTTGGCGCATCGCGACGTCCTTGGCGCGCGTCTCGAGCACCCGGGTCTCTTGCACCGCGTCGAGCGCGAAGCGCAGCAAGCGCTCACGGCTGTGACACCAAGCGTCCAGGTACCAGGTGTTCTTGTAATGCACCAGGCGCTGCGGCGAGACTTCGCGATCGCCCACCTCCCCTCTGGCGCGGGTCAGGTAGCGCATCTGCAGTCGGCGACGGCGCATCAGCGCCTCGCCCATGCGCTCGAAACAATCGGGCGGCACCGGACGACGCAGCGCGCTGATGATCTTGACGCGCTTCATCAGCGCCTTGGCATCGGTCTCGCCGCCAGGCCCGAGCAACTCGTGGATGCGGTCCAGCAGCGGCTGCAGGTGGCGGCTGAGCAAGCCATCGGCACCGAGCCCGCTGAGCAACTGCTGCGCCATCAGCAGCGAATAGAGCTCGGGCTCGCTGAACCACAGCCCCGGCAGTTCGTGGCGCCGACCGGACCCTGTGCCGCTGACCCCGGCGGCAAAGCGGTAACTGTTGCTGTCACGGTCGTACTCGATCGGTGCGCCGAGCTGACCGCGCAGGTAATCCAGATCACGCTTGAGCGTGGCCGGTGAGACCTCTAACGTCTCGAGCAGTTGTGCAAAGCTGACTTGACCGCGGTGACGGATCAGCAATTCAATCTTGTAGATACGGTCGGTCTTGGCCATCAGAGCTCCAGTTGGCATTCACACCCAGCGCCACGGCACCACACCAAGCCGCGCGGCTTGCTTTGCCATCCGACGGGCTGACACATGCTCAGACCGGCCGGTCGCCGCGCAGCGTGATCCTGTGCATCACGCGGCGATGACCGTGGTAGTCGTTGACCGGGTTGTGCTGGGTGCAGCGGTTGTCCCAGAAAGCGATCGCGTCTCGGTCCCAGACAAAACGGCAGGTGAACTCGGGCTTGATCTGGTGCTGGAACAAGAAATTCAGCAGCGGCGCGCTCTCTTCGTCGCGCATCCCGACGATGCCGGTGGTGTGCGCGACGTTGACATACAGCGCTTTGCGGCCGGTCTCGGGATGGGTGCGAACCATCGGATGCTCGGCACGGTATTCCTGCGCTGCGCCGGACTTGCCGTCGGACTTGATGCGGTCCTCGCGGGTCTTTGACACATCGGCCTTGCCCGAACTGCTGATGCCGGTCAGGCCGTCGAGCAGGCCGCGCATCACCGCAGACAGCGACTCATAAGCCAGCGCCTGGTTGGCAAACAAGGTATCGCCACCTTGCGGCGGGACCTCGCGCGACAGCAGCATCGACCCCATCGGCGGGCAGTCGAGGTAAGTCGTGTCGGAATGCCAGACGCCGCCGAAGTTGTTCCGCTCGTGCTCGAGCTTCTTGACCTCGATGATGGTCGGATAGCCCTCGATCCCACCGACGAACGGATACTCGATCGGCTCACCCATCGCGCGGGCGAAGTCCAGGAACTGCTGCGGGCTGAGCGGCTGTTGGCGCAGGAAGATCACCTGGTGCAGCAGGAACAGCTCGCGGATCTCTCCGGCCATGGCCGCCGACACGCCGCTGGCAAGGTCGATGCCCGAGATCTCGGCGCCGAGCGCACCGGCAATTTTTCTGACTTTCATCTTGCATCGCTCCTGATCCACCCTGGCCGGGCTGCCCCGATCCTAATACCCACAGCCAGACCCACAGCCGGACCCACAGCCAGACCCACAGCCGGGCAAAAAACGCGCGCGGCGAGTCTGCCACAGCGCTGGCTCAAAGAGTGAGCCAGCAAGACCATGCTTTGCAAAAAAATAAATCAATGATCTAGCTCATCCTTTGAGCCAGCCAGGCCAGACACTTTGTGCACCGGGGATGTCCCGGCGCCCAATGGATGGAGCACAGCATGGCCCAAGCCGCTTTTGAGTTCAGCCCCGCAATCGATGCGAGCCAACAGGCCGCTGTGCGCACCAACCACAGGTCCTGGACCACCCAAGCGCGCAGCGCCGCCGCGACCCAGGACCCGACCGGTTTCGAGATCGGCTGGGACCATGCCCACCATCGGATCACACCACCGCTGCGCCATCTGCACGACCACAACCCGGTGCGCCAGGGCTGGGACGCGGGCCGCGCCACCTTCGGTACCCGCACGCTGGCCGCCACCGCGGCCGTTCAGCAGTGGCTGGCGCTGCGCCTGCAGGCCTGGCAGCACGGCCAGTTGTTCGAGGGCGTGCAAGTCAACCCGCATTTTCTGACCCGCATCGATGCCCAAGAGTGCCCTGTGACTCGCCAAGCATTGAGCGGCGACCCAGCCGCCAGCGTGACCCGCCTGAACCAGGCCGCCGCCTACGCCGCGGGCAACCTGGCGGTGATGAGCGAGCAGGTGGTCGCAGCGCGCGGCGCTGCCGATTGGCAGCAGTCGATGAATCGGGCACGAAGCACCGCCGACGGTCAGCCCGGCGATGGCCTGACGGCCGACGACTGGACCCGGCTGGCGGTGTTGACGAGTTTTGCCACACCGCTGCACCATGCCCAGGCTGCCGCGCTGCCGCTTCGCGTGCTGCCACCGAACCGGGTGCGGGTGATCAACCCGGTGCAGGCGCTGCAGGTCATGCTGACGCTGCAGTTCACGCAGGCGGGCTATGCGCGCAGGCTGCTCGGTCTGGCCGCGCTAATGCCCAGCAGCGCCGCGAGGCAAGCATTCCAGATATTCATGCACACCTTGCTGGCCAGGCGTTTGTCGGCGGGCCAGAACGCCAGCCTAGCCGAGATGCGCCGGGCGATGGAGGACAGCTGGGCCGACGTGCTGGTCAACCGACGCTGGCAGCACCTGGCGGGCTTGCTGAACGCTGCCGACTGCGAGCGCCTGCTGCAGCGCGCCAGCCAGCGCGATCTGGTGGTGGGCGGCAGTCGCTGGGTCAGCAGTGACAGCGCCACAGAAGGCTGGGCGCTGGAGGCCAGCGGCGGCTTCGCGGCGGCGCACCCGACAACAGGCGCAAGCCGGACCGGACGCCCCGTGGCCAGCACAGCCGCTGCGCCTGCGCGTCAGCTCACGATATAGGCGCCGGAAGCTGTCGCGATCAACACGCCCTCGTCGTTGTGCAGCCGCATCTGGGTCGAACCCACACGGCCGCCGAGCCGGGTGATCTCGGCGCTGGCGATGAAGTGCTGGCCCAGCCCTTGGCGCAAAAAATCGACCCGCAGGTCGATGGTGCCTATCCTCAGAAAGCGTTGAATCACCTGGTCAGCGCTCTCGTGGGCATGTTTCTCACCCAGCGCCGCGAGCAATATGCAGCCGCCCAGTGAGTCGAGCACCGACGAGATCACCCCACCGTGAAGTCGGCCGTAGTGGAAATGACCGACCAGTTCGGGCCGCATCTCGAAGCGCAGCACCATCTGCGGCGTGATCGACTGCACTTTCAGTCCCAGCAAGCGGTTGAAGACCATGCGGTGCTCGATCAAGTCGATCAACTCGGCGTGGAGCCGGGCTTGTTCTTCGGCACTGCGACGCGTTGGCGGGGAGGAGATCATGGGGGCAAGCATAAGCGTGCCTATCATCGAGGTCCGGGTCGACCTTGACCGAATCAGCCCGCCAACCCACCGCCATGGACTTGCGACCCTGCCCCATCACCCTGCCCGCGCTGGCCTTGCTGCTGGGCCTGGCCTGCACCAGCACCTGGGCCCAGCGCGGCGATGCCGCGCCGCGTGCGATCACCCCGCGCGGCGCGCTGGCAGCAGACGAGTTGGCCAACATCGAGGTCTTCAAGCGCTTGTCGCCCTCCGTGGTGCACATCACGACCTTGGCAACCGAACGCGATTTCTTCAACCGCAGCTTGCAGCAGGTGCCCAGCGGCACAGGCAGCGGTTTTGTCTGGGACAACGCGGGCCACATCGTGACCAATTTCCATGTGATCCAGGAAGGCAGCGGCGCCAGGGTCACGCTGGCTGACCAGAGCAGTTGGCCGGCGACGCTGGTGGGCGCGTTCGCCGACCGCGATCTGGCGGTGCTCAAGATCAACGCGCCGCGCGACAAGCTGCCAGCGATTGCGATCGGCCTGAGCCGCGACCTGCAGGTCGGGCAGAAGGTCTACGCGATCGGCAACCCCTTCGGCCTGGACCAGACGCTGACCATCGGCATCGTCAGTGCGCTCAACCGCGAGATCGACTCCGCCAACCAGCGAACGATCCGCGGCGTGATCCAGACCGACGCGGCGATCAACCCCGGCAACTCGGGCGGCCCGCTGCTCGACTCTGCCGGCCGGCTGATCGGCGTCAACACCGCGATCTTCAGCCCTTCGGGCGCGAGCGCAGGCATAGGCTTTGCCATTCCGGTCGACGAGGTCAACCGCATCGTGCCAAGGCTGATTCGCGACGGCCGCATCACCCGCCCGGCGCTGGGCATCGCGGCCGCCAACGAGGGCTTGCGGCGCACGCTGCGCCTGCCCGAGGGGGTCGCGCTGATCCAGGTCAACCCGGGCGGACCGGCGGCGCGCGCCGGCCTGCAGGCCTTCACCCGAGCCCGCGACGGCAGCATCGTCGCTGGCGACGTGATCACCGCGGTCAACGACGAGGCCATCGCCAGCCTCGACGACCTGCTGACCTTGCTGGAAAAACGCCAGCCCGGCGACAACGTCACGCTGACGCTGTCGCGTGCCGGGCGCGTGCGCAAGCAAGCCGTGCTGCTGGCCAGCGAATAGACCGGCAAGACACCACGGCAGTGCGGCCTGCACGCGCTGCCTAGAATGGCCTGCCCTGAGACCGGCATCACAACCGACAACCCTTTCCTGGAAGCTCAAGCCATGCGTGAATATCTGAAGTTCTACATCAACGGTGCCTGGGTCGACCCGGTCACGCCCAAGACCCTGGCCGTCATCAACCCGGCCACCGAAGCCGCTGCGGGCCACATCTCGCTGGGCTCGGCTGCCGATGTCGACCTGGCCGTGAGGGCGGCTCGCGCGGCCTTCGCCAGCTATTCGCAGACCAGCGTCGAAGAGCGCGCAGCGCTGCTCGAGCGCATCATCGCCGAGTACAAGCTGCGCTACAACGACATGGCCGCAGCGATCACCGAGGAGATGGGCGCGCCCGTCGTGCTGGCGCAAAAAGCGCAGGCCGCGATGGGCATGGGCCATCTGCAGACCGCGCTCGACGTGCTGCGCCACTATGAATTCCAGACCCTGCGCGGCAGCACGATGATGTCCAAGGAGCCGATCGGCGTCTGCGGCCTGATCACACCCTGGAACTGGCCCGTCAACCAGATCGCCTGCAAAGTGGCACCCGCGCTCGCAGCGGGTTGCACGATGGTGCTCAAGCCCTCGGAGATCGCGCCGTTCTCGGCCCAGATCTGGACCGAGATCCTGCACGCCGCCGGTGTGCCCGCAGGCGTGTTCAACCTGGTCAACGGCGACGGCCCGACCGTGGGTGCCGCGATCTCCAGCCACCCGGAAGTCGACATGGTGTCGTTCACCGGCTCGACCCGGGCCGGCATCGAGGTTGCTCGCAACGCCGCGCCGACCGTCAAGCGCGTGCACCAGGAGCTCGGTGGCAAGTCGCCCAACATCGTGCTGCCCGACGCCGACCTCAAGCGCGCCGTCACCAACGGCGTTCGCGGCGTGATGGGCAACTCGGGCCAGTCGTGCAACGCACCGACCCGCATGCTGGTGCCCAATGACCGCATGGAAGAAGCGCTGGCCATCGCCAAGGCTGCGGCCGAGGCCACCACCGTCGGCGCGCCCGACAGCGGCGCTGCGCTCGGGCCGGTGATCTCGGCCACCCAATGGGGCAAGATCCAGAGCTTGATCCAGGCTGGCCTGGCCGAAGGCGCCACGCTGGTGGCCGGCGGCCCGGGCAAGCCTGCAGGGTTGGAGACCGGTTACTACGTCAAACCCACGGTGCTGGGCCATGTCAACAACCAGATGACGGTGGCACGCGAGGAAATCTTCGGCCCGGTGCTGGTGGTGCTGGGCTACGACACGGTGGACGAAGCGGTGGCGATCGCCAACGACACGCCTTACGGCCTGGCGGCCTATGTCTCGGGCACCGATCTGGACGCAGCACGCAAGGTGGCGTCGCGGTTGCGGGCCGGCCAGGTCAACCTCAACAGCGCCGGTCCTGACCTGATGGCGCCGTTTGGCGGCTTCAAGCAGTCGGGCAACGGCCGCGAATGGGGCGAGCACGCGTTTGCCGAGTTCCTGGAAGTCAAGGCGATGCTGGGCTACGCGCCCAAACCAGCCGCCTGAGCAACAACCCGCGCAGGCCATGAGCCAGTCCGAATGCCGGACTGGCTCAGCCCTCTGACGCGCCCCAGCCCACCAGGAAACCCCAATGCAAATCGTCTGCCTCGACCTCGAAGGCGTGCTGATCCCAGAGATCTGGATCGAATTCTCCAAGCGAACGGCGATCGCCGAATTCAGCCGCACCACCCGCGACGAGCCTGACTACGACAAGCTGATGCGCTACCGGATTGCGCTGCTCGAGCAGCACGGCCTGAAGCTGGCCGACATCCAGCAGGTGATCCGCAGCATGGCACCGATGGCAGGCGCCAAGGATTTTCTCGATGAACTGCGCAGCCGCTACCAAGTCATCATCCTGTCGGACACCTTCTACGAATTCGCCGACCCGATGATGGTCCAGCTCGGCCGGCCGACGCTGTTCTGCCACAAGCTGGTGATCGACGAAGCGGGCTTCGTCCGAGATTACCGACTGCGCCAGCCTGACCAGAAGCGCCATGCGGTCAACGCGCTCAAAAGTCTGAACTACCAGGTCATCGCTGCCGGTGACTCGTACAACGACACCGGCATGCTGGGCGCCGCCGACGCGGGCTTCTTCATCCACCCGCCCGAGGCGATCGTCGCGCAGTTTCCGCAGTACCCTGTCAACCGCAGCTACCCCGAGCTGAAAGCCAGCATCGACGGCGCGGCTGCGCGGCTGCGCCAGGGCTGAGCTGGTCCCGCCAACCCGAACCTGAAGCGCTCGCCGGCCTCAAGGCGCCGAGCCTCTAAGAACGCAGCGTCTGGCTTCACAGACCGCCCCGGGGTCGGCGTTGTACTGGCAGTTGCTGACCCTGCCGCTGACTTGGTTGCGACGCCGCGCCAGCGCTGCCAGCTCGCTGGCCCAGGCCTGCAGCGGCGCCGACGCGGTGCTGACAGCGGACCAGGCCAACCAAGACTGTGGGCCGCCGCAGGCTTTCTCGCCGATGGCCAGCGTGCGGCACTGCGCATCGCTGGTGCAACTGGCGTCACCGATCGCGCTGCGGATGCGCGCCAGCAAGTCGTCCTCGGCGGTTTCACTGACGGTTGCCGCAGGGCTGTGCTGGGCTTGGCAGGCGCCCAAACCAGGCAGCGCCAGCGCGATCACCAGCAGCAAACGGCCTGCGGGCGCGACGGCGCAGCCCTGCGTCCTGCTGAGGGAGGCGCTGAAGCTGGCAGACACGATCGAAAGGGCAGACGCGATCGAAAGTAGTGACATGACGGACTCTGTTCGTGGCGGATTTGTGCGGGCAAGCCGATCTTGCACCAGCCAGACGAGCCTCGACCGGCGTCAGCGCATGGCGCCTCGAGGATTGCCGATCCCAGGCCCGACATGACCCGTCGCCTGCAAGCCGGCGCCAGACGTAGCATGATGTCAACCATGACCCCACTGTCCGTTCTCGACCTCGCCCCCATCGTGGAAGGCAGCGACGCCGCCAGCTCGCTGCGCAACACCCTCGATCTGGCCCGCCACGCTGAATCCTGGGGCTACCGCCGCTACTGGCTGGCCGAGCACCACAACATGGACGGCGTGGCCTGCTCGGCGACTGCGGTGCTGATCGGCCATGTGGCAGGCGGCACCCAGACCATACGCGTCGGCTCGGGCGGGGTGATGCTGCCCAACCATGCGCCGCTGGTGATCGCAGAGCAATTCGGCACGCTCGCCACGCTCTACCCGGGCCGCATAGACCTGGGACTGGGCCGGGCGCCGGGCACCGACGGCCTGACCGCACGGGCGCTGCGCCAACACCTGGCGACCAACGACGACAGCTTTCCGCAGGACGTGCTCGAGTTGCAGGCCTACCTGGGCGAAGCCCAGCCCGGCCAAGCGGTGCGGGCCATTCCCGGCATGGGCACCCATGTGCCGATCTGGCTGCTGGGCTCAAGCCTGTACAGCGCGCAACTGGCGGCCTATCTGGGCATGCCGTTTGCCTTTGCGTCGCACTTTGCACCCGAGATGCTGCTGCAGGCGCTGGAGGTCTATCGCTCGACCTACCGGCCTTCGGCTGACTGGCCCAAGCCGCACGCGATGGTCGGCGTCAACGTGATCGTCGCCGACACCGATGCCGAAGCCGCAGCGATCTTCACCTCACTGCAGCTGCGATTCCTGGGCATGCAGCGCGGCGTGCGTGGTCCGCTGCCGCGCCCTATCGATCCGCAGTTGATGGAGACTCTCTGGAGCCCGCGCGAGAAAGCGGGCGTGCAGCGCATGCTCGCAGCCACCGCGGTCGGGTCGCCGACCACCGCAAGACGCCAACTCGATGCCATCATCGAGCGCACCGGCGCAGACGAGTTGATCGTCGCCTGTGCCGTGCACGACCACAGCGCAAGACTGAGGTCGTATGAGTTGCTGGCCCAATTCAAAGGTCCGGCACAAAGCCAGGCTGAAACGGATAGGCACAGCGTCTCGGCTTGAATCGGGCGCTATCGCGTCAATCGGTCAAGCACAGAGGGTTATTACCCTCGAAACATCGCCGCATTGGCAGGCATGATCGCGCTCAACCATGTTTGCGCGGGCAATCAGTCTGCCATTGCGCCGGCATGGCTTTCACGTCGAATTTGCAAGCCCAAGAAGTTGACAAGAACTCGGCGCTTGCGGGAGGGGTTCGTAGCTTTTCCATTCCAATTGAACTGGAGCGATGATGATCAAGATATTTCAATCTTTGCTGTACACCGTGGTCGCAGGCGTGGTGCTGCTGCTGCTGATTGTGCTGCTCGCCAATCAGCCGACAAAGATCGACCATGCATGGGCGGCATTCTTCATCCGCTGGCTCCACGTGCTGTGCGGCGTGATGTGGGTCGGCTTGCTCTGGTACTTCAATTTCGTCCAGATTCCATCGATGCCCAAGATCCCGGATGAACAAAAACCAGCCGTCAGCAAAGTGATTGCGCCGACCGCTTTGTTCTGGTTCCGCCACGCCGCGCTGGCGACGGTCGTCACCGGGCTGCTGGTGGCTTCAATGAATGGCTATCTGAAACAGGCATTGAGTCTGCAAGTGCCTTATGTAGCCATCGGCATCGGTATGTGGATTGCACTCGTGATGGCATTCAACGTCTGGTTCATCATTTGGCCGAATCAGAAAATAGCACTCGGCATCGTGACGGTTGACCAAGCCAATGCAAAGCCCAAAGCAGCGCGAACAGCGATGATCACCTCGCGACTGAACACCATGCTGTCGATACCGATGCTCTACATGATGGTGGCGCAGCAAAACGGCGGACTTTGAGTCTCGCGAGGCGGCTGCTTCGCGGCGGCCGCCCAGGACAGCACAGGGCCGCAGGCATCAGGCTGACAGCGAGGCCAGCGTCCCGTCGATGACGGTCCGCTGGGCGTGGCTGCCACCCAAGCGAGCGGCCTCGGGCAGGCAACTCGCGATCTGCCGGGCTGCCCCCGCGTTGTCGCCCGACATCCAACATCCCAGCCCTTCGGCCCAGCGCAGCGCAACAGGCGCACCCGCCTGGCCGGCATCGGCCAGGCGTTGCAGCCGCACGCTGCAGGCTTGCAGGGCCGCAGCGTCTCGGGTGCCGGCGGCCAGCATCGCCATATGCAGTTCGACAAAGACATTGCCGCCGTTCGGGAATCGAGCTGCTGCGAATTGGCCGGCCTTGATCCACGACTGATCACTGCGGCCTTTCATGCGCAGCCGCCACAGCAAAGCAGTCGTGTCGGTCAAACCCACCAGCGGCAGCGTGTGGGCCAGGTGCGGCTCGATGATGTCGATCATCCGCGCGACCGCCTGGTCGATGCGGCCCAGATCGATCTCACACAGCGCTGCGTGCCAGTGCAGGTGACCAAACAGCATTGCCGTGTTGGGGTATTGCCCGACCCAGGACTCGGCGAAAGCCAGCGCTTTCTCAGGCTCTGAACGCTCGAAGCAGCCATGCATCATCACGTGCGCCGCATTGCCGTTCGCGCTGCGCAACACCAGGCTGCGCTCGATCATCGGCAGACCGACATCGGCCATGCCGGCCTCGATGTGGGCCCAAGCCCGGTGGGTCAGCATCCAGGGGTTGTCGTCGGCGTAATGCGGCGTGAGGCGGCGAACAAAGTTCAGCCGCTCGAGGTCGTGGTCGACACGGCCGCTGAAAGCGATCAGCCCGAAGGCGCCGAGCGCAGTGGACATCACCAGCGCATCGCCAGGCCAGTTGGCGGCGTGGGCCGTCACGGCATGCATCGCTGCTGCCGACCGGCCTGCGAGCAGATCGGCAATCACCGCGATGTGCGAGTGCTCGCGATCGCTCAACGTGCCGCCCAATGCCTGCGACATCGCCACCGCCTCACGCGCCTCAGGACCACGCCCTTGCGACTGAAGCACGAGCGCGCGCGCAGCGTGGGCTACCGCAAAACTCGGGTCAATCAGCAGCGCTTGGTCCAGCGCTTCCAAGCCACCCGTCCAGGCGTGCAGCTGATGATCGATGGCCCGGTCATAGGCTTCAATCGCTGCCGCCGATGTGCAAGAAACAGGCTGTCCAAGCGCATCGTTCACAGCGCATCCTGACGAAAAAAGTCTTGTTGCATGGTGCGTCGTCCTTCGTGGGTCCGAGCTTGATGATGCACCAAAGCCCGGCCAACACTCGGCATCGATGCGGGTTTACACGCCCGACCAAGCGTTGCAACGCCGGGCATGATCGCCCGGTACTGCCGCTACTTCGCCGCCTGCCTGCGGCATCTTCAACCCCGAGTTCCCAGACCATGGACAAACAACGCTCCAACAATTTCATGCTCAAGCTGGTCGGCGACGTCAGCACCGCGCTGGCCGGCGCGCTGTTGCTGGTCGGCGACCGCACCGGTTTGTTCAAGGCCATGGCCGGCGCCGGTCCGCTGACCCCGGCTGCGCTGGCCGACCGGGCGGCAGTGGCCGAGCGCTATGCCGAGGAGTGGCTGGCGGTGATGGCCGGCGCAGGCTATATCGAGCACAACGCTGACAGCGGCAGCTTCACGCTACCCGATGAACACGCGCTGTTCCTGGCCGACCCCGAATCCGAGTACTACCTGGGCGGCTTGTTCCAAGGCCTGCCGGCGATGGCAGCGGCAGTGCCCCAATTGGCCGAAGCCTTCAAGAGCGGCGGCGGCGTGCGATTCGCCGACTTCGGCAGCGATCTGCCGCAAGCCTTGGGCGCGATGAACCGCACGGTCTACGAGTCGAGACTGGTCAAGAGCTGGCTGCCGACCATGCCCGAGGTGGTCGCCAGGCTGGCGGCTGGCGGCCGGGCGGTGGACGTGGGCTGCGGCATGGGCGTGGTGCCGTTGGCGCTGGCACGCGGATTCCCCCAGGCACAGGTGATGGGCATAGACCTGGATCCGCGATCGATCGATCTGGCCCGGGCAAGGTCTGCCGGCGTGGAATGGGACGACAGGCTCGCCTTCCAGGTGATGGCGGTTGAAAGTCTGCCCACCGCACCGGGCTGGGACCTGATCACCAGCTTCGACGTTGTGCACGACCTGCCCGATCCGCTGGGCGCGCTGGTCCACCTGCGCAGCGCGCTGAGCGAGGGCGGCACCTACCTGATGGTCGAGCCCAAGGTCGCAGACGACCTGGCCGACAACCTGGCGAACCCGTTCGCGCGCATGCTCTACGGCATGAGCTGCCTGCACTGCGTGCCACAGTCGCTGTCGCTGGGTGGCCCGGGCCTGGGCGCTTGCTGGGGCGAGAAGCGTGCGCGCGACTTGGCGCGGCGCGCAGGCTTTGGCCATTTCGAGCGCCTGGACATCCGCAGCCCAGCGCTGGCTTTTTATGCGCTGCGCGCCTGATTCGCCAGAGCGACGATCAGGCGCCGCCGCCTAAGGCCTGAACTGCAGGCCTCTGGAGACCAGCCGCGCGGGCTGAGAGACGATGCGGTACGCGTCTTCGACCCATTCGCAGACCAGCTTGCGAGTGTCGCGCGGGTCGATCATCTCCTCGATCTGGAAACGGTTCAGCGGCCCGATCGGCCCGCGCGCACCTTCAATGCGGGCATTGATTTCGGCACGCAGCGCGACCGGGTCGGCCGATTCGGCGAGTTGCCGCTTGTAAGCCGCCTCGATCCCACCCTCGGGCGGGATGCCGCCGACATCGGCGGCCGGCCAGACGACGCGCGTCGAGGCCTTGGCGTTGGGCGTCGCGTAGTTGTTGCCCGCCACACCAAAGCTGCGTCGCATCAGCACGGTGAAGATCGGCATGTCGACCTGTGCGAACGCGATCATCCATTCGCCGCCCTTGCGGATCGTGCCGGCTGTCTCGTGTGCGATGCCGACCGCAAAACCGGGGTTGTCGACAAGGTTGAGCAGCGGCAGATGGAACAGGTCGCACAGGTCGAGATGGCGGCGCAGCTTGTCGCAGCCGTCGGCGGTGAGCGCACCGCCGTTGACATGCCGGCTGTCCGAAGCAATCACGCCCACCGGATGGCCGTTGAAGCGGGCAAAACCAGTGACCTGGTCGGTGCCCCACAGCGAACCGATCTCGAAAAATGAATCGCGGTCAGCCATCAGCCGAATCGCACGCCGAACGTCGAAGGTTGTCGCGCGCTTGCGCGGGATCAGCGTGAACAGCTCTTCGTCGCGTCGGTCGGGCGGGTCGGTGGGATCGACCGGTGCGCGCGGCGGTGCCTCGTAGACGCTCATCGGCAGGTAGGACAGGAATCGCCTGGCCATCTCCACCGCTTCCTGCTCGGTCTCGGCCAGGTTGTCGACCGAACCGTTGCGGCAGTGGATACGCCAGTCGCCGAGATCCTCTTTGGTGACCTCGTAGCCCATCGCATGGCTGACCACCGGTGGACCGGCGACGAAGAGCTGGGCGATGTCGCGAACCATCACCGAGAAATGCCCGAGCACCGCCTTGGCAGCACCGATACCGACCACACTGCCCAGCAGCAGGTTGACCACCGGCACCGTGCGCAACTGCTCGGCGTACAGCGAACTGCCCAGGTGCCCGGGCAGGAAAGAGCCACCGCCGCCCGTCACCCTGGGCCGACCGGCCTGGATCGCACCGCTGCTCTCCTTGGCCGAGGCGCTGGCGCTGCTGTCTTGCTTGGGGACCATCGCCGCGACGCTGCCGCCGCCCGACGATCCGTCGAGCAGGCGAACCGAGGGCACGCGCATCTCGATCGACAGCGCATCGAGGTAACGGCTCTTCTGGCCGATCGCGCCATCGGCATGGCCGCCACGCGAGGTGAAGTCATCCGCGCAGACGATGCTCGTCCTGCCGGCGATCCGGCCTTGGCCGCCGACGTGATTCGCCGGGGTGAAGTCGCTGATGTTGCCGCTGTCGTCGTAAGACGCAAAACCAGCGAGACTGCCGACCTCGCGAAAACTGCCCGCATCGAGCAGCAAAATGATCCGCTCGCGGCAGTTGAGCTTGCCGCGGCTGCGCTGGCGCACGACGCCGGGTTCTTGCGAGGCGATGCCCAGCCTGGCGTGCGCCAAGCCTTGCAGCGTGGCCACCTCGGCCAGCAATGGCGCCCAGCCTGGGTCGGCGGGTTTGCTGTCGGCCGCTGCGGCCGAGCCGGCCTGCTCAGCGCGGATCACGACGACCACCTGTCCCGATGCAACCGTGTCGCCAGCGCCGAGTTCGGCCAGCGCGGTCACGACGCCCGAGCAAGGCGCGCTGACCGCGGACTCCATCTTCATCGCGGTGATCACCATCAGCGTGTCACCGGCGTTGACGCTGGCACCTGGCTGGACGAGGACCTCGATGACCGAGCCTGCATGCGGGCATTCGGCGCCCTGGTGACCTTCGGGCACAGCCAGCGATGCCAGACCCGCAGGCTGGGCGGTCGCTGCAGCGCTGCGGCCCAGCGCTGCGGCCTGCTGCGCGAGAAAGCGCAGTGTGCCGTCGGACCCCGGCGCCGGCTGGGTCGCCGAGGCCCCATGGCCTGGGGTCGAAACGGTCTTGCCGAGCGCCGGCACTTCGGCGAGCAAGGTGGTGCGGGCATCACCGCTTCGAAACGCTGCGTGGCCGAGGATCGCGCGCAGCTGATCAAGGTTGGTCTCGAGGCCATCGATGTGGAACTCGCCCAGCGCAAGCAGCGTGCGGTCAACAGCCGACTCGAAGCTCATCGCCGAACTCGACTGGCAGATCAGCTTGGCCAGCAAGGGGTCGAACTGCGGCGGCGGCGACAGCCCGAGGTAGCCGCAAGCGTCGACACGAACACCGGGGCCCGAGGGTTCGCGGTAGGCGCTCAGCGTGCCGGTGCCCAGCGCGACGATGCGGGCCTGGATCGCAAAACCCCTGGGCTTGCCGACCGCTTGCTGGTCGGCCAGGCCCAGAGAAGCGAGCGACGCGCCGGCAGCAATCCTGAACTGCGCTTCGACCAGGTCCAGGCCGGTGACTTGTTCGGTGACGGTGTGCTCGACCTGGATCCGCGGATTGCATTCGATGAAGCAGTGCTCACCGGTCTGCGGGTTGACCAGAAACTCCACCGTGCCAGCGTTCTCGTAGCGCGCAGCGCGCGCCAGTTTCAACGCATCGTCGAGCATCCGCTGGCGCAGCGCGCCATCAAGGTTGGGCGCCGGGGCGATTTCGATCAGCTTCTGGTTGCGCAATTGCACCGAGCAATCGCGCTCGTGCAGGTGAACAACCTGGCCCTGGCTGTCGCCTAGCACCTGGACCTCGATGTGGCGCGGACGCGGCACAAGCTTCTCGAGAAAAACCGCTCGGTTGCCAAACGCCGCTTCGGCCTCGCCTTGGCAGCGGGCAAAGGCCTCGGCCATGTCTTCGGCCTTGCTGACCACCCGCATGCCTCGACCACCGCCACCCGCAGCCGCTTTGAGCATCACCGGGTAACCAACCGCTTGCGCCATCGCGCGGGCTTCGTCGCCATTGGCCAGCGGCCCCGGGGTGCCGGCCAGCACAGGAATCTGAAGTGATTGTGCGAACGCCCTCGCCTCGATCTTGTCGCCAAACAAAGCCAACGATGCCGGCGATGGCCCGATGAAGCGCAAGCCCTCCATCGCGCAACGCTGCGCGAAATTGGCGTTCTCTGACAGGAAACCGTAGCCCGGGTGCACACAGTCGCAGTCACTGGCCTTGGCGGCGGCAATGATCGCCTCGATGTCCAGGTAGGCGCGGACCGGGTCGGCCGAAGCGCTGCCGATCTCTCGCGCCGAGCTCGTCAGTTGGGTGTGCAGCGCCAAGCGATCGACAGCCGGGTAAACCCCGACCGACTCAACACCCAGCGCCGAAGCGGCACGCGCGATCCGAATCGCTATTTCGCCGCGATTGGCGATCAACACTCTCTTGAACACAGCTGTCTCCTGTCTGGTTTTCAATCGATTCGCAACCGGGTGGCAACAAGCTGCGTCGACCCTGTGCGTGGCCATGTCGTCGACGACGACAGTGAAATATTGACCAGTGTGGCCCCCGTCGATCGGATCCTCTATCCCCGTTGCGACATGGGCCAGGTCGCAACGCATTGAACAATCAGCGCCTGATCAACCAGACGGAGACATCATCATGGACAACTTGAGCGGACGGGTGGCGGTGGTCACAGGCGCTGCGGGCGGCATCGGCCTGGCCATGGCCAAGAGCTTTGCCAGCCAGGGCATGAAGCTGGTGATGGCCGACATCGAAGGCGAGACGCTGGCGCGATCGGTGGCGGCATTGCGCGCCGAGGGCGCAGACGCGATCGGGGTACAGACCGACGTGACGTCTGAAGCCCAGATCAAGGCCTTGGCCGACGCCGCATATTCGCAATACGGCGCTGTGCACGTGCTGTGCAACAACGCTGGCGTGGCCACGCCAGCCTTGCGCATCCTGGCCTGGGAGACGCCGCTGTCGGACTGGGAGTGGATCCACAAAGTGAACTTCATGGGCGTGCTCTACGGCGTTCGCGAGTTCGTGCCGCGAATGCTGGCCGGCGGTGACGCAGGCCATGTCGTCAACACCGCGTCGGTGGCCGGTTTGATTGCTGGCGGCAATCCGTACTTTGTCTCCAAGCATTCGGTGGCTTGTTTCACCGAAGGCCTTTACAAGGACCTGCGCAGCATCGGCGCCAAGGTGACAGCATCGGTGCTGTGCCCCGGCTTGATCCGCACCCGCATCATCGACGCCGAACGCAACCGGCCCGAGGCCTTCGGCCCCGCGACAGACGTCAAGAACTTGCCCGAGGCCCAGCGCATTCAATCGGCCACGTTTCGGGCCGCGCTCGAAGAGGGCTACGACCCCGCCGATGTCGCCGCCGCGGTCTTGTCGGCGATCCAGCAGGATCGCTACTACATCATCCCGGCGCAGCAGAGGTTGCTCGACGTGATCGCCCTGCGCATGAATGACATCCTGGCGCAGCGCAACCCGACCTTGCCGCTGGCTTGAGGCACTCGGCCGGTTCAACCTCGGCCGAGCTCGTTTCGAAGGGGTTGGCCGGCGCACCAGCAGGCCAGGTTGGCGATGAACATCGCGTTCACCCGCTGCGCATTGCCTTGGGCATGACCGGCCGAATGCGGCGTGACGATGACCTGCTCCAGCGCCCACAGCGGGCTGTCGGCTGCCAAAGGCTCAGGCTCGAAGACATCGAGGTAGGCGCTGCCCAGATGGCCAGACCTCAGCGCGGCGACCAGATCGGCCTCGACCACCACCTCGCCACGCGACACATTGATCCAACCTGCCCCAGGCGGCAGCAACGCCAGCGCGCGGGCATCGACCAGGCGGCGGGTTTGATCGGTCAGCGGGCAGGCCGCGCAGCCGCTCGCTGGGCGCCGGCTCAACGGTGGCTGTCGAGCCAGACCCTCAGCCGGCGCATCACCCCCAGCGCATCGCGCAGTTCGGTTTCGCTCGCCAGCGCAGCGAGTTCGGCCAAGCCCCCTGCCAGCTGGGCCACCGCCTGGGCGCGCGCAGCCTGGCCGGCGGCGGTCAGGCGCACCTGCTTGCCACGGCCGTCGTTCGGGTCGGGCCGCACATCGAGCAAGCCCTTGGCCTGCAGGCGCGCCACGGTGTTGGTCATCGCGCCTTTGCTGACCTGGATCGCGCCGGCGATCTGCACCAGCGAGCGCTCACCGCCCAGCCGCGTCAGGTGGTTGAGCACGACGAACTGCGACAGGTTGAGCGCTGGCCCGAGCAGCTTGGCGGCGCGGTTCTGCGCCAACTGGTCGATGATGCCAAGCTCGTTGAGCAACTGGAAGGCCAACGGGTCTTGGGCGGCAGCGGCGTCAGGCGTAGCAGGCGCAACAAGCGTAACAGGCAAGGTGGGCGGTGTCAGGCTGGCTCCCTCGCTGTCACGCCGCCAACTGCCGAGCCAAGCCGCGCCGCGGCGCGGGTGGACGCGGTGCCGTGCCGGCAGGCAGATAACCCAGCCGCGCCAGCATCTGCACCGTGTGGCCGGGCTGCGGTGCGTCCAGCAAGGCGTGGATCGCACGGTAGGGCTCGGCCACCGCGTCAAACTCCTGCAGCGCCTGTTCGTTGGGGTGTAGCGCCAGCCCGGCGGCAGTGGCGGCCAGGTTGATGCGCGCATAGGCTCGGCCGGCGGCGATCTGCTGGCTGCGCTGGTTGCCTTCGCTGACCAGCCACAGATAGGCTGGCGTCGACGAGGTGAGCGCGTCGAAGTCCTGGATCTGGCCGCGCGTCGCGCTGGAGTCGGGCGCCGGGAAGGTGCTGCGGTCGAACAAGCCGGTCTTGGCCAGCGCCACCAGCAGCGGGCTGTCAATCGTGATGCCGTCGCGGTGTTGGTCGATCTCGGCGCTGCCCACGCGCAGCACCCGCATCGACTCCATCATCGGCGCCTCGGTGCTCAGCTCGATACGCCAGGCCTCGCGGGCGATCGCGCGGATGCTGTCGAGCCGGCTGCGGTCGGCTGCAATCGTGTCGGCCGCGCCAGCCAGGCCCAGGCGCAGCGTCAGGCCGTCGATGGCAGCACGCAGCCGCTGCACATCGGCCGGCGCGATGGCCCGTTTCGGGTCGTAGGCGCGGCGGTCAGTGCGGCGCGCCAGCACCTGCTTGAACAGCGGGTCGGGCGCGGCGCCGGCGTCGGGTAGCAAACGCAACCGGGCGAAGGCGCGTCCATCCAGGCGCTGGCCGGGTTCGCCGTCGGGGAACAGGTGGATCTCGGCACGCTGGCCGCGCTCGGCGGCGGCCAGCACCAGCAGTTCGAGAAATGCTCCAGCACCCATCAGGATCTGCCGGCCGTAGGGGTCGGTGGCGGGCAGCAAGCGCTGTGGGTCCAGCCGCAACAAGATTTCACCGGGTGTGGCCAGGTCGGCCAGCCAGGGTTGCATGTTGTGAGGATTGGGCGCCAGCAGCGCATACGACAACACCCAGCGCCGCAGTTCGGCGTCAGGCGCCGGGCCTTGCCAGGCCGCCACGGCGCTGGCCGGCACCTCGAACACCGAACAGCCGGCGAGCCCGCCTGCGGACGCGGCAAGCACCACCCCACCGCCAGCCAAACGCATGAACGCACGTCGTTTCATCGTCGCCCTCCCAGGCACTGTTGCGATGAATTTAGTTTAGCGATAAACCAATCCGTCGCGCAAGCGCGGTGCCGGCGAGCGCGACGCGCGTCAACCCACCCAGCGCCTGGCGTTGCCGAACATCCGCCGCCAAGGGCTGTGCGCAGAGACATCACCCGCTGTCCAGCTCATCTGCGCATGGCGCAAGACCCGCTCGGGGTGCGGCATCAACGCGGTGATGCGACCATCGGCCGTGGTCACCGCCGTCAGACCACCCGGGCTGCCGTTCGGATTGAACGGGTAGGCTTCGCTGGCCTGGCCCTGGTGGTCGACAAAGCGCATCGCGCGCTGCACGGTCGCCGGGCTGCCTCGCTGCGAGAAATCGGCGAAGCCTTCGCCGTGCGAGACCACGATGGGCAGACGGCTGCCGGCCATGCCGGTGAAAAACAGCGACGGGCTGTCGAGCACCTCGACCAGGCTGAGCCTGGCCTCGAACTGCTCGCTCTTGTTGCGGGTGAAGCGTGGCCAGTCGCCGGTGCCTGGGATGATCGACGACAACGCAGCCAGCATCTGGCAGCCGTTGCACACCCCCAGCGCCAGCGTGTCCTGGCGGCCAAAAAAGGCTGCGAATTGGTCCATCAACACCGGGTTGAACAGGATCGACCGGGCCCAACCCTCGCCTGCGCCCAGCGTGTCGCCATAGCTGAAGCCGCCGCAGGCCACCAGGCCTTGGAACTGGTCCAAGCTGGCGCGGCCGGTCTGCAGGTCGCTCATGTGGACGTCGAAGCTGTCGAAACCGGCCTGCGCCACCGCGTAACTCATCTCGACCTGTGAATTCACGCCCTGCTCTCGCAGGATCGCGATGCGCGGCCGTGCCAGGTTCAGATAAGGCGCTGCGACATCCTCAGCGGCGTCGAAGCTCAGCTGCTGGTGCAGTCCGGGATCGCCCGGCTGGCCCGCGGCCGCATGCTCGCTGTCGGCACAGGCCGGGTTGTCGCGCAGCTTGGCGATGCGCCAGCTGACTTCGTCCCAGGCCTGCTGCAGGTCGCGCAATAGTGCGCTGAACTGCGGCTTGGCGTCGCGCCAGACCTCGACCACTGCGCGCTCGTTGGTCTTGCCCACCACATGGCTGTGGCGCGACAGCCCGTGGCTGCGCAGCACCGCCATCACCGCGTCACGGTCGCTGCGACGCACCTGGATCAGCGCGCCGAGCTCCTCGTTGAACAAGGCTTTGAGCATCAACTCGTTGCGACGCTCGCCGACCTGGCCCGCCCAGTTCTTCGAGTCTCCCATATCGGCCCGGCTGTCGCTGATGCCGTCACCCTCGGTGACCAGCATGTCGACGTTCAGGCTCAGGCCCAGCTGACCAGCAAACGCCATCTCGCAGGCAGCAGCCCACAGCCCGCCGTCGCTGCGGTCGTGGTAGGCCAGCAGCTTGTCTTCGACGCGCAATTGGTTGATCGCCGCCACCAGCGCCTTGAGTTGGGCCGGATCGTCGAGATCGGGCACCCGGTCTTGCGAAGCGCAGCCGAACTGGCCGGTCACCTGCGCCAGCATCGACCCCGCCATGCGCATTCGGCCCTGGCCCAGGTCGATCAGCAGCAGGCTGGTGTCGCCAGGCTGCAGCTGCGGCGTCAGCGTGCCGCGCACATCGTCGAGCGTGGCAAAAGCGGTGACGATCAGGCTGACCGGCGCGGTGACCTGCCGGGGCTGGTCGCCGCCGACCTGATCGACCCGTGCTGTCCATTTGGTTCGCATCGACAAGCTGTCCTTGCCGACCGGGATGCCGATGCCCAGCGCCGGACAGAGCTCCATGCCCACCGCCTTGACCGTGTCATACAGCGCCGCGTCCTCGCCGGGTTCGCCACAAGCGGCCATCCAGTTGGCCGAAAGCTTGACGCGCGACAGCGTGATCGGCGCTGCCAACAGGTTGGTGATCGCCTCGCCCACAGCCATCCGGCCCGAAGCCGGTGCGTCGATGGCGGCCAGCGGCGTGCGCTCGCCCAGCGCAAAAGCCTCGCCGCGCAGGCCCATGTGATCAGCCAGCGTGACCGCGCAGTCAGCCACCGGCACCTGCCAGGGGCCAACCATCGGGTCGCGGTGGCTCAAGCCCCCGACGCTGCGGTCGCCGATCGTGATCAGAAAGCGCTTGCTCGCCACCGTGGGGTGTCGCAGCACGGTGAACGCCAGTTCGTCGAACCTGAGCCCGGTCAGCGCCAGCGCTGGCTCGCTGCGCACCACACGCGCCACGTCGCGCTGCGTCCTGGGCGGCTTGCCCAGCAGCACGGCCATCGGCATCGCGATCACCGGATCGCCGCCGGGGCCGTCCTCGACGATCAGGTCGGGCGCGTCGGTGGTCACGCCCACCACAGCGAAAGGGCAGCGTTCACGCCGGCACAGCTGCTCGAACAGCGCCAAGCCCTCGGGGGCGATCGCCAGCGTGTAGCGCTCCTGACTCTCGTTGCACCAGATTTCCTTGGGCGCCAGGCCGGATTCTTCCAGCGGCACTTGGCGCAGGTCGAAGCGAGCGCCCTTGCCCGCGCCGTCGACCAACTCTGGGAAGGCATTGCTGATGCCGCCGGCACCGACATCGTGGATCGCGAGCACGGGGTTGTGTTCGCCCAGCGCAGCGCATCGGTTGATCACCTCTTGGGCCCGGCGCTGGATCTCGGGGTTGCCGCGCTGCACCGAATCGAAGTCCAGCGCCTCGGTGTTGCTGCCGGCCGCCATCGAACTGGCCGCGCCGCCGCCCATGCCGATGCGCATGCCCGGCCCGCCAAGCTGCACCAGCAGCGTGCCGGCGCCAAACTGCAGCTTGTGGGTCTGACCTGCGCTGATCGAACCCAGCCCGCCAGCGATCATGATGGGCTTGTGGTAGCCGCGCTGAACGCCGGCCACCGACTGCTCGAAGACCCGGAAATAGCCCGCCAGATTGGGTCGGCCGAATTCGTTGTTGAAGGCCGCGCCACCGAGTGGGCCGTCGATCATGATCTGCAGCGCGCTGGCAATGTGGTCGGGCTTGCCGACAGGGGCGCGCTCCCAGGGCTCGTCGAGCCCGGGCAGGTGCAGGTTGGAGACCGAAAACCCGGTCAAGCCAGCCTTGGGACTGGAGCCACGGCCGGTCGCACCCTCGTCGCGGATCTCGCCACCGGCACCGGTCGCTGCCCCCGGAAAAGGCGAGATTGCGGTCGGGTGGTTGTGCGTCTCGACCTTCATCAGCACATGCGAGGTCTCATGCTCCGCGCGGTACATCGGCGCACCCGACGATGCTGCACCGTCGGTGTACGGCGCCCAGCGCTGCACCGGCCCACCTTCCATCACCGCGGCGTTGTCGCTGTAGGCGACGATGCTGTGTTGCGGCGCGAGCTTCTCGGTGTTGCGGATCATGCCGAACATAGACAGCGGCTGGTCGACCCCGTCGATGCGGAAATCGGCGTTGAAGATCTTGTGCCGGCAATGCTCGCTGTTGGCCTGGGCGAACATCATCAGCTCGACATCGCTGGGGTTGCGCCCAAGCGTGGTGAAAGCGTCCACCAGGTAATCGATTTCGTCAGCGCTCAATGCCAGGCCGAACTCGGCGTTGGCGCGAACCAGCGCCTCGCGGCCACCGCCAGCGCCCAGCCCCAGCACATCGACATGGACCAGCGGCTCGGCGGCCTGCTCGTCGAACAAGGCGTGCGCGGCATCGCGCTCGTAGGCCACGCTCTCGGTCATGCGGTCGTGCAACTGCGCACCGCAGGCCTGCAGCTCCTCGGCGCTGAGCGGCTTGGCGCTGAACAGACCCGGCTTGACGCTGAGCCGGAACTCGGTCACGCGCTCGACCCGGTGCAGCGCCAGGCCGCAGTTGCGGGCGATGTCGGTGGCCTTGCTGGCCCAGGGCGAGACCGTGCCCAGGCGAGGCATCACCAGCACCAGCGCGCCGCCGAGGTCGGCGTCGGCCGGCAAAGGGTCACCGTATTGCAGCAATGCGGCCAAACGAGCCAAATCGGCTGTTGCGCAAGGGGCGGTCATCACCCAGTGCACATGACGCGCTGTCACGCCGATGATCCGGCCATTGACGGCCTGCAAGCGGGCCAGCAAAGCCTGGGCGCGAAACGCCGAGAGTGCGTTGCCACCCTCGAAACACAACAGCGGCTGAACCGGATTCGAGCGGGATGACGACATGGCGGGCGGGCTTGGGGGCAGACCGCGACAGGCGACGCTCGGGCTGAGCGCCGCGCAAGGGCCATGCCCGTGGAAACCTAGCATTCTACTTTGAGGTGGGATAATTTGACCCATGGCCATCACCCTCAAGACCCAAGCCGCCGAGATCGAAGGCATGCGAATCGCAGGCCGCCTGGCCTCGGAAGTGCTCGACATGCTGACACCGCATGTCAAGCCCGGTGTCAGCACCGAGCAGCTCGACAAGCTCGCGCATGACCACATCGTCAACGTCCAACAAGGCATCCCGGCACCGCTGAACTACCAGCCACCAGGCTATGTGCCCTACCCCAAGTCGATCTGCACCTCGATCAACCACCAGGTCTGCCATGGCATCCCGAACGACAAGCCGCTCAAGAGCGGTGACATCGTCAACATCGATGTCACGGTGATCAAAGAGGGCTGGCACGGCGACACCAGCCGGATGTTCATCGTCGGCGAGGGCTCGATCGCCGCCAAGCGCTTGTGCGCGCTGACCTACGAATCGATGTGGAAAGGCATTGCCAAGGTCAAACCCGGCGTTCGCCTGGGCGACATCGGCCACGCGATCCAGGTCTTCACCGAGAACCAGGGCTTCTCGATCGTTCGAGAATTTTGCGGCCACGGCATTGGCGCCAAATTCCATGAAGATCCACAAGTGCTGCACTACGGCCGGCCGGGCACTTTGGAGATGCTGGTGCCAGGCATGATCTTCACGATCGAACCGATGGTCAACGCCGGCCGGCGCGAGATCCGCGAGCTCGGCGACGGCTGGACCATCGTCACCAAGGACCGGTCGCTGTCAGCCCAGTGGGAGCACACGGTGCTCGTCACCGAAACCGGCTACGAGGTGCTGACGCTGTCCGCAGGATCACCGCAGCCCCCGGCCTTCGTCGCGGCGGTTTGAGCGACGCGCGAGCTGCAGCTATGGCGGCTGAATTGCCACGCGACCCGGCGACAGACATCGCGACGCTGCGCAGCCAGTTCCGCGACGGCAAGAAATCGCTGATCGAGCACTTCATGGCCAGCCGCGCGACCGCGCCGGTGGCCACTCGAATGATCAAGGCGCTGACGCGTCATGTCGACGCGACATTGACGCAGCTGTGGACACAGAGCGGCCTGCCGGCCAGCGCCACGCTGGTCGCGGTGGGTGGCTATGGCCGCGGCGAATTGCTGCCGTACAGCGACGTCGACGTGCTCGTCCTGCTGCCTGACGATGCCGCTCCCGAGGCCGGCAGCGCGCTCAAGGCGGCGCTGGAGTCCTTCATCACCGCTTGCTGGGACATTGGGCTGGAGATCGGCTCTGCCGTGCGAACCGTCGCGGACTGCGTGGCCGAGGCCAAAGCCGATGTCACGGTACAGACTGCCATGCTCGAGTCTCGCCCGGTGTGCGGTGCGCGCAAGCTGTTCGCGACCTTCCAGCGCGAGACCACCGCGCTGATGGACCCCAAGGCTTTTCTGCGCGCCAAGACGCTAGAGATGCAGCAGCGTCACACCAAGTACGAGAACACGCCCTATTCGCTGGAGCCCAACTGCAAGGAAAGCCCCGGCGGCCTGCGCGACCTGCAGACCGTGACCTGGGTCGCTCGCGCTGCCGGGCTCGGCCGCAACTGGTCCGAGCTTGCCGCCAACGGCTTGATCACGGCTTTCGAGGTCAAGCAGCTGCAACGCAACGAGGGCACGCTCAAGCTGATCCGGGCCCGGCTGCACGCGGTGGCGGGCCGGCGCGAGGACCGGTTGGTGTTCGATCTGCAGACCGCCGTGGCCGAGAGCTTCGGCTACCACAACAGCCGAAGCGCCAGACCGTCCGAGGTGCTGATGCACCACTATTACTGGGCGGCCAAGGCGGTGAGCCAACTCAACCAGATCCTGATGCTCAACATCGAGGAGCGCGTCAACGCCAGCGAAGCCGCGCCGATGCGGCGCATCAACGAGCACTTCTTCGACCGCGCCGGCATGCTCGAGGTGGCGAGCGACGAGCTCTACGTCAACCAGCCGCAGACCATTCTTGAGACTTTCCTGGTCTTTCAGCAAAACCCCGGTATTCAAGGTCTGTCGGCCCGCACGCTGCGCGCGCTCTACAACTCGCGCCAGGTGATGGGCACGGCCTTCCGGCGCGACCCGGTCAACCGCGCGCAGTTCATGGACTTGCTGCGCGAGCCGCAAGGCATCACGCGCGCGTTGCGACTGCTGAACCAGACCTCGGTGCTGGGTCGCTACCTCTGGGTCTTTCGCCGCATCGTCGGCCGCATGCAGCACGACCTGTTCCACGTCTACACGGTGGACCAGCACATCCTGATGGTGCTGCGCAACATGCGGCGCTTCTTCATCCCGGAGCATGCCCACGAGTACCCGTTTTGCTCGCAGCTGGCCAGCGAATGGGACAAGCCTTGGCTGCTCTACGTCGCAGCGCTGTTCCACGACGTTGCCAAAGGCCGAGGCGGCGATCACTCCGAACTCGGCACGCTCGAGGTGCGGCGCTTCTGTCGCGACCATGGGATTGCCAAGGAAGACAGCGCGCTGGCCGAGTTTCTGGTCAAGCACCACCTGACGATGAGCACGGTGGCGCAAAAAGAGGACTTGTCGGACCCCGACGTGATCCGGGCTTTTGCCAACAAGGTGGGCGATGTACGGCGGCTGACGGCGCTGTACCTGCTGACCGTGGCCGACATCCGCGGCACCAGCCCGAAGGTCTGGAACGCCTGGAAAGGCAAGCTGCTCGAAGACCTGTTTCGCTACACCTTGCGTGCGCTGGGCGGCGCCCGACCCAACCTGGACGCCGATCTGGAGGCCCGCAAGCAAGAGGCGCGGCAGATCCTGGCCTTGCACAGCGCGCTGCCCGGTACCGAGTTGCCGCTGTGGAAGACGCTGGAGCTGAGCTACTTTGCGCGCCACGATCCGAGCGAGATCGCCTGGCATGCCCGCGCGCTGTGGCGCCACATCGACACGGCGATCGCAGTGGTCAGGGTCAGGCCGTCGCCGCTGGGCGACGGCTTGCAGGTGCTGGTGTACGCGCCCGACCGGCCCGATGTCTTCGTCCGCATCTGTGGCTATTTCGACGGCGCGGGTTTCTCGATCCAGGACGCCAAGGTCCACACCAGCCGGACCGGTTTCGCGCTAGACACTTTTCAGGTCACGCATCCGCAGTGCGAAGCGGCAGACCCCAGCAGCTACCGCGACCTGATCTCGTTGATCGAAAACCAGCTCACGCTCGCGCTTGAGAGCCAAGGGCCGCTGCCTGAGCCCAGCCGAGGCCGGGTGTCGAGGCGCGTCAAGTCATTCCCCGTCACACCGCGCGTCTCGCTGCGGCCCGATGAGCGCGCCCAGCGCTGGCTGCTATCGGTCAGCACCAGCGACCGCTCAGGCTTGCTCTATGGCATCGCCCGGGTGCTGGCACGCCACAACGTCAACCTGCAGCTGGCCAAGGTCACGACACTGGGCGAGCGGGTCGAAGACACTTTTCTGGTCGACGGACTGGCGCTGCAACAGACCCGGGCTCAGTTGCAGATCGAGTCCGAGTTGCTCGACGCTGCAGCGCCGCTGCGCTGAATCGCCATGGCCTTGCGCAACATCACGTCGGCAGAAGCTGCCGCCAACCTCGGTCTTTTCGACGCCATCATCGATGTGCGTTCGCCGGCCGAATTCGAACTCGACCATTTGCCCGGCGCGGTCAATTGGCCGGTGCTCGACGACGAGCAACGCCGCATCGTGGGAACGCTCTACGTGCAGACCTCGGCACTGGAAGCGCGCAAGCTCGGTGCGGTCATCGCTGCGCGCAACATCGCCAACCACCTGGAGCGTTGGATCGCCGACAAGCCGCGCGACTGGCAACCGCTGGTCTACTGTTGGCGCGGTGGCCAGCGCTCGGGATCACTGGCCTGGTTTCTCGACCAGATCGGGTTTCGCAGCGCCAAGCTCGCCGGCGGCTACAAGGGTTTTCGCACCGTGGTTCGGCAAGACCTGGTCGATTGGCCGGCACGCTTCGATTTCCGGGTGCTCGCAGGGCGCACCGGCAGCGGCAAGACCCGGCTGCTGCAGGCCTTGGCCGCAGAAGGCGCGCAGGTGCTCGACCTCGAAGCGCTGGCCTGCCACCGAGGATCGATCCTGGGCGGCATACCCGGCCAGCCGCAGCCGAGTCAAAAGCATTTCGACTCGCTGCTGTGGCAGGCGCTGCACTTGCTCGAGCCCGGACGAGCGGTGTATGTCGAGAGCGAGAGCAAGAAGATCGGTCGGCTGCAGATACCAGACTCGCTGATCGACCGCATGCACCACCACAGCCCGGTGCTGCGGGTCGTGATGCCAGACGCTGCGCGGATCGAGTTGCTGCTCGAGGACTACGGTTACTTCGCCACCGATGCAGCGCGTTTTTGCGCGCTGCTCGACGGCTTGATCGAGTTGCGAGGCCGCGAGACGGTCGGCCGCTGGCAGGCGATGGCCCGGGCCGGCGCCTGGGCCGAGGTCTTCGGCGCGATGATGCTCGAGCACTACGACCCGCTCTACCTGCGGTCGATAGACCGCCATTTCGCGGGCTATGCCCAAGCGCCTGAGGTGCTGCTGGTCAATGGCGGCCAAGCAGCGATGCACAAGGCCGCACGCAGCCTGCTGACCGGCGACTTGGCGCGATAGCCGGTCTGTTGATTCGCAGCCTGCCCAGGATCAAGCCAGCTCGGGCGCCCAGCGCACATCATCCAAGACCCCACGCCGCGATGCCAGACAGCCCTGCCCTCGTTGAATCCCGCAGCTTCGGCATGCGGCCCATCCCTTTGCTGCGGCCGCTGGCCTGGCTGGCACGGGGTTGGCGCGACTTGATGCGCTGCCCTGTCCCCGGCCTGCTGCACGGTCTGGCGTTGAGCGCTTTCGGCGCGCTGCTGGTCTGGCTGGCGCACGACAGATTCTGGCTGCTGTCGGGTGCTTTCAGCGGTTTTCTGCTGGTCGCGCCCATCCTGGCCGCCGGTCTGTACGCGATCAGCCGGGCGATCGAGCAAGGCCAACGCGCGACGCTGTCGGTGGCCGCGAAGGCCTGGAAGCCCGAGCGCCGATTGGTCGTTTTCGGCTTGCTGCTGGCATTGGCCGGCACCGGCTGGGTCCTGACCTCGGCATCGCTGATCACCGGCTTTGCACCGGCGCCGGTTCGAACACCGCTGGACTTTCTGCGCATCGTGGTGCTCAACGACCGCTCGATCTTGTTCGAGGTCTGGCTGGCCATGGGCGCTTTGCTGGCGGCGCCGGTCTACGCCAGCAGCGTGGTGGCGATCCCGCTGCTGCAGGACCAGCGGGTGAGCGTGCTGGCGGCCGTGCTGACGAGTTGGCGCGTGGTGCAGACCCACCCGCTGCCGATGGCGCTGTGGGCCGCGCTGTTGATGGCGCTGACCGTGTTGGGCCTGGCCACTGGTGGCTTGCTGGTGATCGCCCCTTGGCTGGCGCATGCGAGCTGGCATGCTTACCGCGACCTCATCAGCCCAGCAGCCGACGCCACGGCGCAAACCTGAATCGATGCCCGAACATGTTCGGCTACAACGAGGAGCAGGTGGCATGGTTTGGCCTGACCTTCGGGGTCAGCGCCTTCATGCTCTACATGGTGTTCATCATCCTGCAGTTGGCGCGTGAATCCAAGGCTGGCAGGCTCGGCACCTTCGTGCTGCTGCTGGGGCTGGGCTTCGGCCTGTTGGGCTTTGCCGCCAAGGGCATGATCAAATATTTCATCGCGGGAATCGTCGAGTGATGGCCGAGGTCGTTGCCGAGGTCACCCGAACCACCGACGCCGCGGTGTCGCCGCCGCCCCCGCTGGCCGGCCAGCGCCACAGCCTGTTTGATGACCTGCAAGGCTTGGCCACCGGCACATTGTTTGTTGCGATCGGCGTGGTGCTGTTGCGCCACGCTGGCTTGATGACCGGCGGCACCGCAGGCATCGCGATCTTGCTCAACCACGCCACAGGCTGGCGTTTCGGCACACTGTTCTTTTTGATCAACCTGCCGTTTTACGCGCTGGCCTGGCAGCGCCTGGGGCCGCGCTTCACGCTCAAGACCTTTGCCGCGGTGGCGCTGCTGTCGGTGTTGACCGAGGCCATGCCGGGCTGGCTGGCGCTGGGCCATGTCGCGCCGGTTTTCGCCGCGGTGGCTGGCGGCTTGCTGGCGGGTGCGGGATTCATCATGCTGTTCCGCCACAAAGCCAGCCTGGGCGGCTTGAACGTGCTGGTGCTGTGGCTGCAGGACAGATTCGGCTGGCGCGCCGGCCTGGTGCAGATGGCCATCGACTGCACGATCCTGGTCTGCGCCCTGCCCTGGATGGATTGGCAACAAGGTCTGCTGTCCATCGTCGCCGCGGTGGCGATGAACTTCGCGCTCGCTGTCAACCACAAGCCGGGGCGATACACCGCATTTTGAGCGGCATTGCCGGCGCAAAGCAAAGTCAGCTAGAACGTCGCAAAGCGATCAAACGACGTTCATCTTGCAGTGCATGGTCGTCGATGCTTGCGCGAACGAATTCGATGTGTTCGCGCGCCGCGTCAGCCGCCTGCTGCGCCTGGCCCTCGCGGACCGCTTGCCAGATCGCCCGGTGCTGCGATTTCAGCTGCTCCCAGCGCTGCGGACTGGTCTGCAGGTTTTCCAGATTGTTCGACACATGGCCGTGGATGACCCGCATCAGGCTGGCGCTGAGATGGCCGATCAAGACGTTGTGCGCAGCCTCGGCTATCGCCTGATGGAAGGCAACATCGGCGTCGATTGATGCGGCCAGGTTCTCGCTGCGGTAAGCCGCTTCCATCTTTTCATGGGCGGCGTCGAGGCGCTGGATGTCGACATCGGTGGCGCGTTGGGCTGCCAGCTGCGCCGCCTGGCTTTCGAGCATCTGGCGGAACTCAAGCAGGTCCCGGTGCAGCATCGGGTGGCCCTTGACCATGTCCTGCCAGGGATCGGCGAAATGCGCTTCGAGTCGGTCGGTGACCAAGGTCCCGGCACCGTGGCGCGTCGTCAACAAGCCCTTGGCGACCAGTTTCTGGATCGCTTCCCGAAGCGATGGCCTCGACACGCCCAGGTCCAGCGCCAATGCGCGCTCTGACGGCAGCAAGTTGCCGGGCTTGAGCGAGCCCTCGAGGATGCGTTTTTCAAGTTCGGCGGCGACGGTGTCGGCCAATCGGATCACGGCAGGGCGTTGCTGAGGCATAGGGATGAAAAGTGGTCTGACCACTTGATATTAGCTTAATCCAGCGCAAACTCACCGATGAAAAACTAGGGAAATTACCTATCACAAGATTCATTGATGTCACTACCATTTGGTCAATTGGTCTTACCACTTTACCAAGTGATCATCAAGTGACCACCAAGCGAGGATCTTGTGAACCCCACATCGAACCAACACCGGCTGTATCCGGCCAAGCCGAGCGACGTTTATCTGTTCGCCACCTGCCTGATCGATCAGTTCACGCCCGAAGCCGGTGTCGACACCGTCCATCTGCTGGAGCGCGAAGGCATCAGGGTGCATTACCTCGAGCAGCAAACCTGTTGCGGCCAGCCCGCGTACAGCAGCGGCTTTGCGGATGAGGCGCGGACCGTCGCGCTGCAGCAGCTCAATCTGTTCACCGAGGACTGGCCGGTGGTGGTGCCATCGGGATCATGCGGCGGCATGATCAGGCACCATTACCCGCAGCTTTTTGCTGCAGATCCACAGCTGCATGCCAAGGCGGTCGAGCTCGCCGGACGGGTTTACGAGCTCAGCGAATTCCTCGTCCATGTGGTCAAGTTCGATCATGCTGACCGCGGCGATGGTTGCAAAGTGGCCTTGCACAGTTCCTGCCATGCCAGGCGCCAGATGGGGTCGCACGAGACCAGCGGTGCGTTGATCGGCAGCCTGGCGCAAGTCGAAGTGGTCGAGCAGGCCAGGGTCGAGGAATGCTGCGGCTTTGGCGGCACTTTTGCGATCCGTTATCCCGACATTTCCGAGGCCATCGTCGACGACAAGGTGGCCAGCCTCAAGGCCAGCGGCGCCGATCTGGTCGTCAGCGCCGACTGTGGCTGCCTGCTCAACATCACCGGCCGGGCCGCCAAGCAAGACCAGCTCGCCGGGCGCAGCCAAGCCTCGCTTCCGGGCGAGCATTTGGCCAGTTTTCTTTGGCGCCGGACTGCGGAGCCCTCAGCATGAGCGCGCGCGAAGCCATCCTGGGGCGCTTGCGTGCGCCCCAAGTCGAGGCGCCGCTGCCCGATGTGCAGGCTTGGTATGCCGCGCATCGCCGCGTTGAAGATGCCGCGCAGCGCGTCAGCCGTTTGCGTCAGATGCTCGAGGCGGTGCACACCGAGGTGCACGACACGACCGATGCCGGCTGGCCCGCCCTGCTGTTGCGCATCGCAGCCGCCAAGGGCTTGCGCAACTTGCTGATTGGATCCGACACGCCGCATGGCCGACGCCTGGAAATTGGCTTGCCGAGCGAGCTTCAACTGCACCGCTACGAGCAGCCGATCGAGGCCTGGCGCGAGTTCCTGTTTGACGGCATCGATGCCTCGCTGACGCTGGCGCGCAGCGCGATTGCCGAAACCGGCAGTCTGATCCTCTGGCCCGACCGCAGCGAGCCCCGGCTGATGTCCTTGGTGCCGCCGGTGCATTTCGTGCTGCTAGACAGCACCCGCATCCACGCGGATCTGCATGCGGCGATCAGTGCCGAAGGCTGGGCCCAGGGTTTGCCGACCAATGCCTTGCTGATTTCGGGCCCGTCAAAGACTGCCGACATCCAGCAGACCATGGCTTACGGCGCCCATGGACCGCGCGAACTGGTGCTGCTGCTGTTGCACCCTGAAGGGGGCCAGCCATGAAACAGGTCATCCAGATCCACCCGGTCGACGACTTCAAGCAGCGCAGCCTGGAGGTTCTCAAAGACCCGGCGCAGCGCAAGAACTTTCGCGGCGCGATGGACTTTTTGCAGTCCAAGAGAAAAGGGCAGTTCCCGGACCCGGAAGAGCGCGAATCGCTGCGCGAACTCGGCGCGGCAATCCGTCGCTACAGCCTGGCCCATCTGCCCCGGCTGTTGGAGCAGCTCGAGACCAATTTGACCGCTCAAGGCGTGCAAGTGCATTGGGCGCAGACGCCGGCAGAAGCCAACGACATAGCGCTGACGATCGCACGCCGGACCGGGGCAAAAAGCATCGTCAAAGGCAAGTCGATGGTCAGTGAGGAGATCGGCTTCAACCATGCGATGGCCGAAGCCGGCATCGAGGCTTTCGAGTCCGACATGGGTGAATACATTGTCCAGTTGGCCGGCGAAACCCCCTCGCACATCATCATGCCGGCGATCCACAAGACCCGGCAGCAGATCGCCGAGTTGTTCGCCAGAGAAATTCCCGGCGTGCCCTATACCGACGATGTCGATGGCCTGATCCGTATCGGCCGCCAGGTGCTGCGCAGCAAGTTTGCCGAGGCCGGGATCGGCCTGTCGGGCGTCAACTTTGCGGTGGCTGAAACCGGCACGCTCTGCCTGGTCGAGAACGAAGGCAATGGTCGCATGTGCACGACAGTGCCACGCATCCACATCGCCATCACCGGCATCGAGAAGGTGGTGGAAAAGCTCGAGCATCTGCCGCCGCTGCTGAGTTTGCTGTCGCGATCGGCCACGGGTCAGCCGGTGACGACTTATGTGAACCTGATCAGCGGCCCGCGAACAGCCGAGCAGTTGGACGGCCCCGAGGAAGTCCATCTGATCCTGCTCGACAACGGTCGCACCCAGGCCTATGCCGACGCGCAGTTGCGCGCCACCTTGCAATGCATACGTTGCGGCGCCTGCATGAACCATTGCCCGGTCTATGCCCGGATCGGCGGCCATGCCTATGGCACGACTTACCCCGGCCCGATCGGCGCGATCATCTCGCCCCACCTGCTGGGGCTGGACAGCACCTATCCATTGGCTTTCGCGTCGACGCTGTGCGGTGCCTGCGTCGAAGTCTGCCCGGTGAAGATTCCGATCACCGACATCCTGGTGAGGCTGCGCAATGAAGCGATGGCCAGACCGGAGGAAGCCAGGCTGCGCGGCAGCGGCGTCGCGCGCAGCGTGGTCGGCACGGCGATCTGGGCCGTCTGGTCGCAGATCTATGGCCGGCTCGGGATGTATCGCCTGGCCTCCTGGTTCATGAGCCGCGGCCGGGCCTTGTCGCCCACCGAGCAAGGTGCCTGGACGCGCAGCCGCACGCCCTTGATCCCGGCACCGAAACGCTTGCGCGACCTGCTGAAAGACAGGCAAAAGTGAGCAAGCTTGGGCAAGCGATCGCCGGCGTCCTGCCGGCAAACCAGATCATCTCTGACCCGCTGCGGCGCCTGGCTTATGGCAGCGATGCGAGCTTTTACCGGATGACGCCGGAGCTGGTCTTGCTGGTCGAGTCAGAAGCCCAGGTGCAGGCCTTGCTGCAGGTCGCACTTGCCCATGGTCGCGGGGTGACCTTTCGCGCCGCCGGCACCAGCTTGTCGGGTCAGGCTGTGACTGATGGTCTGCTGGTCTTGATCGGCGAGGGCTTTGCCCGCTGCGAGATCGCTGCGGATGCGGCCACCGTGCGAATGGGGCCGGCGATGATAGGCGGCGAAGTGAACGCCAGGCTGGCGCCATTCCAGCGCAAGATAGGCCCCGATCCGGCCTCGATCAATGCCTGCAAGATCGGCGGTATCGCCGCCAACAACGCCTCGGGCATGTGCTGCGGCACGTCGCAGAACAGTTACCAGACGCTGGTCGGCATGCGCCTCTTGCTGGCCGATGGCAGCCTGCTCGATACCGAGGACGAAGCCAGCGTCGCCAGCTTCCGGGTCAGCCATGCCGACCTGTTGAGTGAATTGGCGCGGCTCGGCGCCGCCACAAGAACCGACGCTGCCCTGGCCGCGCGCATCCGTCACAAGTACCGGATCAAGAACACCACCGGTTACAGCCTCAATGCGATGGTTGACTTCGAGGATCCGCTGGAGGTCCTGACCCACTTGATGATCGGCTCGGAAGGAACGCTGGGTTTCATCTCCAGCATCACGCTGAGGACGCTGGCCGAGGCCCCCTGCAAGGCCAGCGCCCTGGTGTTTTTTCCCGACATCAAGACGGCCTGCCAGGCGGTCATGCGACTCAAGCAGACGCCGGTGTCTGCGGTCGAATTGCTCGACCGCCCGGCGTTGCGCTCGGTCGAGCAGCATCCCGGCCTGCCTGCGGCGATGCGCGGTCTGGGCGCCGAAGCCGCCGCGCTGTTGATCGAAGTCCGGGCCGAAACTGACATCGCTTTGCAGTTGCGCAGCGCTGCCGCGCTGGCTGCGCTGGCGGGCCTGGCAACGATTGAAGCGCCGGTGTTTTCCACCGACCCAGCGACCTGCGAAAGGTACTGGCATGTCCGCAAAGGCACCTTCCCGTCGGTTGGCGCGATGCGCCGCGCCGGCACGACGGTGATCATCGAGGATGTGGCCTTCCCGGTTGAATCGCTGGCCGCCGCCACCCTGGATCTGCAGGACCTGCTGCGCCGGCATGGCTACAGCGAGGCGATCATTTTTGGCCATGCGCTGGAAGGCAATCTGCACTTCGTTTTCACCCAGGATTTTTCAGACAGCGCCGAGATCGACCGCTATGCGCGCTTGATGGACGAAATCTGCACGCTGGTGGTCGACAAGTACGATGGCTCGCTGAAGGCCGAACATGGTACCGGTCGCAATATGGCGCCTTTCGTCGAGAAAGAATGGGGCCCGCAGGCGACCGGGCTGATGCGCAGCATCAAGCAACTGCTCGACCCGCACCAGTTGCTCAATCCCGGGGTCATTCTGAATGACGACCCCAAAGTCCATCTGCAGCATCTGAAGCCGATGCCAGCGGCCGAAGCGATCGTCGACCGCTGCATCGAATGTGGATTTTGCGAACCGCTTTGCCCTTCGCATAGGCTGACGCTCTCGCCGCGCCAGCGCATCGTCAGCTGGCGCGAGCTGTCACGCCGCGCCGCAGCGGGTGAGAAAACAGACGACATCGCAGCTGATTTTGCCTACATGGGCTTGGATACCTGCGCGGGTTGCGGCCTGTGTTCGACCGCTTGCCCGGTCGGTATCAACACCGGCGAATTGACGCGCTTGCTGCGCGGCCGCAGCATCGGGCCGGTTTCGCGCAAGATCGGGCAATGGGCGGCCGGCAATTTCGGCAAGGTCGCGGCCTTGTCGCGATTCGGGCTGCAGGCCGGTCACCTGGCGGCCGATGTGCTTGGCGACGCGGTACTGTCGCGTTTGTCGGGCGGCGCCTGGAAGGCCGGCATGCCGCGGGCTGGCAAGCCGGTCGTCCGCTACCGTGGCGAGGGCGATCCGGTGGTCTATTTCCCGACCTGCGGCGGCCGGATTTTCGGCGCCAACCAGGCGGATGAAGCCACGCTGCCCGAGGTCATCCAGCAACTGCTGGTGCGCGCAGGCTACGCACCGCGCTTGCCGCAAGGCTTCGATGGCTTGTGTTGCGGCCAGGTGCTGGCCAGCAAAGGCCTGGCCGACGAAGCCGACGCGATGGCCAATGCGCTCATCGATGCCTTGCTGCAGGCCGCCGATGACGGCGAAGGCGGTTTTTACCCAGTGATCATGGATGCCAGCACCTGCTCGGTGCGCTTGCAACAGCTGCTGCATGGGCGGCTGTCCGTCTATGACTTCCATGAATTCGCCCATGACGCCTTACTGCCCCGCCTGCGTTTGCGGCGCCAGCCAGGGCCGTTCGCGCTGCACATCAATTGCAGCGTGCGCCGCACCCTGTCTGACGACAAGTTGCGTCGCGTCGCCCAGGCTTGCGTCGAGCAGGTCATCGAACCGCAAGGTGTCGGCTGTTGTGGCTTTGCGGGTGACCGCGGTTTTGTGGTCCCCGAACTCAATGCCCATGCCTTGCGCAAATTGCCCGCCGCGCTGCCGTCGAATTGCTGCGGTGGCTTGTCGACAAACCGTACCTGCGAGATCGGACTGAGCGCCGAGACCGGTTTGGCCTACCGCTCGATCGCTTATCTGCTCGAGGAATGCAGTCGGGAGGAACAGACCATGAGTTGCTGATCCATTGACCGCGCCATGGGCCGGCTGAATCAGCCTGCAAAAAATATTTTAAGAACCGATTGATCCGAGGAGACAGACATGGTCTGGCAACAAATTTACGATCCCTTCAACAACATGGTGACTTCCACCTTGCTGGCCGCCGTGCCGGTGGTGGTGATGCTGGTGTCACTGGGCTTTTTGCATATCAAGGCCCATCTCGCGGCCGGACTCGGGCTGCTGGCCGCCGTGCTGGTGGCGGTGTTCGCCTACGGCATGCCGGTCGGAATGGCGGGCACGGCAGCGATGTACGGCGGCTTCACCGGTCTGCTGCCGATCGGCTGGATCGTGCTCAACATCATCTTCCTGCAGCAATTGGCCGAACAGAACGGCAGCTTCAAGGTGCTGCAGGCCTCGCTGTCGGGCATCACCGACGACCGGCGTTTGCAACTGCTCTTGATTGCTTTTTGCTTTGGCGCATTCTTTGAAGGCGCAGCAGGTTTCGGCACGCCGGTGGCGGTGACCGCAGGCATCCTGATCGGGCTGGGCTTTTCGCCGCTGGCGGCATCGGGACTGAGCCTGATCGCCAACACCGCGCCGGTCGCCTTCGGCGCCTTGGGCACGCCGGTGATCACGCTGGCCAAGGTGCATGGTTATGACTTGATGGACGTCTCCGCGATGATCGGGCGTCAGTTGCCGTTCTTCTCGCTGCTGGTGCCGTTCTGGCTGATCTGGGCCTTTGCCGGACGCAAGGCGATGATGGAGATCTGGCCGGCAATCCTGGTCACCGGTTTGTCATTCGCGATTCCGCAATACCTGGTCTCCAACTTCATCGGGCCTGAGCTGGTCGACATCATCGCGGCCATTGTTTCGATGACTTCGCTGGTGCTGTTCCTGCGCGTCTGGCAGCCGAAGAAGATCTGGACTTCGCCGAATCTGAAAGGCCATGAGACCGATGGCGGCCAAGCGCAAAAGCCAGTCGCCGTCAAGAGTTACTCGCGCGCCGAGCTGATTCAAGCCTGGCTGCCCTGGGTGATCCTGACGGTCTTCGTCTTCATCTGGGGCCTGCCGCCGGTCAAGGCTTATCTCAACAGCATTTACGCGCCAGTCTTCCCGATGTCGGGGCTGCACAACCTGGTCGAAAAAATGCCGCCGGTGGTGGTCAAGCCGACCAAGGAAGGTGCGGTCTATGTGCTGGGCCTGCTCTCGGCCACGGGCACCGGCATCCTGCTGGCAGCGATCGTCGGCGCGCTGGTGATGAAGTACAAGCCAGTCGAGATCGCCCGTACCTTTGTGCGGACTTTCTGGCTGGTGCGCTATTCGCTGATGACGATCGTGCTGATGCTCGGCCTGGGCACCTTGACGCGTTTCTCAGGCACCGACACGACGCTAGGACTGGCCTTCGCCAACAGCGGCGTGCTCTACCCTTTCTTCGGTACCTTGATGGGCTGGATCGGCGTGGCGATGACCGGATCCGACACCGCGTCGAACGTGTTGTTCGGCGGCATGCAGAAGGTGGCAGCCGAGCAACTCGGCTTGTCGCCCAACCTGATGGGCGCTGCCAACAGTTCGGGCGGGGTGATGGGCAAGATGATCGATGCGCAGTCGATCGTCGTCGCCTCGACCGCGACGCGCTGGTTCAACCATGAAGGCGACATCCTGCGCTATGTCTTCTTCCACTCGATCGCCTTGGCCAGTCTGGTCGGCGTGCTGGTGACGCTGCAGGCCTATGTGTTCCCGTTCACGCTGATGGTCGTGAAGTAAGGCCGAAAAGAATGCGCCCATGCTGGGCCCAAGAAGAAGGCCGGCAAAAGCCGGCCCTTGTCCTTCACGCTGGAACCCCCTCCCGGAGGGGGCCGGGGGAGCCCAACATTCACCCGCAGGGATGAAGATCGGCTCCGCTCTCCCCAGCCCGCGCGCAAGCATGCGCGCGGTCGTTCGCCAGGCGTGCAACAGGCCGCAGGGCCTGTCGCACGTCCGGGCTCACCCCATGTGCAGGCCGCCGTTGCAGCTGAAGTCAGCGCCGGTGGTGAAACCCGAGTCCTCGCCCGCCAGCCAGGCGCAGATCGAGCCGATCTCATCAGGCGTTCCCAAGCGCTTGACGGGGATCGTCGAGATGATTTTCTCCAGCACTTCGGGCTTGATCGCGCGGACCATGTCGGTGCCGATGTAGCCCGGGCTGACGGTGTTGACCGTCACGCCTTTGCTGGCCATTTCCTGCGCCAGCGCCATCGTGAAGCCGT
>CAMCTC010000021.1 GCA_945878355.1 Bordetella parapertussis | reverse complement strand
TCAGTGGATCAGGCGCTCTTCCGGTGCGACGAACAACTCGTCGAGGATCAAGGCATCGGGCTCTTCGCCCAGGCTCCAGAACACCATCAGCACGATCACTTTGAGGTCTTCGAGCGCCAGCGGGCTGTCACCCACCGCACTGGCACGGTCGATGACCATCTCGCGCATCGCCGGCGGCAGCACGCCTGCGGACTCCAGAAATGCGACAAAACCGATCGAGTCCTCGCCCAAGCGCTCGATCTCTGTCGGTGAGTAGACCCGTAGACTGTCGGGTGATTGCTCGCCCGAATGGGCTTGCGCGGTCTCCGCCAGACCGTCTAGCCAGTTCAATGCTTCGGCTATTTCATCGGTCTCGAAGCCGACAGCGGAAAGCTTGCGCGTGAGCTGGTCGTGCTCAGGACAGGCGTCAGGGCGCCAATATGTTTCATACAGATAAACCAGAACCTCGAACATGAAACCACTATACCGCAGGCCTCCGGGCTTGCAGCGGTGGATCAGGCGGTTTGGCGTCGTTGGTAAAGCCCGCCCGGCAAGCGCGCGACACGGCCCTCGAGTTCGAGCCTAAGCAGGTGCGCGGTCAGTGCGGGTGCAGGCCAGCCGCAGCGGTCGATCAAGCCGTCGATCGACTGCGGATCGTGGCCGAGCGCGCGCAGCACTGCGTCCTCGGGCAAGGACTCGATGGGGGCGGGTGCTGGACTGGCTTCTGCCAGCGCGCTCAATCCGTTCAACTCCTCGAGCACCTGCTCAGGCGACTCGACCAGCACTGCACCTTGGCGTATCAGCGCATGGCAGCCGCGTGACTGTGGCGCCAGCACAGAGCCGGGGACTGCCATCACCTCGCGGCCGGCTTCGGCGGCCAGCCTGGCCGTGATCAGCGAGCCTGATCGAAGCGCGGCTTCGACCACCAGCGTGCCTCTGCTCAGTCCGGCGATCAAGCGGTTGCGCTGCGGAAAGTTTGCCGCCAGCGGTGGTGTGCCGAGCGCGAGTTCGCTGACGATCAGGCCGCGCTCGGCGATGCGCTGCGCCAGTGCACGGTTCGACAGCGGATAAACCCGGTCGATGCCGGTGCCGACCACTGCCACGGTGCTGGCCTGGCCCGCCAGCGCGCCTTCGTGGGCCGCGCCGTCGATACCTGCGGCCAGTCCGGAGACGATGGTCCAGCCTTGCTGGCTCAGCGTGCGGGCAAAGCTTCGGGCGTTGTCCAGTCCCTGGGCGCTCGGCTGACGGCTGCCGACGATGGCCAGCGATGGCGAGGTCAGCAACTCAGTGCGGCCTTGCAGGTAAAGCAGCAGCGGCGGGTCGGCGATCTGCAGCAGCCATGGTGGGTAATCGGTATCGCCCAGCACCATCACCCGGCGCGCTGGTGCTGCGCTGCGCCAGGCCAGCGTGGTGGCCAAGCGCTCGGCGTGGCCTTCTGGCGCTGCGCTCAGCGCGGCGGCATCGGCGGCGTCGACCACCGCGCGGCGCTGTGTCGCCGTGGCGTCGAGTACGGCTTGCGGCCCACCGAACAGCGCGAGCAAGCGCCGCGCTGCGCCCCGGCCAACGCTGTGCAGCAAGTGCAGCCAGGCGCCGAGTTCGGCGTCGTCAAGCGCCGCGTTGTTCGGCAGGTTCAAGGTGAGGCCTTGGGTTGGGTGAATCGGTCGCCGGGTCGGACCGGCTCAAGCGCGGACAGGATCAGCGCATAAGACACTCGGTGATAGACCTTGAACACGAGCAGCAGTCCGCTGGGCTCATCGGGCAACTGCAGCGCCTGGGCTCGCGCGGTGGTGCTGTCCATCGCTGGCGCGCCGGCGCGCCACAGCGCCAGCACATGGCCGCGCTCGACCCCTTCGTGCTCGCCGCGGTTGATCGCGACGACCTGGTTCTGTCCCGCGCTGAGAGCCTCGCCGTAGATCGACACCACCTGGCCGGCGATCGCTGTCACCGGCGCGTGCGGCGCATAGCTGGCGAAGTCGCGGGGTGGCAACTGCACCAGCCTGTCACCGACACCTGCTTCCTGGCGCGCGCTGGTCATCAGCAGTGTGGCTGGCACCGGGAGCCCGCCGGCGCTGCTCTGTGCGCGCACCAGATCGGCAGTGCCGACGAAGCCGGCTTCATGGCCCAGTAGCTCGCCGCTGGCCGGGTCACGCAGTGGCTTGCCTTGACGCAGCAGCGCAAAGCTGCGTGTCTCGCCCAAGTCGCCGCGCACATAAGCGGTCTCGTCGCGCGAGATCAGCAAGCGGCCTTGCTGTGTCGCGACGATGCGCGGCGCATCGGCCAGTACGGCCTGGTCGAGCACCATCACCTGCTGCAAGAAAGGGGTGATCCACTGTGGCGGGACGGTGGCGATGGCGCCAGCGGCGAGCGGCAAGCTACGAATCCTCGGCAAGAGCTTGATGTCGGGGATCGGTGGCTGTGGCTCGGTCGGTGTCGGGGCCTGTGCCAGACGCAGTTGCGCGCCATCAGCGGTCTTGACGAGCACCAGCAATTGGCCGGGGTAGATCCGATGCGGGTTGGCGATTTCGGCCAGGTTCATGCCCCACAACTCGGGCCAGCGCCAAGGACTCCTGAGGAACAGGTTGGCGATCGACCACAGCGTGTCTCCACTGCGCACGGTGTGAGAAGCTGGTGCATCGGGCGCCAAAGCTGCCAGCGGCACACCGGTCTGGGACACCTGTTGCGCGGTGGCGCGTTGGGATGGGCTCGCCGGGTCGATTGCCTGAGCCGACCCCGCCCAAGCCAGCAAGGCCAGTCCAGCAGGCAATCCCTGCTGAGCGATGCGCCAGAGGCCACGTGGCCGCAAACCGTGCTGAAGCCAGGCATCGCCGGACGGGCTTGGTGTCATGTCTGCGGTCTCCCTGGGGTCGGTGCCACAATCCGGGCTTCGCGGTCCGGTCGGTGGTAGCCACAGCAAACTCAGCCGATAAGCTGTGGGCGCTGCCGGTTTGATTCTGCCGGCAAACCCCGCCGATCGCAACGAACAGCGCTGGCGTGCCTGGTCTGGCCCGCTCAGGCAATCCGAACTGACGTGGCATCAAACCAGTTCTTCACGGGTTCATGCTTGGCATGGACCTGCAATCCTTAGACATCTCATGGCCTTGCTGACCATTCTTCGCTATCCGGATCCTCGACTGCACAACGTGGCTAGGCCCGTGGCGCAAGTCGATGGCTACATCCGCCAACTCGCCGACGACATGCTGGCCACGATGTACGAGGCCGAGGGCGTGGGCTTGGCCGCGACCCAGGTCGATGTGCACCTTCGCCTGCTGGTGATGGACACCTCCGATGAGAACAACCAACCCTGGGTGCTGATCAACCCCGAGATCATTGCGCGCAGCGTCGAGATGCGGCGAAGCGACGAGGGCTGCCTGTCAGTGCCGACGATCTACGACGAGGTTGAACGCCATGCCAGCGTCACCGTGCGGGCGCAGGGGCGGGACGGCCAGTTGTTCGAGCTTGAGGCGCATGACTTGATGGCGGTCTGCGTGCAGCATGAGATGGACCACCTGCTGGGCAAGGTTTTCGTCGAGTACCTCAGCCCGCTCAAGCGCGAGCGCATCAAGACCAAGATGCTCAAGAAGACCCGCGACGAGATGGGCCGGCATCGCGCCTGAGTTGACGATGAACATCGTCTTTGCGGGAACGCCTGAATTTGCCGCCACCGCGCTGCAAGCCTTGTTGGCGGCTGGCCACCGCGTGCCCTTGGTGCTGACCCAGCCTGACCGCCCTGCCGGCCGCGGCATGAAGATGCAGCCTTCGCCGGTCAAAGCACTTGCTCTGCAACATGGCTTGGCCTTGGCCCAGCCGCGCAGCTTGCGGCTCGATGGCAAGTACCCTGATGACGCGCGTGCCGCCCTGGCTGCGCTGGGCGCCGCGCAGGCCGAGGTCATGGTGGTCGCTGCATACGGGCTGATCCTGCCTCAATGGGTGCTGGACCTGCCGCCGCGCGGCTGCCTCAACATCCATGCATCGCTGCTGCCGCGCTGGCGTGGCGCTGCACCTATTCACCGCGCGATCGAGGCAGGCGACGTCGAGACTGGCATCACCGTGATGCAGATGGACGCTGGGCTTGACACCGGCGACATGCTGTTGCGCGCGCCAGAGCCCATCCTGGCCGACGACAGCACTGCCACCCTGCACGATAGACTGGCGGCGCTAGGCGCCGAGCTTGTGGTTCAAGCCTTGTCCGGACCGCAACTGAGGCCCACGCCGCAGCCTGCCGAGGGTGTGACCTACGCCCACAAGATCGGCAAGGCCGAGGGCGCGATCGACTGGTCTGAGCCGGCAGCGCTGATCGAGCGCCGACTGCGCGCTTTCGATCCCTTCCCTGGCGCGAGTTTTTCGCTCGACGGCGACCAGGTCAAGCTCTGGCGGGCCCGGCTGCGGCCCGACCTGAGCGGCAGCCCCGGTGTGGTGTTGGCTGCGCTTGGCGGCCAGTTCAGCGTTGCCTGCGGCGAAGGCGGTCTTGATCTGCTGCTGCTGCAGCGCCCGGGCGGACGCCGCATCGACGCGGCAGCCTTTTTGCAGGCCTGTCCCGGGTTGGCCGGGCATCAACTGGGATTGGCGCCGCACTGAGCGCCCCGAGGCCGGCCGAAGCCGGCCGCCCCCCATGGGGGTCAAGCCGCCAAGCCACATTTGCTTGAGAGCATCCCAGGCCCCTGTCGACGCCCGGCGTTCGCGGAGAAACGACCGAACTTGGGTCATTCCACAATGCGGAACGTTTTGTTTCTCATGAGACCTCCGGCGCGCGGTCGTGCGGGCGGGATGGGCGCGCCCAGACCTGCGGCCCACAGCGAGGGTTCAAGTCATATGCCGCAAGCGCCGATATTCGCGCCATGCGCCCCTCGTTTTGCCTCTTGCTGTTGTGCGCCCTGCTGGCGTCCTGCGACCAGCTGGGCATCGAATCGACCTCCAGCGTGGCAGCGCGCAAGGATGCCGACGGCAAGGCCATAGGCGGCGCATGCCGCCATGCCGGCCGCGCGATCGAGGACTGCTACAGCCTCAACAAGCGGGCCGACAAGGCTGCGGTCTACGCCGGTTGGCGCGAGATGAACGAGTACATGCGCGACAACCAACTCGAGCCGGTGTTGCCCGTGCTGGCAACCGGCGGGGCTGCTGGCGCGCCGGCACGCGAGGAACCGGTTGCTGAAGCCTCACCCAAGTCCAGGCCCAAAGTCCATTGAGCCTGAACCCTGCCGGGTGCCGAAGCTGCTGGCGCGAGCTTGTCACGCCGGTTCTCAGTCTTGGGTCAGCGGCACGCTGACCCGGCGCGGATTGACGCCCGCGCGCGGAAAATCGACCAGGGTGGCTGCGAACAGCGGCAGCAACAGGCCTGTGGCCTGGCCCTGGAATCCTTCGCTGCTGGCACGGGCTTCGAACAAGGGCTTGCCGCTGGTCCGGTCGCGGATCAGCAGCGCGACCTCGCGCTCGTAGCGCGGTGACTGCAGGCGCAGCGATCCGCCCCAGCGAGGGCCGTGCCAAGCGCCTCGATGCCAAGTGCCGTGGCCGCCGCCCCACCACAGCGGATCGTCCCATGGCGACCGATCGGTCCGGCTGACGCGGGCGCCGAGTTGAACCAGCAACTCGGGCTCGGCGCCAGCAGCCACTGGGGTGAAACCGGCGCGTGCCAGTGCGGGGCGCGCGGCGTCTTCCAGCAACTGGGCTGCTTCGGCCTGAGCTTGTTGCGACGGCAGGCGCTCGAAAGCGTAGCTGCCGCCTTGGCGAGCGGGCGGCCATTCGCCGAACGTCGACAGGTCGACCGACAGTTGGTTGAGGGCTGCGCAAGCGCCCAACAACGCTGCGGCGCAGGCGCCGCCGACGAGCTTGAGGATTTGGCGCCGGTTCATCTCGTGGTCCTTTCAGAATTGGGTTGTCAATTCAATCGACCGAGCGGATCAACCCAGTGGATCAAGCGCTGCGCTGCCAATGGACTGGCTGGGGCGCCGACGACGGCTGGGCGCAGTCCTCGTCGTCGAAGGCCTTGTCTCCTGCTGGGTCTGGCCGACCGCTGGGCGCCAGGGTCGTGAACGGAAAAAGCTTGCGGTCCATCAGGTGCGACAGCGTGATGTTGCCCATCGCGCTGGCCATGTTTTCGACCCGACCCGGGTACTGGCGTTCCCAGTCGTTGATCATCCTCTTGATCTGCACCCGCTGCAAGTTGTCCTGGCTGCCGCACAGCGTGCAAGGGATGATAGGGAACTGCCGGTGTTCGGCCCATTTGACGAGGTCGGCCTCGGCCACGTAGGCCAGGGGCCGGATCACGGTGTGGCGGCCATCGTCGCTGACCAGCTTCGGCGGCATGCCCTTCAGGCGGCTGCCGAAGAACATGTTCATCAGCATCGTCACCACCATGTCGTCGCGGTGGTGCCCGAGCGCGATCTTGGTCGCGCCGAGTTCGCCCGCCACCCGGTACAGGATGCCACGCCGCAGCCTCGAGCACAGGCTGCACATGGTTTTGCCCTCGGGCACCAGGCTGGTGACGATGCTGTAGGTATCCTGATTCTCGATGTGGAAAGGCACGCCGCGCGATGTCAGGTAGGCCGGCAGCACTTCGGCCGGAAAGCCCGGCTGCTTCTGGTCCAGGTTGACGGCGATCAACTCGAACTTGACCGGCGCACGCTGCTGCAGGCTGAGCAAGATGTCGAGCAAGGCGTAGCTGTCCTTGCCGCCCGAGACGCAGACCATCACCCGGTCGCCGTCCTCGATCATGTTGAAGTCGACGCTGGCCTGGCCGACCTGGCGGTGCAGGCGCTTGCTGAGCTTGTTCATCTCGAAGGCCTGCTTGCGGGCACGGGTCTCGTCGCCGGTTGGCAGCCCGATTGCAACGGCCTGGTTCACGCCGAATCCTTCATGCCGAAGACTTCGCAGCCCACCGCGTCGCAATCGGGGTAGACGTCTGGTTTCTCAGTGGCCACGCGCGCCGCCCGCACGTTCGGATGGGCCAGCATCAGCCGCAGCACATCGTCGGCCAAGGTTTCCTGCAGATGGATGTGGCCGCGCGAGACGCGCTCGGTGATGCTGCGGCGCATGAAGTCGTAGTCCAGCACTTCGTCGAGTTGATCGTGGGTTGGGGTCGAGAGGGCCAGCGGCACGTAGAGGTCGACATTGATCTTGACGCGCTGTTCGCCTTTTTTTTCGAACTCATGCACACCGATGTTGATCCAGACCTCGTAGTCGCGCAGGTACAGGCGCCGGCAGTCCATCAGGCTGGGGTTGGTGAGCAGGCTTTGCATCTCAGGAGTCCTTGGGGCCGGTGGCGGCCATCATGTTCTGGGCCAGGAACAGCACATCGCGCGGCTGGCCCAGCAGGTGCTGACCGCCATCGACGACCAGGGTGTGGCCGGTGATGGCGGGTGATTCGAGCAGGAAGCGCACTGCGCGGGCAATGTCCTCGGGCGTGGACGATCTGTGCAGTGGCGTCAGGCGGTGGGCGGCGTCGAACTCGGCGTCGTCCATGGTCCCGGAGATCAAGGTGACACCGGGCGAGACGCCGCAGACCCGCAACTTCGGCGCCAGCGCCTGGGCCAGCATCACGGTCGCCTCGGCCAGTGCCGCTTTGGACAGCGTGTACGAGAAATAGTCCGGGTTCGGGTTGACCAGTTTCTGGTCGAGCAGGTTGATGACGCAGCCGGTGGCCGAGCGTTCGCGTGTCAGCAGGTGGCCGTGCAGTGCGCGCGCCAGCAGCACGGCGGGCGCGGTGTTGCTGCGCCAGTGTCGATCCATCGCCTGGTTGTTGAAGCTCTCTACGCTGTCGTACTCGAACAGCGATGCGTTGTTGACGACCGCATCTAGACGGCCCAGCACAGCCACGGCTTCCGGTACCAGCGCCGTGCAGGCGGCCTCGTCGCTGAGTTCGGCGGCCAGCACATGGGCGGTCGCACCCAAGGCTCTGGCTTCGGCGGCGGTGGCCTCGGCGGCAGCGCGGCCCGGCTCGCTGCCACGGCAGTGCAGCACCAGGTCCCAGCCGTGGCGCGACAAGTCCAGCGCGATCGAGCGGCCGATGCGCCGCGCCGCGCCGGTGACCAGCGCGGCGGGCCGTGACCAGGATGTGGGTGAGGGCGACATGGTTTCTACAATGCGAGATGGCCCCCGATCCAGACCAGACAGCCCGCGATGAGGGTGAACCCGACAGTGTAGCCAGCACCCTGGCTGGGCTGGTGCGTCGGGAGATTGCCCGCAACAACGGCTGGCTGCCGTTCGATCGTTTCATGGCGCTGACGCTGTACCAGCCGGGCCTGGGCTATTACGCCAACCACAGCCGCAAGTTCGGCGCGATGCCGGCCTCGGGCAGCGATTTCGTCACGGCGCCCGAACTGTCGCCGCTGTTCGCCCGCGCGCTGGCGGTGCAGGTCGCCCAGGCGCTGACGACCTGCGCCAGTGGCCAGGTGATCGAGTTCGGCGCCGGTTCGGGCGCACTCGCGGTCGGCTTGCTCGATGCGTTGGGATCGGCCGTCACCGACTACGCCATCGTCGACTTGTCGGGGGCGCTGCGCGAGCGCCAACAGGCCAGCTTGGCTCGGTTTGGCAACCGGGTGCGCTGGCTCGATGCGCTGCCCGATCGGTTCGACGGCGTGGTGCTGGGCAACGAATTGCTCGACGCGATGCCGGTTCAACTGCTGCATTTCGATGGCGCGCGATGGTTCGAGCGAGGTGTCGCCAGCGCGGAGGGTGTGTTCGTCTGGCAGGACCGGCCGACGGACCTGCGCCCGCCGCTCGCGTCCGATTTCGTGCCGGGTACAGTGACCGAGGTCCACCCCCAGGCCGAGGCCTTCATCACCACGCTGGCCGGCATGCTGCGGCGCGGCGTGGCGATCTTCATCGACTACGGTTTTCCCGAGACAGAGTACTACCTGCCGCAGCGACACGGTGGCACGCTGATGTGCCACCAGGCGCACCGCGCCGACGCCGATCCGCTGGTCGATTTGGGCGCCAAGGACATCACCGCCCATGTCAACTTCAGTGGCATCGCGCTGGCGGCCCAGGATGCCGGGCTGGATGTGATCGGCTACACCTCGCAGGCGCGCTTCCTGATCAACTGCGGTCTGGTGGCGTTGATGGAAGACGCCAGCCTGGCCGAGCGGACGATGGCGCAGAAGCTGGTCAACGAGCACGAGATGGGCGAGTTGTTCAAGGTGATCGCCTTCTCGCGCGGGCTGGACATCGATCCACTGGGGTTTGCCCAGGGCGACCGCACGCACCGACTGTGAACCCGAACGGACCCCGACGATGCGCTGGCTGATCGTGTTTTTCCTGGTGCTGATCCTGTTCGGCCGGCTGCGCGGCTGGCTGATGAAGGTCGGCCTGGGTCGCTTGCCGGGAGACTTCACGCTGCGTTTGCTGGGTCGGGAGTTCTATGTGCCGCTGGCCTCCAGCCTGTTTCTGAGCTTTGTGGCGATGCTGATTGGGCATTGGCTCTGAACCTTTGACTTGCCAAGGCCGTGGCCAAGCCAAGCGACCAGGGTCAGCCTGGGCGCGCCGCTGAGTCGGCCAGCGCGAGCGCGCGCGCTGCCGCGATGGCCTGGCCGATCGCTGGCCCGGCCAGGCCCCTCGCGACGGCCTCTGCGGCCAAAGGCTCGGTGTCGACGGCTCGCGCGACCGCCAGTGCTTGCGCCAGCCGCGGCCGCTGCGGGTAGTGTGAGTCTTGCAGGCCCAGGCGGCCGCGGGCGTCGCATTCGCAAGCCAGCAGCAGCGCTGCGAAGCGCTCTGGTCTGCGCCACGCATCGCAGCGGTCTAGCAGCCTGATGGTGGCGTCGGCGCCTAGCGTGGCGCTGCGGTGGATGTTGCCGTGCTCGCGCGCGGTCAGGTCGGCGAGTTCACGGCATTCGGTGGGCACGCGCCAGCGTTCGCTGACCGCGCGCGCCAGCTTGGCGCTGCGCGCTTCATGACCGATATGGCGCGGCAAGTCCTCCGCGCGGGTGCTGCCCTTGCCCAGGTCGTGGCATAGGCAGGCGTAGCGCACGGCCAGTGGGGCCTGCAGCCTGGCCGCCATCTGCAGCACCAGCAGCAGGTGCGCGCCGGTGTCGACTTCCGGGTGGTGCTCGGCGGGCTGGGGAACACCCCAGAGCCGGTCGACTTCGGGCAGCAGCCTGGCCAGCGCGCCGCAGCCGCGCAGCACCTCGAGCATCCGGTCTGGCCTGGTCTCCATCAGGCCACGCGACAATTCCTGCCAGACACGTTCGGGCACCAACGCCTCGACCTCACCGTCTTCGACCATGCGGTCCAGCAAAGCCTGGGTTTGCGGGGCGATGGCGAAGTCCGGAAAGCGCGCGGCCAGCCTGGCCAGTCGCAGCAGTCTGACCGGGTCTTCAACGAAAGCCGGCCCGACATGACGCAGCACGCCTGCCGCCAGGTCGCGCTGGCCGCCGAACGGGTCGGTCAGTTCGCCGCTGACCGGGTCCTCGGCGATGGCGTTGATCGTCAGGTCACGCCGCGCCAGATCTTGCTCCAGCGTGACCTCGGGCGAGGCCATCACGACGAAACCCTGGTAGCCGCGGCCGGACTTGCGCTCGGTGCGGGCCAGCGCGTATTCCTCGTGGGTCTGAGGGTGCAAGAAGACCGGAAAATCGCGGCCGACCGGAATGAATCCTTCGGCGCACATCGCCTCGGGCGTGCTGCCGACGACGACCCAGTCACGGTCTCCAGCCGCGCGGCCTAGCAGTCGGTCTCGCACTGCCCCGCCGACCAGGTAACACTTCATCGGCGACGCGGGTTGGCCGGCTTGAAATGCGTGGCCATCGTGTGCAGCGACGCCGGTGTGATGCCCAGCGCCGCCAGCCCGGGCAAATCGGCGCTGGCGACATTGGGCACCCGCATCGAGCGCAGGTTGTCGCGCGACAGCAGCGGCTCGCCTGGCAGCAAGCCGAAGGCGGCTGCCTGCAGCATGCCGATCGCTTCGGGCAGCGCCAGCACCGGCCTGGCACAGCCCGCCATGACGCCCACTTGCTGCACGATCTGGCGCAGCGTCATCACCTCGGGCCCGGCGCATTCGACCACCGGTCCTGGGGGCGATGGCAGCACCAGGCTGTTGACCACCGCCTGCGCCACGTCGCCGACCCAGACCGGCTGGAATTGGGCGTTGGCGCCGGCCAGCGGCATCACCGGAAACCAGCGCTGCAGTGCCGCGAACAGGTTCGTGAAGCGGTCTTCAGTGCCGAAGATCACCGAGGGTCGCAGCAGCGTGATGTCCAGGTCGTGCAACTGGGCCGCCTGCTGCCACACCGCCTCGCCCGCGGCCTTGCTGCGCAGGTAATGCGAAGGCGCATGCGGGCCTACGCCGATCGCGCTGACATGCACCACGCGCTTGACGCCCGCCGCCGCGCAAGCTGCTGCCAACTGGCGCGGCAACTGACCATGGACTCGGTCGAATTCGGCCGCGCTGCCGTGCAGGATCGCCACCAAGTGCACCAGCGCATCGGCGCCTTCCAGCAGCCGTGGCAATGCCTCGGGGTCTGCCACGCGGCACTCGACCAGATCGACTGTTGGCAGGGTCTGCAGCGAGCGGCCGCCGGCCAGGCGCCGCGTCGGGACGACCAGTCGGGTCTGTTTGTCATGCTGGAACAAGCGCTCGCAAACCATGCGACCGACAAAGCCAGTCCCACCCGTGATGACGATTTTTTTCATGGTTCAGGGCAGTTCGGTGTTGGCGGGCGCGGCGCCCTCGCGCGGGCCGATGCTCGCGCCCAGCCGCTGGCGCAGCGCGGGTTGCTTTTGACTGCCGAGCAAGGCACTGTAGACGGCGGCGTTGGACAGCACTTTCTTGACGTAATCGCGGGTTTCGTTGAAAGGGATGTTCTCGGCCCATACCGCAGCGTCGATCACCGGCCCTTCGCGCCAGCGCCTCGGGCGTCCTGGGCCGGCGTTGTAGGCCGCGGCGGCCATGGCCTGCGAGCCGCCCAGATCGTCGAGCACCAGCTTGAGGTAGTGGGTGCCCAGCCTGAGGTTGACCAGCGGGTCGTGGATCTGCTCGGGGTTGCGCCAGTCCAGGCCGATTCTCTTGGCCACCCAGCGCGCGGTGGCGGGCATCACCTGCATCAGGCCCGATGCGCCAGCGCTAGAGCGCAGCTGAGGCATGAACCGCGTCTCTTGCCGGATCAGGCCGAACACCAGCGCCGGCTCAAGACCCGCGGTAGTGGCGGCCTGGGTGATGTCGGCCGCGAACGGCATCGGGTAGCGCAGCGCGGTGTCGACCTCGCCGCGGCTGCGCTCAGCGGTGTTGATGCAGAGTTGCCAATCGCTGCGGTCGCAGGCCAGCCTGGCGGCGGCCAGCAATTCGCGATCGGCCATGCCGCGCAGCGAAAAATTCCACTCGCGCCTGGCCTCGTCGCGCAGGCCCAGATCGATCAGCAGCAGCGCGCGTGCCAGGCCGGGGTGGGCCTTGGCCGCATCGCGCTCAGCGGCACTGGGTGGCATGGGCGCGGCCGGCAGCACCGGCGCCTGGCCCAGGTCTTCGCTGGCCAATGCCGCGTAGAAGTTCAGTGCGCCGGCCAGTGCTTCGAGGCCGCGTCTGGCCTCTTTGCGCTGGGAATCGCCAGCCGCACCTTCCGGCGCGGTGGCTTGCAGCGCGCGCGATTTCCAGTAGGCCCAGGCCGGGTCGCGTTGCTCGGCCGGGCTCATCGCGTCGACCAGGTGCAACACCAGCGGCCAGCGTTGCGCAGGCGCGAGGCTGCGCAACGCAGCGCGCACGCCCCAGGCCAGGGTGTCGTCGCTCCACCCCGCCGCGCGGGCATCGTCGCCGCGCAGCAGGGTCCAGGCACGCTGGTAGTGCGCTGCCGCGCCAGCCGACAGCCGGAACGCCGCCTGCCTGCCGGTGTAGGCCCAGGCCCAGGCGGCTTGTGCTGGGCTGAGCTTGAGCTTGTCGCCGTCGAGCTGCGCGGCGGCGGCATCGGGATCACTGGCCGCCAGCCGCAGCAAAGCCAGCACGCGCAGCTCTTGCGAAGCCCGGGTGATGCCGGGGCTGCGGTGCAGGTAGCGCGACGGGTTGTCGATCGCCTCGGCGGCTTGCGACGCAGCGCCGGCGCCTAACAATCCGACAGCGGCCTTGGCGGCGGCCGGGCGCTGGGCTTCCAGCGCCAGCCTGGCTTTTTGCCAGACATCGTCAGGCGTGAAGCGCTTGGCATCGACCATCGCGCCGGCCAGCTGTTTGCAGCCTTCATCGAGTTCTTTCTGGGCCCACCAAGCGCTGCGCGCAGCCTCGCGCACGTCGCGACCGGCCAGCTGCTCGGTGAACAACCACCAGCAGCTGACCTCACGGTCGTCGTTCATCCTGAAGCGCGGGTAGTCGCGCGCCAGCGCCGGCCAGTCCTGGCGCCGGCCGAGTTCCAGCAGCCAATCGTTGCGCAGCCTGTCTTCGACATAGCTGCCGCTCCAGCGCGTATAAAAGGCCTCGACCTCATCGACTTGTGCGGTGGTCAATCGGCTGCTCAGGTCCCAGTATTCGACCCAGGACGTCAGCGGGTGGGCCGCTGCTTGCATCACGGCGCGCGCGGCAGCCAGTCGGTTGCGGTCTTGTTTGCGCGCCGCGTCGCGCGCTTCGACCACTGTGCTGTCGAGTCCGCTGGTCTGGGGCGCCGCGGGCAGGGCACTGCCCGCCATGCTGATCAGGCCGATGGTCAGGCCCATCTTCAGGCAGGTTCTAAAACTGGGCAGCATGCCGGTCATCTTGAGGAGGCGCGCTGTGGGTGGATTCGGCCTCGGGCCGCATCGCGCAATGGGTATTCCACTTTAACGCAGCGCCGCTTCGTGGCGCTGACCTGGGATGGTGTTTCGCGTTCGGCGCGCCCGGCGCCGAAACAGCTGTTGGGGGCTCAGCGCCTCTGGCGGTAGGGCTCTTCGAAGTCCAGGAAGCTCTGCTCGGCCAGCGCGTCCTGCACCCAGGCCGCCACCCCGGGGCTGGCCCACAGGCGCTCGACATAGGCGGCGACATCGGCAGGCAGTGGCAGGCCGTAGCTCAGCAGCCGGCTGGCCACCGGCGCGAAATAGGCGTCGGCAATGCCGAAACCCCCGAACAGGAAAGGCCCGCCGCTGGCCGCCAGCGCCTCGCGCCACATCGCGACCAGCCGGGCCAGATCGGTCGCCACCGCCGCTTGCTCGGCCAGTACTCGCGCGCCGACCTCGTGCAGCCTGGCCTCGATGTTCATCGGGCAGGCGTTGCGCAGCGCCGAGAAGCCGCTGTGCATTTCGGCGCACAGCGAGCGGGCGCGGGCGCGTGCTGCCTGGTTGCGAGGCCATAGCGCGTGTTCGGGACAATGCTCTGCGGCGTACTCGGCCAGGTACTCGGCAATCGCCAGGGTGTCCCACACCACGAGGTCGCCATGCACCAGCACCGGCACCTTGGCCACTGGCGAGAGCCGGCCCACCGCCTGTTTGAAGCGAGAGTCGGGCCCGAAGCCGTCGAAGCGCAGCATCTCTTCCTGGAACGCGATGCCGAAGTGACGCAGCAGCACCCAGGGCCGCATCGACCAGGACGAGTAGTTCTTGTTGCCGATGGCGAGCTTGAGCATGGTGTGACCGGTGGTGGCAAGTCGCGATGCCAGGTCAGGCGGTGCGACTTCGGGAGCTTGTGGCGCGCGGATTGTGGGCTGGCGTGGGGCGTTTGGTCGCGGCTGCGCGCAGCGCGGAGGCCATCGCCAGTCGTGCCCAGGGCAGCATTTGTTCGGGTGACTCCATCGCGTCGTCAGGCGCGCTCCACCAGGCCATCACTGTTCGACTGACACCTGCCGATGTGTAGCTGAAGTGCCGGCACCCGGCGCGCTCGAACATGGGCCTGGCCGCGGCGTCGGCCTTCAGGTAGAGCATGTCGTTTGCGATCAGCGCGACGAACAGCTGATCGATGTACAGCCCGTGGCCGCCGAACATGCGCCGGGCGCGCGCAGGTCCCAGCGCCGACAGCAACTCCAGACAATGCGCGACAAAGGCATCAGCAATCACCATGACTGGCAGTGTAGGTCGGTGCAGCCTGCCGGTGACTGACAATCCAGGCGATGAGCAATACCTTCAGCCTCAGCTTCGAACCCTCCCAGGACAAGCGCCAGTTGCGCAAGCAGTTGCAGGCCGAGCGTCTGGCGATGGTCGATCGCCATCAGCGCGCGGTTCATTTGCAGCAGGTGCTGCGGGTCTGGCTGGTCGGCCGCAACGAGAACTCGGTGGGCGCTTATTGGCCCATCAAGGGCGAGTTCGACGCGCTGCCGGCGCTCTACCGCTGGAGCGAGGCCGCGCCCGAACGCCGTATCGGCCTGCCGGTGATCAACCGCGACACCAAGCAGCTGAGTTTCCATGTCTGGTATCCGGGCTGCCCGATGGAGGAAGATGCGTTCGGCATTCCCAAGCCCAAGGACACCGAGGCCTTCGAGCCCGCACTGCTGTTGGTGCCTTGCGTCGGTTACGGTCCCCAAGGCACCCGGCTCGGCTACGGCGGTGGTTTTTACGACCGCACGCTGGCAGCGCTGCAGCCTCGCCCTTACACCGTCGGCCTGGGTTACGGCCATGGCTTCGTGCCCTGGCTGGCCGCTGAGCCGCACGACGTGCCCTTGGACGCGATCCTCAACGAGGACGGTGTGGTCTGGCAAAAGCCCGAGTGACGCGTCGCCTGATGCTCGACCGACGTCGCGACGCCGCGACTGCTACGCTGCGAGCATAGCCACTCGCAGGAGCTCACGTTGGAATACACCCGCCTCGGCCGCACCGGCCTGACTGTCTCAAAGATCTGCCTGGGTTGCATGACCTACGGCGTGCCCGAACGAGGTGCCCACCCCTGGACGCTGGACGAGGCGACCAGCCGTCCTCTGATACGCCAGGCGGTGGAGCTCGGGATCAATTTTTTCGACACTGCCAACGCCTACTCGGACGGGACTTCCGAGGAGATCGTCGGCCGCGCGCTGCGCGAGTTCGGACGCCGCGACGAGATCGTCGTCGCGACCAAGCTGCGCTATGCATCGCGCAAGGCGCCCAACGTCGGCGGGCTGTCGCGCAAGTCGGTGTTGCATGAGATCGACGCGAGCCTGAAGCGACTGGGTATGGACCATGTCGACCTCTACCAGATCCACCGCTGGGACCCTTACACGCCGATCGAGGAGACGATGGAGGCGCTGCACGAGGTGGTCAAGGCCGGCAAGGCGCGTTACCTGGGTGCCTCGTCTATGCATGCATGGCAGTTCGCCAAGGCCCAGCAGGTTGCCGAGCGCCATGGCTGGACCAAGTTCGTCAGCATGCAGCCCGAACTCAGCTTGCTCTACCGAGAGGAAGAGCGTGAGATGCTGCCGCTGTGTCGCGACCAGGGTGTTGGCGTGATCCCCTGGAGCCCGTTGGCCCGTGGCCGCCTGGCCCGGCCCTGGGGCGAGGACACGCCGCGCATCGCCAGCGATGTCTTTGGCACCAGTTTGTTCGCCCGCACCGAGGCCGCCGACCGTCGCGTGGCCGAGGCGCTGGCGGCGGTGGCGGCGCAGCGCGGCCTGCCGCGGGCCCAGGTCGCGCTGGCCTGGCTGCTGCGCCAACCCGGCGTGACCGCGCCGATCGTCGGCGCGTCGCGGCCCGGGCATTTCGATGACGCAGTGGCGGCGCTGTCGGTGGTGTTGACCGATTCGGAAGTGGCGGCGCTCGAGGCGCCTTACCTGCCGCATGCGGTCGTTGGATTCGACTGAGTCGCGCTCGCGCGGCGCTGCCGGATTGACGTTGACGTAAACGTCAACCGATAATCCTCGGTCTGCCTGGACCGGGCCCTTGGCAACAATGCCGAGCTGGCAGTCGCCGAGCATCCAAAAGAGGTCCGATCAACCGGCGCCGGAGACCGCATGGCCCATCTGCAAAGCAAGCTCACCCCCCGTTCTGAGGACTTCCGCGCCAACGTTGCGGCGATGCAGTTGCTGGTGGCCGACCTCAACCGCCAGTTGGTGCGGATCGCCGAGGGCGGTGGGCCGCAGGCCCGCGCCAAGCACCTGGGCCGAGGCAAGCTGCTGCCGCGCGAACGGGTCGAACGCCTGCTCGACCCCGACACGCCGTTTCTCGAGATCGCGCCGCTGGCCGCGCTGGGCATGTACCCCGAAAAAGACGGCAGCGACGCTGCACCCTGCGCCGGCCTGATCGCCGGCATCGGTCGGGTCTCGGGTGTCGACTGCCTGATCGTCTGCAACGACGCCACCGTCAAGGGCGGCACCTACTACCCGCTGACGGTCAAGAAACACTTGCGGGCTCAGGAGATCGCGGCGCAAAACCACCTGCCCTGCATCTACCTGGTCGACTCGGGCGGCGCCAACCTGCCCAACCAGGACGAGGTGTTCCCGGACCGCGACCACTTCGGCCGCATCTTCTATAACCAGGCCCATTTGTCGGGTGCCGGTATCCCGCAGATCGCGGTCGTGATGGGCTCATGCACCGCAGGCGGCGCTTATGTGCCGGCGATGAGCGATGAGACCATCATCGTCAAGAACCAGGGCACGATCTTTCTCGGCGGCCCGCCGCTGGTCAAGGCGGCCACTGGCGAAGTGGTCAGCGCCGAGGACCTGGGCGGTGGCGATGTGCACACCCGATTGTCGGGCGTTGCCGACCACTTGGCCGAGAACGATCTGCACGCGCTGGCGCTGGCCCGGCAGGCCGTCGGACGACTGAACCGCGTCAAGCCGCAGCCGCTGCTGTTGCAGCCGCCCAAGCCGCCCAGGTATGCGGTCGAAGAGTTGCACGGCGTGGTACCGACCGACACCCGCAAGCCCTACGACGTGCGCGAGATCATTGCCCGCATCGTCGACGACAGCGTGTTCGACGAGTTCAAGTCCCGCTACGGCGCCACGCTGGTCTGCGGCTTCGCGCATATCGAGGGCATGCCGGTGGGCATCGTCGCCAACCAGGGCATCCTGTTCGCCGAGGCTGCCAACAAGGGCGCGCACTTTATCGAACTGTGCTGCCAGCGCAAGATCCCGTTGGTCTTTCTGCAGAACATCACCGGCTTCATGGTCGGGCGCAAGTACGAGAACGAGGGCATCGCGCGCGCCGGCGCCAAGATGGTCACCGCGGTGGCTTGCGCGGCGGTGCCCAAGTTCACGGTGATCATCGGTGGGTCGTTCGGCGCCGGCAACTACGGCATGTGTGGCCGCGCTTACTCGCCGCGCTTTCTCTGGATGTGGCCCAACGCCCGCATCAGCGTGATGGGCGGCGACCAGGCCGCCAGCGTGCTGGCCACCGTCAAGCGCGACGGCATCGAGGGCCGAGGCGGTCAGTGGAGCGCCGAGGAAGAAGCCGATTTCAAGTCGCCGATCCGCGCCCAGTACGATGTCCAGGGCCACCCCTACTTTGCCAGCGCCAGGCTGTGGGACGACGGTGTGATCGACCCGGCCGACACCCGGCGCGTGTTGGCACTGGGTTTGAGCGCGAGTTTGAATGCGCCGATCCCGGAGACGAAGTTCGGTGTGTTTCGGATGTGATGTGCAGGCCAACCCCGCACGACAGTGGTCGCCCATGGTCATGAAGGCGCTGATGGCCCAGCGCGGTGACTGCGGGCGCAACCCGGGGCGGCGACGCCAAAACGAATGCTGCGCAAAGCGCATGCAGGCGATCTCAACGCGATGGAGCTGAACATGTTCAAGAAGATCTTGATTGCCAATCGCGGTGAGATCGCCTGCCGCGTGGCGGCCACTGCGCGCCGCCTGGGCATCCGCACCGTCGCGGTCTATTCCGACGCCGATGCCGGCGCGCGCCATGTGCTGGCCTGCGACGAGGCGGTGGCGATCGGCGGTGCGACGCCGCGCGACAGCTACCTGCGTGCCGACCGCATCCTCGCCGCAGCGCTGGCCACTGGCGCGCAGGCTGTGCATCCGGGTTACGGATTCCTTTCTGAGAACGCCGGCTTCGCGCGCGACTGCGTCGACGCTGGCGTCGTCTTCATCGGCCCGCCGCCCGAAGCGATTGCCGCGATGGGCAGCAAATCGGCTGCCAAGACCTTGATGGAAAAAGCCGGCGTTCCGTTGGTGCCGGGTTACCACGGCCAGGACAACGATCCCGCGCTGCTGGCGGCCGAGGCGGCGCGAATCGGCTATCCAGTGCTGATCAAGGCCAGCGCCGGCGGTGGCGGCAAGGGCATGCGCCGGGTCGACCGGGCCCAGGACTTCGGCGCCGCGCTGGCCTCATGCCAGCGTGAGGCCAGGTCCAGCTTCGGCGATGACCATGTGCTGGTCGAGCGCTATGTGCTGCGGCCGCGCCACATCGAGATCCAGGTCTTCGGCGACAGCCATGGCAGCTGCATTCACCTGTTCGAGCGCGACTGCTCGGTGCAGCGCCGTCACCAGAAGGTGCTCGAGGAATCCCCAGCCCCGGGCCTGAGCGCCGAGCGCCGGGCCGAGATGGGCGCGGCCGCGGTGGCGGCGGCCAAAGCCGTGGGCTATGTCGGCGCTGGCACGGTGGAATTCATCGCCGAGCAACTCGATGACGGCGACCTTCGCTTCTATTTCATGGAGATGAACACCCGGCTGCAGGTCGAGCACCCGGTCACCGAGGCGATCACGGGGCTTGATCTGGTCGAGTGGCAGCTGCGCGTGGCCGCAGGCCAGCCGCTGCCGCTGCGTCAGGACCAGTTGGCGATCCACGGCCATGCGATCGAAGCCCGCATCTGCGCCGAAAACCCCGACGGTGGTTTCTTGCCGGCGACCGGCACGATGGACGTGCTGCGCTGGCCGCCGCATGTGGCGTTCGAGCGCACGAGCGCACAAGACCCGGTGCGGGTCGATGCCGGCGTTGGCGAGGGCGACGCGATCAGTCCGCATTACGACTCGATGATCGCCAAGCTCATCGTCTGGGGCGAGAACCGAGCCCAGGCGCTGGCTCGACTTGACGCTGCGCTCGCGGCCACCCACATCGTTGGCCTGCACAACAACGTTGCGTTCTTGCGCCGGGTCGTGCGCAGCACCGCATTTTCGACCGCCGACCTCGACACCGCGTTGATCGAGCGCGAGCGCGCCGTGCTGCTGAACCAGCCACCGCTGGCGCTGGAAGTCGCCGCAGCCGGTGTGGTGGCGCGCGCGCTCAGCGATGAGGCCTTGCTGGCTGGGGCTGACCCTTGGTCGCGGCGCGACGGTTGGCGCTTGCACGGTGGTGCCCGCCGGCATTTCGATATCGAGCATGCGGGCGCGGTGCACGCGGTCGCGCTGGCGCGGCCGCACAGCAGCGCGGCCGACGCGCGTTTTGAGCTGCAGATTGGCAGCGATCGCTGGTCGCTGGTGCTGCGGCCCCGGGCGGACCGCTACAGCGCATTCCATGAACTCACGCTGGGCCAGCGCAGGTTGCGGCTGGCGGTCTACGGCCACGGCGAGCGAGTGGCGGTGTTCGCGCCCGAGGCCAGCGCGGTGCTGCGCCAGATCGATGCGATCGCCCATGCCGGCGAGGGTGCTGCCGAGGGCGGCCGCTTGAGCGCCCCCATGCCCGGCAAGGTGATCGCCTACCTGGTCAAGCCGGGTGAGCGCGTGAGCCAGGGCCAGGCGCTGGCGGTGATGGAGGCGATGAAGATGGAGCACACGCTGAACGCGCCGCGCGATGGCGTGGTCGCCGAGTTGCTGTACACGGTGGGCGACCAGGTCGCCGAAGGTGGCGAGTTGCTGCGACTGCAGGACTGATCGCGCCGCGATAATCTTCCGGCTTGAAAGGCAAAACCATGATTCCTGAACGTGTCACCTTGGTGGAAGTTGGCCCACGCGATGGGCTGCAGAACGAAGCGCTGCCGGTAGCTGCAGCGCACAAGGTCGAGCTGGTGCACAGGCTGCAGGACGCCGGGCTGCGCGAGATCGAGGTCACCAGTTATGTCAGCCCGAAATGGGTGCCGCAGATGGCCGACAACGCTCAGGTGATGGCCGCGATCGCGCGCCAGCCAGGCGTTCGCTACAGCGTGCTGGTGCCCAACATGCTGGGCCTGCAGGCCGCTCTGGCCGGCGGTGCGGTCACCCGCCCGGACGAAGTGGTGGTGTTCGGTGCCGCCACCCAGGCCTTCAGCCGGCGCAACATCAACTGCAGCATCGAAGAGAGCATCGAGCGCTTTGCGCCTGTGGTCGCCGCCGCTCGCGAGGCTGGGCTCAAGGTCCGGGCTGCCATATCCTGCGCGCTGGGCTGCCCCTACCAGGGCGAGGTCAGCGCTGACGAGGTCGAACACTTGGTCAAGCTGTTCAAGGCCATCGGTGTGCACCATTGCGGTGTGGCCGACACCATCGGCGTCGGCACGCCGCGCCGGGTGCAGGCGGCGATGGAACGTGCGCTCAAGCATTACCCCTTGCACGAGGTCAGTGGCCATTTTCACGACACTTATGGCCAGGCGCTGGCCAACATCCATGCCTGCCTGGAGATGGGTGTCCACACCTTCGACACCAGTGTCGCCGGTCTGGGCGGCTGCCCTTTCGCGAAAGGTGCGACCGGCAATGTCGCGACCGAGGACGTGGTGTTCATGCTGCGCGGCATGGGCATAGACACCGGGGTCGACCTCGATGCACTGGTCGATGCGGGTGGCTTCATCTCCGACTTGCTGGGTCGGGCGCCGGTCTCGCGCGCCGGCAAGGCGCTGCTGATCAAGCGGGGCCGGGTTTTCGCATGAGCATGGTCGCGGCGCAGGCCGATGTGCTGCGGCCTGAGGGTTTTCGGCGTGTCGCTCGCTGGTTGGCAGAGCGCAGCCACCGTCATGAACCGCGCTGGCTCGATGCTGCCGCCCGGACTTGCGAGGATGCAGCCACCGCACTCGAGGTGCAGACCGGTCAGATCGCCAAGAGCGTGATCTTCCGTCATCTCATCGACGGCGTGGCGGTGCTGGTCGTGACCTCTGGCGACCGCCGGGTCGACCTGCGCAAGGTGGCGGCCCAACTGGGCTTGGCGCCGGCCGAGTTGGGCCGTGCTGATGCGGTTTTTGTCAAACAGCAGACCGGTTTTTCAATCGGCGGCGTCGCGCCGGTGGCCCATGCTTGCGCGCCGGTGGTGCTGGTCGACCGTGAGCTGTTTCGCTTTGACGAGGTCTGGGCCGCTGCTGGCCATCCGCACGGCGTGTTCTGTCTATCTCCGGCCGAGTTGGTTGCGCTGACGGGTGCGCCGGTGGCCGATGTGGTGGAGGTCCTGTGAGTACACCTGCGCCCCGTGCCGTGGCCAGCCCTTGCGTCAGCCTGTGCCGGATGGATGCCGACAGCGGCTGGTGTCTGGGTTGCCTGCGCACGCTGGATGAGATCGCCCTCTGGGGCTCGCTCGACGATGCAGGCAAGCGCGAGGTGATGCAACGACTGGGCCCGCGCCGCTCGGTCGCGCGAGCCCGCAAATTGGTGGCCCAAGTTCGACCCGAGACCTGACCCGATGAAACGCATCAGCTTTCACTTCGATGTGCTGTCGCCCTATGCCTGGTTGGCCTTCGAGCGCCTGCCGCAGGCGCTTGAAGGCTGCAGCGTCGCAGTCGACTACCAGCCACTGCTGCTGGCCGGCTTGCTCGGCCATTGGGGCCAGAAAGGGCCTGCCGAGATCGTGCCCAAGCGAGCCTGGACTTACCGTCAGGTCGCATGGCTGGCGGCTCAACAGGGCACCTGCCTGCAACTGCCTCAGCCCCACCCTTTCAATCCCTTGGCACTGCAGCGGCTGGCGCTGGCCACAGTGCCTGCTGGTGGCTCACCCAACCGCCGGGTGGTGGAACAGTTGTTCCGGCATGTCTGGTGTCGCGAAGGAGCCGATCCGAACGAGACTGCAGCGTTGCGGTCCTTGACCGAACAACTGGCGCCGCGGCGCGACCCGAACAGTGCTGAGGTCAAGGCCGAACTGCGCGAGCGCACCGAGGCGGCCGCTGCAGCGGGCCTGTTCGGCGTGCCCACGCTGGTCTGCGAAGGGCGAGCTTTTTTCGGTCTGGATGCCTTGCCGATGCTTCGTGCGGCATTGCTGGGCGATGCCTGGTTCGACGGTCCGGCCTGGCAGCGAGCCGGTGAACACCGGCCCGGCATCGTGCGCTGATCGGCCGATGGCCGAGCTGGGTAAGTTCGAGCGCAGCCAACTCACGGACGCCTTCGGCTTGGTGTAGATGCTGCAGACCGTGCTGTCGCAGCACTACCGGCTGTGACGGCCTGGATGAGTACTTGAGCCGGGCCTAGTAGCTCTGCTGCGCCGCGCTGCGCGCCTCGCCCAACGTGTGGATGCCGCGTTCGACTATCAGTGAGACCAGCTTCTGGAACACCTCGGCGGTGACCAGCGCATCGCCCGGCGCGGTGTGGCGTCCGATCACCGGGATGTCGAAGCTCGGCGACAGCCTCGAGTCGGTGCGAGTTCTGGTTCGGCTGCACCAGCGCCGATAGCAGCTGCGTGTCAGGCAACGGCTGGTCGAAGCGCAGCCCGTGCGTGCCTCCTTGCGGTGCAGGAAGCGCATATCGAAGACGGCTGTTTTGGGCCACGTGCACGGTATAGCGCTCAAAGGCGTGAAAGGCTGGCAGCAGCCGATCGTGGGCTGGCCTGCCACCATGTCGGGGGTGATGCCGTGGATCGGGATCGACGCGGCGTGGATGTCGCGGCCCGGGTCGACCATCTGCTCGAAGCACCTTCGCAACGCAAACTTTCGGGCTGTATCGCAATGTCATCCCTAGCGGTAGCTTCACCGTCATCGGGGCGCGCCTGTAGCTGCATTTCATCGGCGTTGTCAAGACTTGCTCGCCCTGCTCAGGCTGCGTGGCCGCGGGCGGACCGCAAGCTCCAAGCCCGCCCCTGGTGAGTGAATATGAAACAGCGATGCCTTCGTTGGCCGCCGAACTTCGCCATGTCATGTCCAATAAAAAAACCCCCGCCACCTCAAGTGACGGGGGTTTTGACTAACGACTGCTAAGTCGTCAATGTGCGGCGCTTGCACCTGACGTTTTACCGTCAAGGCTCGGGTAACGCACATGCTCCACCAACTCCTGAATATCCCGGCCCGGTGCCTTGGTCAGCAGCGAGACGATGATGATCACCGCAAAGCCGAGGGGCACGCCAAACAGACCGGCCGAGATAGGCGCAATGTCCCACCACGTGTTGGCCTTGATGATCTCAGGCGTGATAGCCGTGCCATGCACCAGCTTGTAGAGCCAAGGCTGGGTGGTGATCATGTAATAAAACGTGACCGCCAGACCCGCGGCCATGCCCAGTGAGGCGCCCCACTTGTTGGCTCGCTTCCAGAAAATGCCCAAGGTCAGGGCCGGGAAGAACGCCGCTGCAGCAAACGAGAACGCCGCTGACACCAGGAACAAGATGTCCGCCGGTTTCTGCGCCGCCACATACGCCGCACACAAGGCGACCACCAGCAACAACATCTTGGAGACCATGACGCGACGCGCGGTCGAGGCATTTGGGTCCAACACTTTGTAGTACAGGTCATGCGACAAGGCATTGGCAATTGTCAGCAGCAAGCCGTCAGCGGTCGACAGCGCCGCAGCCAAACCACCCGCCGCCACCATGCCGGAGACGACATAAGGCAGACCACCGATTTCAGGCGTGGCCAGCACAATGATGTCGCCGCCAATCGAGATTTCAGCCAACTGCAAAATGCCGTCCTTGTTGATGTCAACCACCGAGAGCAGGCTCGGATCGACCGCATTCCAGCGCCCTATCCACTCCGGCAGATTGGCGAACGGCGTGTTCACCAGGACCGTATAAACCTCGTACTTGGCCAATACCGCCAGCGCCGGCGCTGTGAAGTAAAGCAAGAAGATGAAGAACAGTGACCAGCTGACCGACTCCCGAGCTTCACGCACCGAGGGCACGGTGTAGTAACGCATCAAGATGTGCGGCAATGCGGCTGTACCAATCATCAAACAGAAGACCAGCGCCATGAAGTTTTTGCGCGCGATATTCTGCGTTGCGTCGTCTTTGCCGGGGAAGGGCTGAGCGTGACGAATCGGTGGGGCTGAGCGCGCAGCATTCGACGTCCGTGCGCCGTTGTAGGCTGCGCGTGCAGCGGCCTCATCTGCGGGTAGCTTGGCCAAAGCGGCTTCAGCAGCCTGGATCTGGGCGACAGGGGCATTAGACGCTTTCAGATCTTCCAGCTTTTTCTCTGCAGCGGTTTTGTCAGCAGCCATGGCAGCTGGCACATCCTTGAGTTTTTCAACCGCCGCCTCGGAACGGGCTTTGAAAATGCCACGCACTTCAAGCTCTTTCGGATCCTTTAGAAACTGCTCTTCTTTGGCCGTGACCTTTTCAAGCGTATAGCCGTAGACAGCTTGCGGAATCGGCACACCGGTGTGCTTGACCGACAACCAAATCACCGGCAACAGGTACGCAATGATCAATATCACGTATTGGGCCACTTGGGTCCAAGTGACCGCCCGCATACCGCCCAGGAACGAGCAGACCAAAATGCCAGCCAGACCGGCGAAAATACCGACTTCAAAAGCCAGGCCAGTGAGTCGGGCAGTGATCAAGCCGACGCCGTAAATCTGCGCCACCACGTAAGTGAAGGAGCACAAAATGGCTGCAAACACGCCGATCAGACGCGGCAAGTTGCCTTCGTAGCGAGCGCCCAAAAAGTCAGGAATGGTGAACTGGCCGAACTTGCGCAAATAGGGCGCAAGGAACAGTGCCACCAAGCAATAGCCACCCGTCCAGCCCAAAATGAAGGCCAGACCGCCATAACCCGTCAGGTACAGCGTACCGGCCATGCCGATGAAGGACGCTGCAGACATCCAGTCAGCGCCGGTCGCCATGCCGTTGTACATGGCGGGAACACGTCGGCCCGCCACATAGTATTCAGACGCGTCATTGGTCCGACTCATGACGCCGATGCCGGCGTACAGCAGCACTGTTGCCGCCAAGAACAGGTAGCCAATCCAGTTTCTCGGCAAACCCATTTGTTCGAGGATGGCCAGCACGATGACGAAGCTGATGAACCCGCCGGTGTACCAGGTGTAGACCTTGTTCAGGCCTTTCTTGAAGTCGCTCTGCGACTGGTTGTCACTGCCAAACATGCTCATGACGCTTCTCCTTCGGCAACGCCGTATTCAATGTCGAGCTTGTTCATGTAGCGGGCGTAATACCAGATGATCACGCAATAGACCACCAGCGCGCCCTGAGCCGCAACCCAGAAAGAGAACGGCCAACCAAAAAATTTGAAGTCGAGCTCTCTTGCAAAGAAGACCAGCACGAAGGTGACAAAGAACCAAATGCCCAATAGTAAAGCAGTGATTCGCAGATTTTTGCGCCAATATTCATGGTGCCTTGCCGATAGTTGCATCGCATGTCTCCTTGGTAAAAATTTTAAAACTCAGCTCGGATTTCCGACTTTCAACCCAGTCTCTCGCTCTAGTTGATTCGCCACCTTGGGCTCAAACCCCTTCAGGTAACGGATCACAGCCAGTGCTTCGTCGGCTTGCTTCAGGTCTAAATGCACACGAGCCAGCTGATACCAGCCAAAGGGGCTCATGGGTTGAAGTTTTGTGTTGTGCTTGAGCGCGATGACAGCTTCTTCAAGCCGCCCTTGCCGAACCAGTACCAGTCCGAGGCCGTACCAGGCCCGGTCCATCTTTTCCTCAATCGCAATGGCGGCCCGAAAACCGCGCTCGGCATCCTCCAGTCGTCCCAGCTCTTCGCACACAAAGGCCTGGTTGAAATGTGCATTCGAGGACTCGGAAGAGAGTTCCACAACCTGATCAAAATAATTCAGCGCCAAAACAAAGTTGCTGTCGTGCATAGCGGCGTAACCCAAGCTGTTCAAGGCCAGCAAGTCTTTGGGAACATGCAGCAAAATATCTTGAAAGACCTGCGTGGCCGATACTCGCATGCCGAGAAACAAGAAAATTTTGGCGCGCCAATGCAGGGTAAAAAGTGCCCATCGCCCAATCTTGCGCGCCGCCTCTGGGGTGGTTTTGAAACTCATTGACATGCCGCGGGTCCGATCTGAAGACAGAGGTCAATTTTTGCCATGACCACCAGCACCCACGCGATGATCAGCCAACTGACGGTCGCCAACGGGATGTGCTGGTCAAGGATCAGCTTGGGGCTGACCTGGCGCGTCAACCAAAGCGAAGGCTTGGACGCGACATCGAGCAATTGCCAAAAGACATTGGTCTGACGCTTGGCGCCAGCGAGCAAGCCCAAGATAAATCGGCCCACCACAAACATCAGCGACAGCTCGATCAAGCTCTTTAGAATCACGATCGCCAGGAACATTTTCTCGTATTAATGGATTGCGTCCGTCGAATGTCTTCAACGTACCTGACAGCTTCCTGACGCGGTGGCTAGTGAAAACCCTTGCATAGGGTTAGCCCATTGGTTTTTTTCTACCAGGTACCGTTGTGCGGCTACTGCCAGTCCAGCATGCTGATGGCCATCGTCACCGCCCTCAGGGCCGGCCACCATGGCTACGAGATCGCCAGCGAGATCAAGAACATCTGCCTCTGCAGCACCTACCAGCGTGTCAAGCAAGCTTTGGCTGGCCTTTGAACAGGAGACGACCATGACCCGATGAAACTGCTGCCCCGTCGGGGGTATTGATCGAAGCGAAGGATTCGACCTACATGGCCGACAGCGACAGCGACGCCGACGCCGACGAAGCCCGGGGCTCAGGCCGCTGCAGGCTGCGGCCTGTACCTGGTCGGCCCTGCAGAGCCAGCAATGCGTTGTTTTTAAACGAAAAGATGGTAAATTTTGATGAAAAAAAACACGCGAATCGATCCAATAGATGTCAATTCCTGGGGGATTGAGGAGCGCTGCCGATGGCCTCAGACAATTTCTTCCGCGCCCGACTCGACACGATGATCGATTTGAAGCACTCGCTTGCGGTGCTGTCCACGCGCCAGCCCTGGGCTGCGATCGAAGCGGTGGTGGCGCCGAAGTTGGGGCATCCAACGCTGCCGGCCAAGCGGCTTCGCGGTGAGGATCTGCTGGGCGCCTATGACGTCGAGTTCGGCGGCGGCGTCAACCCGGCCGGCCGCCCGCGCTTGCCCATCCGCTTGATGGCCAGCCTGCTGTACCTGAAGAACAGCTTCAACTTGAGCGACGAGGAACTTGTCGAACGCTGCGGTGCTCGTGTGTGTCGTCGGCCTGCTGGGGGCGTTGCCGGCGGCACCGGAGGTCGCACGTGCCACCATCGGGCCGGCTTCAGTGTGCTCGCCGCCGTTCATGTCACTGCGCCTCGCTGCAGCGGTTTGAATTTCGCAGGGCCGACTACCTGCCGCATCGCTTTCGGTCCTAGGGCGGGCCAGAAGGTTCTGACGTTGCAGGGGGCCATGCCTAGGGAGAGGGGCTTTAACCAGACGCTGTTCGCCGACAGCAACGGCTTCAGCCTCCACGCCTCCGTGCGCTGCCGGCCGACGACCGCCAGGCGCCGGAGTAGCTGTGCCGCTACGCCAGGCGCTGCAAGCGGCCTGAAGCTGCCCAAGACCGTTCAAGCGACCCCGCGACCAGGCCGCTGGAGTCGGCTGGATCCGAGTATTTGCAGGATCGATGGGATCGACCTAGTGACAAGGGATAAGCCGCAGACAGCGCCCGAAAAAACGCTTTCGGCGACGCTGTCAACGCACAACAGAACTCAGCCACCGTCAAAGACCGACTCACGCATGTCGGGTGCCATGTCCGGGGTGCCAAGGGGAAGGAAAAAGGGCGTTTGAAAGCACTGTCCTCACTGACGGTTGCCAACGGGATGTGCAGGTCAAGGATCAGCTTTGGGCTGACGTAGCGCATCAACCAAAGTGAAGGCTTGGACGCGACATCGAACAATTGCCAAAAGACATTGGTCTGGCGTTTCACGCCAGCGAGCAAGCCCAAGATAAATCGGCCCACCACAAAATCATCGATAACTCTCTTTAAAACCACCATGACCGAGAACATTTTATCTTGTTAAATGGGTTATGTTTATCGAATGTCTTCAACGTACCTGACTATTTCCTGACGTCGTGGTCAGTGAAAACCTCAATATAGGGTTAAAAATTTATATATTTTCTGCAATATAAGGTTTGATCTGCATTTTTTTTTAAAATAGAAATGACCACACCCTCCGCCCTTGAGCGACATTCAGATTTGAGCCCTTCAGGCAGCCTGCTTAGAAACTTTCGCAAAGAGTTGGCAGAACATTCCCCGTTCGCGCAAATGGCCCATGCCGATCTCGATTTCTTTCTGTCGCAAGCCAGTCAGCACTACTACGCACCTGAAGATGTCCTGATAGAGCCGGCGTCGGGGGTCGTGACGCAGCTGTTTTATATTCGCCGCGGTGCTGTGACGGGCACACGCGGCTTGGCGGGGCCTATGGGGGACGTCTTTGAATACGAAGCCGGTGACCTGCTGCCCTTGGGTGCGGCGATGGCCGGGCGGGCGGTCACAGCGGTTTACCGCGCCAGTGCAGATACTTTTGTGCTGGCATTACCCGTGCTGGCCATGCAAACGCTGGCGCGGCAAAGTCCGGTCTTTGCCGATTTTTTGAATCAACACAGCAACCAACTTCTGGCGCTATCGCGCCAAGCCTTGCTGGCCAGTTACGCCACCCAAGCGCTGACCGAGCAACAATTCGAAAAACCGCTCGAAGCATTGGTGCAACGCAGCCCGGTGAGTTGCACGCCAGAGACGTCTTTGCGTGAAGCCTTGCAAGCCATGCACCACGCGCGCATTGGCGCCATGCTGGTGACTGACCCGATGGGGCAACCGCTGGGCATCCTCACGCGATTCGATATTTTGGGGCGCATCACCTTGGCGCAGGTTCCCCTTGATACACCGATTGCCCGGGTCATGACGCAGCCGGTGTTGTCGCTCACCACCGCCCACACGGCCGAAGACGCCGCACTGCTGATGTCGCGCCATGGCATGCGGCATGTTCCCATCACTCGCCATGGTGCTGCGGTGGGCATGGTCTCGGAACGTGACTTGTTCGCCATGCAAAAGCAAAGTTTGAATAGCGTCAGCAGCAGCTTGCGTGCGGCTACCGACAGCGCCTCGCTGATCCAAGCCGCCGAAGGCATTCGTCGATTGGCACACAGCCTGCTGGGGCAAGGTGTGCAGGCGCGCCAACTGACGGCCATGATCAGCCACCTGAACGATGTGCTGACTGAAAATCTGTTGGCGCTCAAGGCCGAGGAACACGGCATCGACATGCGCAGGCTCTGCTGGTTGGCCTTGGGCTCCGAAGGCCGCGATGAACAAACGATTGCCACCGACCAAGACAATGCCCTGATCCTGCCGAACGACACGACAGCGGCACAAAGAGCAAGAACGCTAGCCTTCGCCCACGACGTGAACCTGGTGCTGGACGCCTGCGGCTACCCTTTGTGCCGCGGCGGTGTCATGGCCGGTCAGCCGGCCTGCTGCCTGACATGGGACGAATGGCGCGCGCGCTTCGAGCAATGGATCCGACAGGGAACGCCCGAAGATCTGCTGAATGCGAGTATTTATTTTGATTTTCGCCACTTGTCCGGGGATGCCACGCTGGCTCAAAGTCTGCGTCAAGAGGTCGTTCAAGCGGCTCAACAGACCCCCCGCTTTCTCAAGCAAATGGCCCTCAATGCCCTGACGCGAGGTGTCGCCTTGAACTGGCGTGGCGCCATCGACACAGATGCCAACGGCACACTCGACTTGAAGTTGCAGGGCGCAGCGATCTTTGTTGACGTTGCCCGTATTTACAGCTTGGCGCACGGCCTTGCGCAAACCAACAGCAGGCAGCGCCTGGAAGCGGCAGGACAACACATGGCACTTGCCGAGAATGAATACGGCGCCTGGGTCAGTGGCTTTGAGTTCTTGCAGATGCTCCGCTTGCGCATTCAGCTAAGAGGCGGGCCGGCGCTAGCGCAGCCAAATCGACTGGTGGTCGCCCAGTTGAACGACATCGATCGGCGCATTTTGCGCGAAACTTTGCGCGTCGCTCGTCAGTTGCAGCAACGCCTGCAACTCGACTACCAAAGGTAAGCCGTGCGCCGGCTGATTCGATGGTTAACGGGGTGGCGAGGCGCAACACCGCCGAATGAAAACCGCTGGGTCATGCTCGACGTGGAAACCAGCGGCCTCAACGCCAAACGCGACCGCCTGCTGGCGATCGCAGCCATCGGGATGCAAGTGGATTGGCCACGGCAAACCTTGCACATTGACCTCGGCGACAGCTTCGAAGTGGTGCTCCAGCAAGAACACGCATCAAGCCACGCGAATATTCTGCTGCATGGCATTGGCGTGCAAGAGCAGCGAGCGGGCCTGGCGCCGACTCAAGCCCTGCAAGCGTTTCGCCAGTTCGTCGGCAACTCGCCGCTGCTGGCGTTTCACTGCGCGTTTGACGAGGCCGTGATCCAACGCCACATGACTCAACACCATCTCGGCGAACTGTCCAACCCGTGGCTGGACCTTGACCACCTGTGTGCCGTCACATCTGAGGGCGTGCGAGCCAGAGCGCTGGACGACTGGCTGCGTCACTTCAAGATTGAGTGCTCAGTGCGACATCAAGCCGCAGCCGACACGCTGGCCGAATGTGAACTGCTGCAGTGCATTTGGCCGCGCGTCGCAGCGCAGTGCCACCAATGGCGGGACGTGCGGAATTTGGCGGCACAACATCGTTGGCTGCCCCGCTCAGGCTGAACGGTTACACCCAAAGCTGGCAAGCCACGAACTCTTTACTTGCCAGCAGGGACAGCGTCAGGTGCTGATGCAGCAGGCTGCGCCGGCTCCGAGTGAATGGCGTCAGCGCCGTGCTTCACCACCCATGTTGACCCCCGCGTCAGAGTACCTGTCACCCTGATAGAACCGACCAACAGGGGCAGCGATGAGAGAACGACTTGGCAAGATACGGACAGGCATTTAAGAGCAGAGCGGTGGCGAGGTTGTTGCCACCGGAGAGCGCGGCGGTGGACGAAGTTGCGCGTGAGGTCGCGATCGGTGCGAGCACGCTGGAGCGCTGGCGCAGCGAGGAGCTGTCCAGGCCCGACTTGGGACGAGGTGGGCAAGCAGCCTGCCGGACTTCAGCGCGCGCAGCGCGAGCCAATGGCCTGAATACTTCTCCAAGAAATAAGTATTTACCCTTATTTCCGGATTGGCCAAACGGCCCCAATCGGCCGATTTTTACCTATGGAGACAGACCAGTAACTGGTTTAGTACGCGTCCTCGTTGCGTCAGCAATTGGTCAGGCTGGGGTTGCACAGTGCGATTCGAGGACATTGCGTTGGGCGCCATGTCCTTTTTCCAAAAACACAACAGAGCAATCGACATGGCATCCACAGGATCTGCAGGCACGGGAATGACTTCGGGCTCGAGGCCTATCCCGAAAGACGAGAAGATGGTCATCTTCGCGTCGTCTCTCGGGACGGTGTTCGAGTGGTACGACTTCTACCTTTTCGGCGTGATGTCAGCGATCATCGCTGCGAACTTCTTCACCGCGCTCGACCCCGCGACACGCGACATCTTCACGCTGCTGGCTTTTGCTGCCGGTTTCGCGGTGCGGCCTTTCGGCGCGATCATCTTCGGCCGTCTCGGCGACCTGGTCGGGCGTAAGTACACCTTCTTGGTGACGATCCTGATCATGGGTCTGTCAACTTTCCTGGTGACCTTTCTGCCCAATTACGCGACCTGGGGCTTGGCTGCACCGGTCGCGCTGATCTCGCTGCGTCTGCTGCAAGGTCTGGCACTGGGCGGCGAGTATGGCGGTGCTGCCACCTATGTCGCTGAGCATGCACCGCATGACAAGCGCGGCGCCTATACCGCGTGGATCCAGACGACTGCCACGGTGGGCTTGATGCTCGCGCTGATGGTGATCCTGGGCACCCGGCTGACCATCGGCGAGAAGGAATTCGCAGCCTGGGGCTGGCGCATTCCTTATGCATTCTCGGGCCTGCTGCTGATCATCTCGGTCTGGATCCGGCTCAAGCTCAGCGAGTCGCCGGCGTTCACGAAGATGAAGGCCGAGGGCAAGACCTCGAAAGCACCGCTGACCGAGTCCTTCGGCCAATGGGGCAACCTCAAGATCGTGATCCTGGCGCTGATCGGCGGTACCGCCGGTCAGGCCGTGGTCTGGTACACGGGTCAGTTCTACACCTTGTTCTTCCTGCAGACCTTCCTGAAGATCGATGGGCCGACGGCCAACATCCTGATCGCGATCTCGCTGATCCTGGGTACACCGTTCTTCATCATCTTCGGTTCGCTGTCGGACAAGATCGGCCGCAAGCCCATCATCATGGCCGGTTGCCTGATCGCCGCGTTGACTTACTTCCCGCTGTTCAATGCGCTGACCACCTATGGCAACCCGAAGCTGCAGGCCGCGATCCAGAAGTCACCCGTCACGGTGGTCTCGGACCCGGCCGACTGCGGCTTGCTGCTGAACCTGACCGGCACCAAGGTGTTCACCAACGCCTGTGACGTCACGCGCAGCTACCTGGCCAATGCGGGTGTCAACTACGACAAGGTCGACGGCCCGGCTGGCTCGGTCGCCACCGTCAAGGTCGGCGACAAGGCCGTGGCCGGCTATGACGCCAAGGCGCCTGGCGGCAAGGAGGAGAAGGCACGCTTCGAGAAGGAAGTTCGCGGTGCGCTGAATGACGCCGGTTACCCGGCCAAGGCCGACCCGATCGTCGCGGGCTCGTACAACTGGTGGATGCTGGTGCTGATCCTGACCATCATGGTGATCTATGTGACGATGGTCTACGGTCCGATCGCCGCGATGCTGGTGGAGTTCTTCCCGACCCGCATCCGCTACACCTCGATGAGCCTGCCGTATCACATCGGCAACGGCTGGTTCGGCGGATTCCTGCCGGCGATCTCGTTCTCGATCGTCGCGGCTCAGGGCAACATCTACAGCGGCCTGTGGTACCCGATCATCATTGCCGCGATGACCTTTGTCGTCGGCATGCTGTTCGTCAAGGAAACCAAGGACGTGGACATCTACGCCAACGACTGACTCTTTGCGTCCGGGCCTCGCGCCCGGTGCAAGGCACCCGGGCGCGTCCCGGGTGACGCATGGATCGGTGTCAGACACGATCCATGCGTCACAGTGCCACGTCGTGCACTCACTTCAAAAATTATCGTCAACCGCTATGTGGAAAATCCTCCTTGGTTTCATCTTGTTCGCCGCAGTCGCGCTCTGGATCCTGAGCAAGTCTGGCGCTGACGTCGACATGGGCGGTGAAAAGCACAACGTCGAAGCCGGCCATTCAGCGCCCGCTGCTGAGCCAGCCTCGGCAGCGTCTCACTGATCGCACGTCAAGTGCCGCGCCCGCCGGTGTCGCTTGATCGGTGTCAAGCGGCGACCTGGGTTGCCGACCTAGAGTGACAGTCTTCGAGATACCGAAAGGCTGTCATGTACCGCAATCTGTTCGTGCCGGTGGACGGTAGCGTGCTGAGTGAGCGCGCGATGCAGGCCAGCATTGACCTTGCCCGTCAACTGGGTGCCGCGATCACTGGTTTCGTGGTCGAGCCCGACGCACCGATGCCCACCGACACCTTGCCGATGCAGAACTATGCTTTGGCAGCGCAGCGTCATGTCGAGCGTACCGACGAACATGCACGCGCTGTTCTCACGCGCTTCGAGCTGAAAGCCAACGAAGCCGGGGTGGTGTTCACCGGACTGCATGCCCACAGCGACGGCGTCGACCGCGCGATCATCGAGCAGGCCGAGAACTCGGGCTGTGACATGATCGTGATGCTGACCCATGGCCGTGGCGCGTTGGGTGAACTGCTGTTCGGTTCGCACACCAAGAACGTGCTGTCCAGGAGCAAGCTGCCGCTGCTCGTGCTTCACTGAATTTCAGGGTGAGAACAGGCTCAGCCGGTTCAGCCGGGCTTCGATCTCGGCCATCACCTGCCGGTAGGCCGGGCCGCCAACGCCACCGAATCGGCGTTGAAACTCCTGGGCACTGAGGGCTTCGGGCAGGTCGGCTGCCGCTGGCATCAGTTCGTCCTCCCGCACCCCCGCAGCGAGCCTTGCTTGCAGGGCCTGCGGGTGGCGAACAGCCTGCAGACCGAAACGGCTGCCCGCACGGTCGGCGGTCAGGTCATGGAAATTGAAGCCGCTGCCGCCCTGCGAGTCGGCCACTTCCTTGTAAAGCCCAACGGCGTCAGCGAAGGCACCACCTGCTTCGGCGGCAAGCGCTGCCGACACCAGAAAGTGCTGGGGCATGTCGATCCGCGCGAGCAAGGTGATCTGCAGTGGCAGCAGCGGCGCATGGGGCAACAGCAGTGACAGGCTTGGCGGGTTGACCATCAAGGCCAGGGCCAACAACGCCGCGCGGTTCTCCAGGATGGCACTGGCCGCACCGACCGAGCGCTGGCGTGCGAGCGCAAAGACCGGCGGCAGCAGTTGGGTCATCGACATCTGGCGCGCTGACCCTAAATCGCTGCCAGCGCGTGCCGCCGCCTGGGCATAGACCAGCAGCCGGGCCAGGTCAGTGGTCTGAAGCAAGCTGCGGGCCAGCGCCTGCAGCGGCTGGTCTGTCCACGCATAGCCCAGCGCCAGCCCTTGCGCGCTGAAGCCCACATGGACGAGCAAGCGCTGTACCCACTCGCTCTGTCTGCGCAGGTCGAACGCTTCGAGCAGCCAAGGCAGCATTTGTTCGGCCAGCCAGCAAGGAACGCGCAATCCACCAAGCCGAAGTTGTTCGATCTGCGGTAGCGCGCCGTTCTCGCGCAGCCAGACGTCGAGGTTGAGCCAGAGGCCTGGCGGAAGGCTTGGCGATGCCAGGCTGACCTGGACCCGTGCCAGGCCGGCCTGCAGATGGACTTTCGCACGGGTCTCGCCAAACCGGTGCCCTGCTTGATGGATCAGCAATTCCAGGTCGCGCTGCGACAGCGTCAGGGAATGGGTGATACCCGGCAGTTTGCCGTTCGGGTTGTGTTGTTGCAGCAATTGCATCGCACGCGCGATGTCGTTGGCGGTGATCGCCGGCGTCTGGGGCACCAGCGCTGCCGACTCCAGCGCCAGCCACAGCCCCACCAGCAAACCCAGGACCAGCAGCAGTGAAACAGCCAGGCCACGCAACAGCAAACCGAGTGCGCGAAGCTTGCCGCTTGGCGCACTCGCTCGACCCGCCATGCCCGGTTTCGCAGCGCTGCTGCTACCAGACATCGACGAAGCGGGCGCCGCTGCTCCTGCTCGGCGTGCCTGTGCTGGCCAAGCCGCGCGTCAGCCAGGTGCGGGTTTCGGCCGGGTCGATCACCGCGTCGATCTCCAGCGTGGTGGCCATGTTGATCGCCGAGCCGCTGGCGTATTGCTGCGCAACCAGTTGGTCGTAGAGCGCAGCGCGCTCGGGGCCCTCGGCGGCCGCTTCGAGCTCCTTGCGGTAGCCCAGCTTGACAAATCCCTCCAGTCCCATGCCACCGAACTCGCCGGTGGGCCAGGCGACGGTGAACACCGGGGCGTCGAAGCCGCCCACGGCCATCGCCTGCGCTCCCAGGCCGTAGCCTTTGCGCACGACGACGGTGAAGCAGGGCACTTGCAGGTGCGCTGCGGTGACAAAGAGCCTGCAGGCATGACGGACCTGGGCTTGGCGCTCGACCTCGGGTCCGACCATGAAGCCAGGGGTGTCGCACAGGCTCAGGATGGGCAGGCCATGGGCGTTGCACAACTGCATGAAGCGAGCGGCCTTGTCGGCGCCGTCCGGGTCGATCGCGCCGCCCAGATGGTGCGGGTTGTTGGCGAAGACGCCGATTGGTCGGCCCTCGATGCGGATCAGCGCGGTGACCATGCCCGCGCCAAAGCCGGCGCGCAGTTCCAGCACTGAACCGGTATCGGCCAGCGCGTGCAGCACCGCGCGCATGTCATAGACGCGCAGCCGGTTCTCCGGGATCAGGTGGCGCAACGCGCGGGCGTCGCCCGCAGTCCAGCCTTGGGTGCGACCCTGGAAATAGCCCAGGTACTGGCGCGTGGCGGCCACCGCAGCGGCCTCGTCGGCCACCAGGATGTCGATCACGCCGTTGTGGTGCAGGTCGGCGGCCGGGCCGATCTCCTCGGGTCGGAACAGCCCGAGCCCGCCGCCTTCGATCATCGCCGGTCCGCCCAGGCCAATGTTGGCGGCCTGGGTCGCGATGATCACGTCGGCGCAGCCCAGCAGCGCAGCGTTGCCGGCAAAGCAGCGGCCATGCACCACGCCGACCACCGGCACCTTGCCCGACAGCGCAGCGAACTGGCTGAAGGTGTGGTTGTTCAGCCCGGCAATGATCGGCATGTCCACATCGCCAGGCCGCCCGCCCCCGCCCTCGGCGAACAGCACGGTGGGCAGCTTCCACTGGTGGGCCAGGCCCAGCAAGCGGTCCTTTTTGTGGTGGTTGCGCCAGCCCTGGGTGCCGGCCAGCACGGTGTAGTCGTAAGCCATCACCGCGCAGCGACTGCGCTCAGGGCCGAAGTCGGCGCCGTTGACCGCGCCTATGCCGGTGACCATGCCGTCGGCCGGGGTGTTTCGCACCAGGTCGTCTAGCGTGCGGCGCCGGCTTTGCGCCGCGATCGCATAGGCGCCGTACTCGATGAAAGTGTCTGGATCGCACAAGTCATCGACGTTCTCTCGTGCGGTGCGGCCGCCGGCCGCATGGCGCCGTGCCACCGCTGCGGGACGGGCGGCGTCTAGCGTGAGCGCGTCGCGGTCGAACACCCGCTGCAGGTCGGGTCGGACATGGTCGAGGTCCGGCGCCAGCGTCGCGACGGCCTCGACCTGCGCCTGGTCGACCGGCGAGAGCAGCAGCAACAACTGGCCTTCGTTGACGAAGTCCCCCGCGGCCACGCACAGCGCGCTGACACAAGCTGCGCCGTCCAGATGGATGCCATGCTGCATCTTCATGGCTTCGAGCACCAGCACTTCGGCGCCTGCGGCCAGCGTCTCGCCGACCTTTGCGTTGAACTGCACCAGACGGCCCGCCATGGCTGCGCGCAAGCCGATCTGCCCTTCGGGTATCGCTGTCGAGGGCGAGGCGGCCAGCGGCGCTGCCACCGGGCTTGGCTCGGCGCTGTCGGTCTGGGTTTCGATCTGCGCGCGCAGCGCCGGCCATTGCGCCTCGATCCAGCGGGTGTGGACCTCGCCGTGCTGCACTTCGGGGTTTGCGGCCAGCGCGCGCAACAACGGCAGGTTGGTCGCCAGCCCGGCGATCTGGCATTCGGCCAGCGCACGCTGCGAGCGCCGCAGCACCGCGTCGAAATGCCCGCTGCGGTGGCTGACGATCAGCTTGGCCAGCAGGCTGTCGTAGTGCGGCGATGGTGCTGCACCGTGGCGAGCATGGCTGTCGACCCGGATCCCGGGGCCGCTGGGCAACTCGCAGCGCGTGATCTGGCCGCTGGACGGCCTGGCCTGGCCTTGCGCATCCAGGCTCTCGGCATTGATTCGCCACTGCACCGCGAAGCCGCGGGCCTGCGGCGGGTGCGCCGGGTCCAGGCCGATGCCGGCCAGCGTGCTGCCGGCGGCGATCGAAATTTGCGCCTGCACCAAGTCGACGCCGGTCACTTCCTCGGTCACGGTGTGTTCGACCTGCAGCCTCGGGTTGGCTTCGATGAAGACGAAAGGCAAGTCAGCGGATTGATCGTCGACCAAAAATTCGAAAGTGCCCAGGCTCTGGTAACCGGTGCTGCGGGCCAGTGTCAGCGCGGCCTGAAGCATTTGCTCGCGCAGCGCGGGGTTCAGGTTGGGGCTGGGCGCGATCTCGACCAGCTTCTGGAATCGGCGCTGCAGCGTGCACTCGCGCTCGCCCAGCGCCATCACCTGGCGGCCGTCGCCTATCACCTGGATTTCTAGGTGACGGGCGCGCTGGATCAGCTTCTCGGCATAGACCTCGCCGACGCCGAATGCTGCCAGCGCCTCGGCAGCGCAGCGCTGGTAGGCCTCGGCCAGCCCAGCGGGGTCGGGTACCGCGCGCATGCCGCGTCCGCCACCCCCAGCTACCGCCTTGAGCATCACGCCGCACTGCGGGTCGATCCGACGCTGGTCTGCGAAAAAGGCTTCGATCTCGGCCAAGCTGGCCGCTGCTGTTCCTGGCAGCAGCGGCACGCCGTGCTCGGCGGCGAGTCTGCGCGCATTGGCCTTGTCGCCGAACATCGCCAGCTGCGCCGGCGTTGGGCCGATGAAGACCAGCCCGGCGTCCGCGCATGCCTGGGCGAAGTCGGCCCGCTCGCTGAGGAATCCGTAGCCAGGGTGCACCGCTTCGCAGCCCTGCTGGCGTGCCACAGCGACCAGCGCGGCGATGTCGAGATAAGCGGCCGGGCCGGTGGCCTCGAGCGCCACCGCTTCGTTGGCCAGACTGCGGTGCAGCGCGCTTGAGTCGTCGCGGGCGTAGACCGCGACGGTGGCCATTCCCAAGTCCTGGGCGGCGCGGATGATGCGGATGGCGATCTCACCGCGGTTGGCAATCAGCAGCTTCTTGAACATGGGTACTCCACGGTGTGATCGCCGCACGCTTCGCGTGCCCGGCAGTTTGATGGTGACCCTAGGTGCGCGCAGCGCCCCTGGGGCTCCATCGCAAGCCCGGCCGCGCCGGGCTTGTCACCGCGGTTGGCTATCAAAAGTTTTTTGAACATCTCAGTTTTCTTCTTTGAGCATTCGGCGCAAGACCTTGCCCGCGCCGGTGGCCGGCAAGGCTTCGATGAATCGCACCGTCCTGGGCACCTTGTAGACCGCCATGTTGTCGCGCGACCATTTGATCAATCCAGCCTCGTCCAGGTCCTGCCCGGGTTTGCGCACGATGAAGGCCCGCACCACTTCGCCGCGCTCGGGGTCGTCAACCCCGATCACCGCAGCCTGGGCCACCGCTGGATGGCGGATCAGCAGGGTTTCGACCTCTTCGGGGAACACGCTGTAGCCCGAGACCTTGATCATCTCTTTGAAGCGGCCCATGAAGGTCAGGTAGCCGTCGGCGTCGATCCGGCCCATGTCGCCGGTATGGACCCAGCCTTCGCGCAGCGTCTTGGCGGTGGCTTCAGGCTTGTTCCAGTAGCCCAGAAAACTGCCGCGGCTCTTGAGCACGATCTCGCCGGCCTCGCCGCTGGCGCGCTCAATGCCGCTGTCGGGGTCGATGATGCGGATCGTCACGCCGGTGACCGGCTTGCCGTGGCTGCCCCAGCGGATGGCGTCGCGCGGCATGTAGGTGTCGCAGGTGTGAGTCTCCGACAAGCCGTAAGCGGCCTCGAAGCTCTCGCAGTTCGAGGCCAACTCTCGCCACTGCCGGGCCAGGCCTTCGGTGAAGCTGATGCCGAAGCTGGTGACTGCGTTGATGCGCAGGCTGGCGAGGTCGAACTGGCTGGCCTGGGGCAGTGCCATGCAGGCGACGTTCATCGGTGCGATGCTGTACCACCAGCTCACTCGGTGGCGGTCGATCGCCTGCAGCACCGCCAGCGGGTCGAAGCGGTAGAGCAGCACCGTCGTTGCGCCGGCGTACACAGTGATGTCCACGCCCATCAGCATGCCGGCGATGTGGTAGAGCGGTGCGATCGCCAGCAGCACATCGTCTGACTGCACGTTGTTGCATTGGGCGGTGGCAGCGGTCTTGAACAGCGCGTTGTCGAAACTCAGCATCGCGCCCTTGGGCAGCCCAGTGGTGCCCGAGGTATAGGTCATCAGCGCGACCTGGTCCATCGTGATCACGACCGGTGGACAAGAAGCGCCGCTGCGGCAGACTGCGAGAAAGTCTTCGCAGTCGGCGGGCAGTTCGCGCGGCGCGGCTTTCATCTGCAGCAGTTCGGCCGGCACATCGATGCTGGCCTGGTGCTCGGGATCGTCGGGCAGCAGGTCGGCGTAGTGCACGACGAACACATGGGCCAGCGCGCTGGCGGCACGCACCTTGGCCACCGTGCCCAGCAGCGGTGCGGCCGCGACGATCACACGGGCCTGCAGGTCGCCGAGCTGGTAGGCGAGCTCATGCTCTTTGTTCAGCGGGCCGCAGGGGCAGACCACGGCGCCCAGCTTCTGGATGCCGAAATGCGCCATCGCGTATTGCGGACAGTTGGCCATGAACAGCGCGACTGGGTCGCCGGCGCCGACCCCCAACGCCGCCAGTCGGGCAGCAAAAGCGTCGCTCGCAGCGTCGAGCTCGGCGTAGCTGATGGCCCGGCCGTACCAAAGGTAGGCCGGCTTGTCGGGCTGGCGGCGGGCGTGAGCTCGCAGGTGCTCGTGCAAGGGCAGATCGGGCGCGCCAGTATCTTTCGGGTTCGATGGGTCCATGCCAGTTTGGGCCTCGGTTCTGGGTTGTTCAGCGGCCAGCTCCGACGGCCAGCCCGCTCCCGATGCTAGCCAAGCAGCGCAGGCAGCGCTCTCGGGATATCCCCTTTCGCCGCCGCGCTGGAATCAGGCGATCGTCCGCAGTTCGCCGGCGCCAAACAGATTGCTGGTGCAGCGACCGCAGATCGTCGGGTGGGCTGCTTCGCTGCCGACATCGTCGCGGTAATGCCAGCAGCGCTCGCATTTCTGCGCCGTGGCCGGCGTCACCGTCAGCGTCAGCGCTTCGGCCTCGGCCAGCGTCGCTTCCGAGGTGATCAGCACGAACTTCAGCGCATCGCCCAGCGAGGCCAGCAGCGTGTGGGTCTCGGGCTGCGCACCCAGCAACACCTTGGCCTGCAGTGACGAGCCCAGGCCGCCGGCACTGCGAACGTCCTCGATCGCCTTGTTCGCAGCCTCGCGCACCTCACGGATCGCCGCCCATTTGGCCAGCAGCGCCTGGTCGGGCGTGGCCAGCGGCCAGTAAGTCTGCTTGAAGATCGATCCGTGACCGGGCGCGAACAAGGCCCAAGCCTCCTCGGCGGTGAAGCTCAGGAACGGCGCCATCCAGCGCAGCATCGCCTGGGTGATGTGCCACAGCGCGGTCTGCGCGCTGCGCCGCGCCACGCTGTCTGGCGCGCTGGTGTAGAGCCTGTCCTTGAGCACATCGAGGTAGAAAGCGCCCAGGTCTTCGGAGCAGTAGATGCCGAGCTTGGAGACCACCGGGTGGAACTCGTAGACCTCGTAGTGCGCCAGGATCTCGTCTTGCAGCGCGCTGGCACGGGTCAGCGCGTAGCGGTCGATTTCGAGCATCTGCTCGGGTGCGACGCTGTGCTTGGCGACATCGAAGTCGCTGACATTGGCCAGCAGGAAGCGCAGCGTGTTGCGGATCCGGCGGTAGCCATCGACCACCCGGGCCAGGATCTTGTCGTCGCCGGCAATGTCGCCCGAGTAGTCGCTCGAGGCGACCCAGAGCCGGATGATGTCGGCACCCAGCTTCTGGCTGATCACCTGTGGCTCGATGCCGTTGCCCAGGCTCTTGCTCATCTTGTGGCCCTGGCTGTCGACCGTGAAACCATGGGTCAGCAGTTGCCGGTAGGGTGCGCGGTCGAAGATCGCGCAGGCCAGCAGCAGCGAAGAGTGGAACCAACCGCGGTGCTGGTCATGGCCCTCCAGGTACAAGTCGGCCTCGGGCCCGGTGTCGTGGTGGCCCAGGCTGCCGTGTGAATCGGCATGGGTGCCGCGCAGTACATGCCAGAAGGTCGATCCCGAGTCGAACCAGACCTCCAGGATGTCGCTGCTCTTGGTGTAGTGAGGCGCATCCTCGGCGCCCAGGATCTGCTCGGCGGTGACCCGGCTCCAGGCCTCAATGCCGCCTGCCTCTACGATGGCAGCGGCTTGGTCAAGGATCTCCATCGTGCGCGGGTGCAGCTCGCCGGTCTCTTGGTGCAGGAAGAACGGCACGGGCACGCCCCAGCTGCGCTGGCGGCTGATGCACCAGTCGGGTCGGTTCGCGATCATGTCGCGCAATCGGGTGCGGCCGTTCTCGGGGTAGAAACCGGTCTCGCCTATCGCTTCGAGCGCCAATTGGCGCAGCGACTTGGGTGCCTTGTCTTTCGTGAAAACGCCCTCGCCGTCGTCCATCCGGATGAACCACTGCGCCGCGGCGCGGTAGATCACCGGGGATTTGTGGCGCCAGCAGTGCGGGTAGCTGTGGCTGATGGCCTCGGTTGCCAGCAGGCGTCCGGCGCCGCGCAAGGCTTCGATCACGACCGGCACCGCTTTCCAGATGTTCTGGCCGCCGAACAATGGAAAGTCTGCGGCGTAGCTGCCATAGCCTTGCACAGGGTTGAGGATGTCCTCGATTTGCAACCCATGGGCGCGGCAGGAATTGAAGTCGTCCACGCCATAAGCCGGCGAGCTGTGGACCAAGCCAGTGCCGTCGTCGGCGGTGGCGTAGTCGGCCAGGTAGACCGGGCTGAGCCGGTCGTAGCCTGCGTCGACCTGCGCCAGCGGGTGTTGGAACTGGATGCCGCCGAGTTTCTCGCCCAGCGCGACGGCCACCACATTGCCGGTGATGCCGTAGCGCGCCAGGCACTTTTCCACCAGCGATGCGGCCAGCACCAGCAGGCCGCGCTCGGTGTCGACGAGCGCGTACTCGAGCGCCGGGTTCAGGTTGAGCGCCTGGTTCGCTGGGATCGTCCAGGCGGTGGTGGTCCAGATCACCGCGAACGCATCCTGGGCCAGCGAGGCCAGGCCGAAGGCGGCGGCCAACTTGTCGGGCTCAGCGCACAAGAAGGCCACGTCCAAGGTCTGGCTGCCCTTGTCGGCGTACTCGATCTCGAACTCGGCCAGCGACGACGCGCAGTCGAAGCACCAGTAGACCGGCTTCAAGCCGCGGTAGACGAAACCGCGTTCGATCACCCGCTTGAAGGCACGGATCTCGCCGGCCTCGTTGGCGAAGTCCATCGTGCGATAGGGGTGGTCCCAGTCGGCCAGCACGCCCAGGCGCTTGAAATCGGCCATCTGCTGGCCGATCTGCTCGGTCGCGAAAGCGCGGCTCTTGGCTTGCATGTCGTCGCGGCTCAACTTGCGGCCGTGCTTCTTTTCGATCGCGTTCTCGATCGGCAGGCCGTGACAGTCCCAGCCTGGGACAAATTGGGCGTCAAATCCGGCGAGCTGCCGGGACTTGACCACCATGTCCTTGAGCACCTTGTTGACGGCATGCCCCATGTGGATCTGGCCGTTGGCGTAAGGCGGGCCGTCGGCGAAGATGAACTTGGGTGCATTGCAGCGCGCGTCGCGCAATTGCTTGTAAAGCCCTTCGTCTTGCCACTGCTTGACCCAGCCGGGCTCGCGCTTGGGCAGGTCGCCGCGCATCGGAAACGGCGTGTCAGGCAGGTTCAGGGTGGCGCGGTAGTCGGTCGGTGCTTTGGGGTTCTGGGCGTCGGTCATGGCAGCGTCACGCCGGTTGGGCCGGCGCGCTCATCGAGAGGCAATCGGTTGCCGTTGAAGGCGGGTGGCGCGGCCGTCAGAGGCCGGACGGCCGAACTTGTGCGTGCAGCGTCAGAGCGGCGAGCGCTGAATTCGGTCGCGCGTGTGCTGGCGGTGCGTGGCGGCGTGCAGGCCCGCCGCTGCGCGGTACAGGACGTTCATGGCCTGAATTGTATGCGTCGGGTCTAGGCGCCGCCTGTCGCGCAAGGCTCGGCTGGGTCGCGCGTTGGAGGATTCAGCGCGCGGGCTGCGCCGAGAACCAAGCCCGGGCATCGGCCGCGTCGCGGGCGATGCCTGACTGCAGCGCTTCGAGCGACGGGTACTTGCGCTCGTCGTGCAGTTTGTGCAACAGGCTCACGCTGAGCAGCTTGCCGTAGGCGGCGTCCAGGCCCATGTCGTTGGGCCAGTCCAAGCAATGCACTTCGAGCAGCACACGGCCGGCGTCCTCGATGGTCGGCCGAACGCCCAGGCTTGCGACGCCGCGCAGGACCCGTCCGCCCAGTCCTTGCACCTCGACCACGAAGATGCCCATCGCCGCGGGTCTGGCATGCGCGAAGCGCAGGTTCATCGTGCGAAATCCCAGCGTGCGGCCGAGCTTCTGGCCGTGCACCACATGGCCGCTGATCGCGTAGGACCGACCCAGCAGCGCCGCTGCCCGCGCCATGTCGCCGGCGGCCAAGGCCTCGCGCACGGCAGAACTCGACACCCGCAAGCCGTGGACCTCGTAGCTCATCATGCGCGCCACGTCGAAGCCCTGGTGCTGGCCGGCGGCGTCTAGCATCGCGTAGTCGCCAGCGCGGCGTGTGCCGAAGCGAAAATCGTCGCCCACCAGCACGTAGCGCGCACGCAGCCCGCGCACCAGCACCTCGTCGATGAAGGCTTGCGGGCTTTGCGCGGCGAAGCGCTCGTCGAAGCGCAAGACCACCGCCTGGTCAACACCGCAGCGCTCAAGTTCGGAGAGCTTGTCGCGTAGCGTCGCGATGCGCGCCGGCGCCGCTTCGGGATGCGCAGTCAGGCGTGCGAAGTAGTCGCGAGGATGAGGCTCGAAGCTCAGCACACAGGACGGCAGGCCGCGATGCCTGGCCTCGCTGATCAGCAGCGCCAGCATCGCTTGGTGGCCACGGTGAACGCCGTCGAAGTTGCCTATCGTCACGGCACAGCCGGCCGCGTCGCGGGCGCCGCCGCGTTGGCGCGCTCGGGCCTTGGCCGCGCCTTGGATTCCACGAAAAATCTGCATCGCCCGATTATCGCGATGCGGGCCTGCTGCGGACCGTCACCCGCCGAGGGTGACGGTCCGGCGCGGGCTCAGCCGGCGCGGGCGGCTGTCTCGGCGGCGTAGCGCTGGGTGGCTGCTTCCACCGCCTGGCTGTGGATCGCTGCCAGCTCAGGCCGGGCAGCGCGGGCGCGGTCGGCAGCAGCCTGAGTCGACATCTGGCCCTGCCAGCGCGGGAACACATGGCGCGCGATCAGGTCGTAGCTCTTGCGCGTGGCGTCGAAGTTGGCCCAGTTGTGGGCCAGCATCAGGTAGGCGCCAAAGCCGCCATTCGACTGCTGCCAGAGCCGGTCGATCTGCTTGTTGACCATGTCGGGTGTGCCTATCGCGCCGAAGCCCGAGTCGTTGACGAAGGAGATCATCTCCTTGACGTTGTTGCCCGGCACCGCCATCTGCGGGAAGGCCGCCACGGCCTGGAAGTAGTCGAACCACTGCTCCATGCCGTATTCGACGTCGCGGTAGGCCTGGTCCATGGTCTCGGCGCAGTGCACCATGCCCACCAGCCGCCACTTGTCGCGGTTGACTTTGGTCTTGTAGTGCGCGGCCTGCGCCTCCATCACGTCCCAGTGCAGCGCCAGCGCGTCGAAGCCTGCGGCGGTGGTCGCGCCTATCGACAGCAAGCCGATGCCGTGCATGCCGGCCAGCTTCGGTCCGGTGGGCGAGGCCACTGCCGGCACCGCGATGTCGAACAGCGGGTTGCTGTAGGGCCGCAGGTGCAGCCGGGCATCGCGCAAATCCCAGCGGTCGTTCTTGAAGGTGACCGGTTCGTCGCTGGTCAGCAGTTTCATGATCACGCCCAGCCCGTCTTCGAGCAGCGGCCGGGTCTGGGTCTGCGACAGGCCGACCATGATGCCGTCGCTGGGCAGCGACCCCGGCCCGAGGCCCAGCATCACCCGGCCGCGGGTCAGGTGGTCGAGTTGCACGATGCGCTCGGCCACCCACAGCGGGTTGTGGTAGCTCACGCTCGTCACGCCCGAGCCAAGCTTGATGTGACGTGTGCGCTCCGACGCCACCGCCATGAAGATCTCCGGGCTGGCGCTGATTTCGGTACCGGCCGAGTGGTGCTCGCCGCACCAAGCCTCGTCGTAGCCGCAGCGGTCCAGCCATTGCACCAGCTCCAGATCCTGCTCGAGCGCCAGCGTGGGATTGATGCCGGGCTTGTGGAACGGGGCCAGGAAGATTCCGAATCGCATCCGATGACTCATAGTGCATGTCTCCTAGAGGGACTGATCCCGGTCGGGTTGGCTGGGCATCCCGCCCTGACCGGGCCGGGGGGACACCCAGCCCTTGTACAGCGCGTACACCGCGCTTGTCCAGCGGGTTGGCCCTGGGGTCGGGTGCGTGGCGTTGACGATGGACGCGCTATCGCGGCGTCTTGGCCATCAGCGCGGCGCGCTCGGCGTCACTGACGAAGCGCCACTGCCCCGGCTCCGGCCCATCGGCCAGGGTCAGCGCGCCGAAAGCGCTGCGGTGCAGGCTGGTGCAGTGGTTGCCCACGGCCGCGACCATGCGCTTGACCTGGTGGTACTTGCCCTGGATCAGCGTCAGCCGCAGGCTTTTTTCGCCGGTGAGTTCGCAGCCTTCGGCCAGCACTGGCAGCGGGTCGTCGTCTAGCACCACACCGCGCAGCATCTGCTCGATCTGGGCTGCATCGACAGGCCGGTCGCAGCCTACCTCGTAAACCTTGGGCACGTGGTGCTTGGGCGAGGTCAGGCGGTGGATCAGCTTGCCGTCGTCGGTCAGCAAGAGCAAGCCGGTGGTGTCCTGGTCGAGCCGGCCGACCGGTTGAATGCCACGCCGGCGAAGCGCTGCGGGCAGCAACAACATCACGCTGGGCCAGGCGGTCGGCTTTTGCGAGCACTCATAGCCCGCCGGCTTGTGCAACAGCACCAGCGAGGTGGCCTGGAAGGTCCAGGCCTGGCCCTCGACCTCGAACTGCAGGCCGTCGGTGGCCAAGTCGACGGCTGGGTCGGTCTCGATCTTGCCTGCGACGCGAACCAGTCTGGCGGCCAGCAGTCCGGCACATTCGCGCCTCGAGCCGAAGCCCTGGCTGAACAGGATGTCGTCAAGCCGCATGGATTGCAAGATTCATCAGGGTTGCGCTGTCATTCGTGCAACTCCAGCACGGTGAGGTGATTGTCCCTGGCCGGCCAGCTCATCCCGACGATTCGCTCGTTGATCACGCCGGATCTGAACTCGCCCACCACCGGTCTGCCCGATCCGCTGTCGAGTTTGACCTTGACCGAGGCGATGCCCGCCACACCGGGTGGGATGCCTTGGGCGGGCTGACCGTCGAGCGAGACTTTGTCGCGCGGGTTGCCAAAATAAGCGCGTGGCCGGGTCATGCTGACCACGGCTGCTGCGCTTTTGTCGGCATCGGCCAAGCGCTCTGGCCGCAGGTGGACGATGTTGGACGAGCGAGGGAACGGTGAGCGGTAGAAGTGCGTGGTCGCGAAGCCAGGTGCCTCGACCACCAGCTCGATGGCGGTGCTGGCGTCTGTGGTGATCGGCCCCCAGCGGCCGTCGGCGCCGACAACCTTGTCGACCAGTGCCTTGCCTCGCCTGGCGCCAGTGCCTGCGTCGACCGCATAGGCCGCCACTTTGGCGCCGCTCAGCGGCAGGTTGGTCGGGCCGGCAGCGGTGAAGCCATTGACCTTGCCGTCGAGCACGACCTTGGATTCTGGCGTCACGTGGGTCGGCGACAGGGTGGCCGGCGCTCGTCCGGTGACGAATCGGTAGGCCGCTGCGAAGGCCTCGGGGTGATAACTGACCTCGCGGTGGTCGCGCGCTGGTAGCACCACGTTGAATGCCCCCTTGAGCGCCGGGCCTTCGAACGTGACCTTGGTCGGTGTGCCCTTCATGCCTATCCACAGGCCGTCGGGCTGGGCGAACTTGTCGTTGTTGTCCGAGCGCAGCGTCATCCAGCGCGGGCCGGGCGTCACCTCGTCACCGTTCGGACCCTTGGGGGCGTTCAAGCCCATCAGGAACGGGCCTGCGCCATTGAACTCGTTGTTCGGCCGGACGGCTGCGTTGGCCTGCACGCCATGGTTGGGCGTGCCGCCGAGGATCGCATGCGAGACCTTGGTCGCGCCGGCTCCGTTGGCGATGTAGTGGCGGATCGCGTTGCCGCCGCGCGAGTTGCCCATCAGCACGACCTGGGGCGCACCAGTGGCCGCGAGCACCTTGTCGACTTCGGCTGCGAGGTGGCGCATCTGGTCGTCGGTCGAGCTGCGACCTTCCTGAGGCTTGGTGTCGTCGTCGCGCGATGACGGGTAGGGAAAATCGATGGCGTGCAGTCGCTCGCGCGGCCAGCCGTTGCTCTCCCAGCGCCAGACGGTGGTGGTCCAGAGTGCCGCGGTGTCGCCGTTGCCGTGAACGAACACGATCGGCGGCAAGGCCGTGGCTGGTGGCGGCGAGCTGGCGCAAGCTGCCAGCAAGGCGGTGGCCAGCAAGGCGGCCAGCGTGCGTCGGTGGAGCATTGGGGCGGGGATCATGGATGTCCTGCTGGAGGGTGAGTCGGTCGAATGGCCAGTCAAGCCAGCCCCAGATCGCGCGCCGTCGGCAGGTCAGGGTTGGACAGACCGTGGGCCGAGCGCACGGCGTTGAGCACGGCCCGCGCCGTCACTTCGGCGGCCAGCGCGCCCAGCACTGTGAGGTGGCCCGCTTTGCCGCTGCCGCCGGTGGCCAGCGCGAACAGCGCGTCGCCGTCGCTGGCGGTGTGCACCGGGTTGATGCTGCGCGCCAGCCCAGCGTGGGCCATCGCGGCGAGCTTGTTGGTCTGGGCCTTGGTCAGCTTGGCGTCGGTGGCAACGATGCCGATCGTGGTGGCCATGCCGGCCATCAGCGGCGCCGGTAGCTGCCCGTCGCACAGCGCGGCCATGATGTCTAGCGGCTGTTTGCCGTCGTCAGTGCGGGCGCCGGCGATCACCCGTCCCGTCGCCGGGTCGACCACATCGCCTACTGCGTTGACCGCCACCAGCGCGGCCACCGTGATCGCGCCGACCTTGATCGACGCGCTGCCGATGCCACCTTTCATCGCCCGCTCGGTGCCGAACAGCTTGCCCACCGAGGCCCCGGCGCCAGCGCCCACGCTGCCCTGGGTCGGGTGGTTGCTCGACGCGGCCTCGCAGGCGGCGTAGCCCGCAGCGGCGTCGGGGCGGATGCGGGCGTCGCCAATCCAGAGGTCAAACAGCACCGCTGCAGGCACGATCGGGACTCGCGCGGCGCCAACCTGCACGCCGTGTCCTCTGTCCTCCAGCCAGCGCATCACGCCATCGGCAGCGGCCAGGCCGAATGCGCTGCCGCCGGTCAGCAGCAGCGCATGCACCACCTCGATCGTGGCCAGCGGGTGCAGCAGGTCGGTCTCACGCGTGCCAGGTGCGGCGCCGCGCACATCCACCCCTGCCACCACGCCTTGCTCGCACAGCAGCACGGTGCAGCCGGTCGGGCGACGCGGGTCGGTGAAATGACCGACCCTCAGTCCGGCGACGTCGGTGATGGCGCCTGGGAACATGGGACGAACAACTACGCGCTGTGCGCGCCCGATCCGCGGCGATGGCTGGGCTGCACCGCGCGGTTCAGGCGAAGACGCCGGCTGTGTCCTGCATCCGCGCCGACACTTCACCCAGGTGGTGCATCGTGTCGCCGTAGGCCATCTCAAGCATGGTCAGGCGCTTGAAGTAGTGGCTGCTGATGTACTCGTCGGTCACGCCGATGCCGCCGTGAATCTGGGTGCATTGCTGGCCGACATAGCGCATGCTGTTGCCCAGCTGCACCTTGGCCTGGCTGATCGCGCGGCGGCGCTGGTCTGGCGCATCGCCGAGCTTGAGGCTGGCAAAGAAGCTCATCGAGCGGCCCAGTTCGGCCTGCATCTTGACGTCGGCGATCCGGTGGCGCAGCGCCTGGAAGTTCGCCAGCGTGTTGCCGAACTGCTTGCGGGTGTTCATGTACTCGACCGTGATCGCGAGCAGCTTGTCCATCAGCCCCACGCCCTCGGCGCAGGTCGCGGCGATGCCCACATCGACCGCCTGCTCCAGCAGCGCGTAGGCATCGGCGCTGATCAGCGTGGCGCTGGCATTGGCCAGCATCAGCTCGCCTGCGCGGCCGCCGTCCTGGGTCGGGTAGCCGGTGGCCTTGACACCCGAAGCGCCTTTTTCGACCAGGAACAGGCCGATGCCGGACAGCTCATCGGCGCCGCCTGCGATGCGTGCGACGACGATGAACGCGTCGGCCTCGTCAGCGGCAGGCACCACAGTCTTGTGGCCGCTGAGCGTCCAGCGGCCAGCCGATTCGGTGGCTCGGGTCGTCACATGGTTGAGTTGGTAGCGCGCGCCGCGCTCTTGCAGCGCCGGCACCACCAGCGCTTCGGCCGAAGCGATCTTGGGGTACCAGGCGGCTTGCACCACTGCTGGTGCGGCTGACAGCATCGCGGGCACGACCAGCGCAGCGGCGACGAAGGGCGCGTTGACCAAGCCGCGGCCCAGCTCTTCCATCACCACCATCGCCTCGGTCGCGCCCAAGCCCATGCCGCCGTGAGTCTCTGGCACGGCCAAGCCGGTCAGGCCGAGCTCGGCGAGTTCGCTGTAGACCTCGCGGGTCTTGCCGCCGGCCTTGGCCAGCGCGTGGCGCCTCGGGAAATCGAAGCCTTTTTCAACCCAGCGGGCCACGGCCTCGCGCAGGGAATTCTGGTCATCTGTGAAGTTGAAGTCCATGCTCAGGCTCCCAGCAATGTTTGCGAGACGATGTTGCGTTGGACCTCGTTGCTGCCACCGTAGATCGTCGTCTTGCGCATGTTGAAGTAAGTGCCTCCCAGCGGCGCGCATTCGGCGGCGCCGTCGAAGTCGCCTTGCCAACCGGCTTCCATCGCCTCGTGCCGGAACGGCAGCGCTGCCGGTCCTGCGGCCAGCATCATCAGCTCGGCATAGCGCTGTTGGATCTCGCTGCCGCGGATCTTGAGCAAGCCGGCGACGTCGAGCGACTGTCCGCCGCTCTTCTCGGCCGACAGCACCCGCAGCACCATCATTTCCAACGCGACGATGTCGACTTCGAGTGCGGCCACCTGGTCGCGGAATCGGGCATCGTCATAGACGCCTTCGGCGCGGGCGATGCGCTTGACCCGCTCCAACTCGCGTTTGGCACGGTTGACGTCGGCAATGCCGGTGCGCTCGTGCGAGAGCAGGAACTTGGCGTAGGTCCAGCCTTTGTTCTCCTCCCCAACCAGGTTGTTGGCCGGCACCTCGACATTGTCGAACCAGACCTCGTTGACCTCATGTTCGCCATCCATCGTGATGATCGGCCGCACCGTGATGCCTGGGCTCTTCATGTCGATCAGCAGGAAGCTGATGCCGGTCTGCGGCTTGCCCTCTGTGCTGGTGCGGACCAGGCAGAAGATCCACTTGCCGTACTGGCCCATCGTGGTCCAGGTTTTTTGGCCGTTGACGATGTACTTGTCGCCGTCCTTGACCGCACGGGTCTTCAGCGACGCCAGGTCAGAACCCGACCCCGGCTCGCTGTAGCCCTGGCTCCACCAGACCTCGCCCGACGCGATGCCAGGCAGGAATCGCTTGTGCTGCTCGGGTGTGCCGAAAGCCATGATCACTGGCGCGACCATCACCGGTCCGAAGGGCATGATCCGCGGCGACCCTGCCAGCGCGCACTCTTCCTCGAACAGGTGTCGTTGCACAGCGGTCCAGCCCGGGCCGCCAAACTGCGTTGGCCAGTGGTAGCCCAGCCAGCCCTTGGCGCCCAGGATCTTGTGCCAGCGCTGCATGTCGTCGTACGACAGGCGCAGCGCATTGAGCACCTTGTGGCTGATGTCCTTGGGCAGGTTCTCGCCCACCCATTGCCGGATTTCGGCGCGAAAGGCCAGTTCTTCCGGGGTGAAGTTCAGGTCCATGGTGTTTCCTTGTTTGTCCCTAGACGCGATTGGCGTCGGTTCGGCCTTGATTGAAGGATTGTCCTTCGGGTCCGGTTGCCATCACCGCCTCGGGACGGCCAGGCGGCAACATGCAGCGCAGATTTGCGCAAAGCCTGAGTTTTTAGCATGGCGCTTCAATGCGGGTTTGTCCCAGTTGCGACAGGCTTGGCCCGGGCTGATGGCGGGACTGATGGGCTTGCGCCTAGAGCTAGGTTCGGCGGCTTCAGCTCGCCAGCGCCGAGCGCAGCCCTGCGCTGGCCTGCAGCCGGCCCACCTCGATGCCGTTCCAATTGCGCAGCGCCAGGTCGCTGAAACCCCGCAAGAAGACTTGTTCATCATCAAGCAATCGGACCCGGGCTTCGATCACCGCGGCCATCACCACCTCGGCAGCGCGGGCGTTGTTGCCGTCGTCGAGCTTGATCGCCACGCCCAGCCCGGCCTCGGGCAGCGCGGCGCAGTAAACGCCTTCGGCGCCGACCTTGCAGAACACGCGTTCGCCCAAGCGCTCCATCACCCGGGTGTCGAAGCGGCCGCTGCCAGCGACGAAGTACGGCGCGTTGGCCACGGCCTGGCGCAGCCGCTTGGCGGCTTGAGCATGGCCTGGCGACAGCCCGACGCCGGTGGCGATGCGGGCGAAGCCATGTGCCAGTTGGCGCAGCGGGATCGCGAAGGTCGGGATCGAGCAGCCGTCGGTGCCTGCCGGCGCGCGCCTCAGGTCGCAGCCGGTGGCCGCTGCCAATGCGGCGCTGACCTCGCGCATCACCGGGTGGTCGGGCCTGACGTAGCCGCGGACGAACTCGGCTGGGTCGCGGCCTGCGGCACGCGCCATCAGGCAGCCGACGCAGACGAAGCCCGAATGCTTGCCCGAACAGTTGTTGTTCAGCGGCCCTGGGTTGCGGCCTTCTCGTGCCAGTGCTTTCAGTGCGCCGTCGAAGCTGGGCCACTGCACGCCGCATTCGAGCGCGCCCTCGGCAAGCCCTGCCTTGGCCAGCATCGCTAGCGCGGTCGCGGTGTGCCGTGGCTCGCCGCCGTGCGAGGCGCAGGCCAGCGCCAGTTCCTCGTCGCTCAGGCCTAACGCATCGGCAGCGCCGCTGGCCACCAACGGCAATGCCTGCAAGACCTTGCAGGCCGAGCGCGGAAAGATCGGCCTGTCCACATCGCCCAGCGACTGCACCAGCGCGCCTTCGGCATCGACGATGGCCAGCGAGCCGCGGTGGAAGGATTCGATCGTGTCGCCGCGCAGCGCGTGCACGAGGTCAGGGTGGGCAGTGGTCACGGCAGGCATGTTTCCGAGTGAAGTCGCGACTTTAGCGCTGCGCGTGGCCTGGTTGCTAGATCCTGCTGGCGTCAGCCAGTCCCCGCTTCTGAAGCTGCAGCAACTTCACGCCCTTTGCTGCGCGCCTCGCGGTGTGCGACCCAGATCGTCGCCGCGCAGATCACTGTACCGCCGACCAGCGTGGAGTGGCTGGGCACATCGCTGAAGAGCAGCCAGCCCATTGCCGCCGACCACACCAGGTCGAGGAACTTTGCCGACTGCGTCGCCGAGATGTCGGCCGATATGAACGAGCGCGTCAAGCTGTAGTGGCCTGCGCTGCCCAGCACGCCGCACAGCACGATCGTTGCCCATTGCCAAGGTCCCGGCCATTGCCAATGCAGCAGCGCCAAGGGCAGGCTGAAAATCGACACCGTGATCGACTGCCAGGCCACGATCACACCCGGCGACTCGTAGCGTGTCAGCGCTTTGGTCAGCAGGAACGAGCCCGCGAACACGGGTGCTGCTGCCAGCATCAGCAAGTGGTAGCGCCCGCCGGTGCCCGAGAGCTTGGGCCCGACGACGATCATCACCCCGGCAAAGCCGATCGCAATCGCCAGCCAGCGCGACCAACGCATAGGCTCCTTGAAGAACACGTAGGCGCCGATCATGATGAAGATCGGGCCGGTGAAGCCGATGGCCGTCATGTCGGCCAGCGGTATGCCTGGCAGCGCGGTGAACCACAGGCACAGCCCCATCGTGTGCACGGCGCCACGGGTGAATTGACCGCCGACCTGGCGTGGCCAGTAGCCGCGAAAACCGTGGTGCCACATCACGGGCAGCATCACCAGCAGGCCTGCCAGGTAGCGCAGAAACTGGGCCTGGAACGGGTCCAGCTGAAGCGTCAGCGAGCGCAGAAACGCATTGAGCAGGCTGAAGATCAGCCCGGCGGCGCCGGTCCACAGCAGACCGCGGGTGGTGGGGCTCCAAAGCGCGGCACGCTGGCCGAGCGTCACCCAGGACAGCGGAAGATTCATCGTACCCGCATCATGCCTTGGCTTGGACCGGCGCGAAACCCGGCAAACCCGCGCCAGGGTGTCATCGGTGGGACAAGGCGGCTTGCTGCTGCGCGGTGCGGTCGAGTGCGAAGCGCCGTCATTTGTCATATCCTCGGCGGTCTTCTGCGAAAAGTCGGTGAAACGATGACAGTTTTAACGGGAACCGCCGGCAACGATCCACTCTATGGTGATGCTGGCAACGACAGCCTGATCGGCCTGGCCGGCGATGACTCTCTGTATGGTGGCGCTGGCAATGACACGCTGGTCGGAGGGGATGGCAACGACTACCTCAGCAAGTACA